>NZ_JAGEMH010000010.1:0-135071 GCF_040148795.1 Sagittula sp. NFXS13
CACGTGTTGCCATACGCGGCTCCATAGCCGTTTCTGGATCGGAAGCGAAGTCGCCATTCGCTGCAAGCGAAGATAGAGGCATGTGCCATGCGGGGTCCGATCGGCATACTAGCGACGTGAACGGCCCTTTCCGGACATATGAGCGTTTGGCAATGCCGCAGCGCGGAATCCCTAAAGCGGACCTTTGCTATCGTCGCTGGGTCATGAACTTCGAAATGACGACCTTGCGGATCAGCTCGGCCACGGTGCCGGCGAAAAGGCCCAGAAGCGGGTTCAGGAAGACTGTGGCCAAAGCCGTCGCCGCGATGACCGGGCGGCACGACGGGCGGGCGTCGATCAAGCGGCGACTGATGGCAAGGGACCACGCCGCGATCAGCAGCAGCGCGCCAAGGGTCGCCGTTGGAATGGCTGAGAGGACGGCACCCTGCACGGGGATCGGCAGGATTGCGACTCCGACCAGCAGGATGCCGATCATGCAGGGGGCCGCACCCGTTCGGGCACCAAACTGATGATGTGCCGCGACACCGCCTGCGCCATGGCACATGGGCAGCGCCCCCAGCGGTGCCAGCAGCAGGTTGGCCAGGCCGGTGGTCAGGCACAGTTTGCGCGGGGTGACATGCCCAGCGTGTGCCCCGAACAGGTCGCTGGCGACAAGCGTCGTCAGAAAGACCGCGTTGGTCAGCGTCAGGGAGAGTTGCGGCAGGGCAAGGTCGGTGACGGCGCGGCGCAGGCCCTCGGCATCGACGAAGGGCATGGACCATTGTGCGGCCTGTGACATGCGCGCGTCGGGCTGGCCTGTGATCAACCCAAGCGCGACGCCCGCGCAAATCGTAAGCAGCGCCGCATGCGTGCCCGCATGCAGCGCCCAGAGCGCCACCCCGAGCGACAGCACACCGATCAGCCAGTTGTCCAGCATCAGCCAGACCGCGACCCATCCCAGCGACAGGCCAAGCCCCAATTGCAGCCCCGACAACACGGATTGCGGGACGAGCCGCGCGATCCGATCAATCAGCCCCGTTCCGCCCAGAACAAGCAGAACCAGCCCGATCAACACCCCGCTCAGCGCGATCTCGGCGGGGGACACCACGCCCAGAAGCGCCACGGCGGCGACGGCCTTCATCGGTTGCACCGGGATGGGCAGCCTGTAGACAAGGCCGGTGGCGATGTAGAACAGGCCGAACCCAGCCAGCACCATCTGCGCTGACAGGCCTGCCAGCGCGATGGCGCCAAGGCTCAACGGCAAGAGCGTTCCGATATCGCCCAAGGCGCCGTTTGCCTCGCGCGGGTCGAGGCGGAATGCATGTCCGCGTGATTCAGCCATTCTGTCCCGCCCCATTGCAATTACCCGCCCACATCATACCCTGAAGAGGGAGAAAATTCAGCATACGAGGAAAAACCATGAAACTCAGCGCACGCAACAAACTGTCCGGAACGGTGGTCGGCATCGACAAGGGCGCAGTCAATGCCACCGTCCAGATCGACCTTGGCGGGGCGGTGATCGTCACGGCGATGATCACCAATGCCTCGGTCGAGGAACTGGGGCTCGAGGTTGGCAAGACCGCCTACGCCATCGTCAAGGCATCGGATGTCATGGTCGGCGCGGACTGACGCAGCGACGGCAGGCAGACGCGGCGGCCCGAGTGGGTTGTCTCGACCGTAACAGGCAGGCCGTAGACCGCGCTCAGCGTCGCGTCGGTCAGCACCTCGGCCGCCGCGCCATCCGCCAGCACGCCGCCGCGGCTCATCAGCAGGACGCGGGCATTCAGGGCAAAGGCCTGATCGGGGTCATGGGTTGACAGGATCACGCCGCGCCCCTCGGTCCCGGCTTCGCGGGCGAGGGTTTCGATCTGCGCCAGCACTTGCGCTTGATTGCCGAAATCGAGGCTGGCGGTGGGCTCATCCATGACGATCAGCTGTGTGTCCTGCGCCAGCGCGCGGGCAATCAGGACCAGTTGCCGCTGGCCTCCGGACAGGCGGGAATAATCGCGGCGGGCAAGTTCCCCGATGCCAAGACGGTCCATGGCAGCTCGCGCCGCGGCGCGGTCTGAGGCCGAGGGTTGGGCAAAGGCCCCCAGCCGCGCGGTGCGCCCCATCAGCACGACCTCAAGCGCCTCGAACGGGAAGGGCGGCGCGTGAGCCTGCGGGACGTAGGCGATGAGGCGGGCGATCTCTGCCCTAGTCTGCGCGGTGATCGGCTGGTCGCCCAGAAGTACGGTGCCGTCAAGCGCGGGCAGCAACCCCATCAGCGTGCGGAACAGCGTGGTCTTGCCACAGCCGTTTGGACCCAGCAGGCAAAGGATCTCGCCCGGCCGGATCGCCACGTCCAGTCCCGCGCCGATGGGGGTCTTGCCATGCCCGATCGACAGGTCGCGTGCCTCCAGCATCACGACCACCCCCGGCTGCCGCGCGCCAGCAGCCAGACAAAGAACGGCGCGCCGATGACGGCGGTCAGCACGCCGAGAGGCACTTCGACCGCCGCGATGGTGCGCGCCAGAGTATCGACCAGCAGAAGATAGCCCGCGCCGATCAGCACCGACGCGGGCAGCAGGCGACCAAAGCCGGGGCCCACCAGCATCCGCGCGATATGCGGGATCACCAGCCCGACCCAGCCGACGACCCCGGCCAGGGCGGTCACGCTGGCGGTGATCAGCGTTGCGGCGGCGATCACGATTAGGCGCGTGCGCCCGGCCTCGACCCCCAGTGCGCGGGCCTCTTCGTCGCCCAACGACAGCACGTTGATGCGCCAGCGCAGCAGCGCCAGCGGGAGCAGACCGACCAGCACCATCGGCAGCGCGGGCAGAATGTCGCGTGTCGTGATCGAGGCGAGAGAGCCAAGCAGCCAGAAGGTGATCGCCGGAAGCTGGTCATAGGGGTCGGCCATGACCTTGAGCAAGGAGGTCGCTGCCCCCGCCAGCGCGCCAACCACGACCCCAAGCAGCACTAGCGTCAAGGTCCGGTCTGTGTGGCGCACCATCGCGCCGACCAGCATGACCACGCCCACCGCTGCCATGCCACCGATAAAGGCCGACGCCTGAATCGCCGCGACGGGAAGCGACAGGAAGATGCCCGCCACCGCGCCGAGTCCCGCGCCCGCCGACACGCCAAGGATATCCGGCGAGACCAACGGGTTGCGGAACAGCGCCTGATAGGTCGCCCCCGCCGCCGCCAAGGCCGCGCCCACCAGAAGTGCAGCACCCACGCGTGGCAGGCGGATGTTCCAGACCACGATCTGCGCCTGCCGGTCGCCCTGCCCCAGCAGCGCGGAAAACACCTGTCCCGGTGTCAGCCCGTAGGGCCCGATCATCACTGCGCCAAAGGCCAGCGCGACCAGCACCAGCGCCAGCATCCCCGTCCGTGTCAGGCCGGGTCGTGGCAGGCTTACATCGGCGGTCGTCCCTCGGCCCATTCGAGCAGCCTTTCCAGTTCGTCGTCGCTGAGATCGACATGATAATATAGCTTGTAGAAGGCGCGGGTATCCTCGCGCAGATCGCCCCCGTTTCGTTCGGGCCAGCGGTCAGGATACATCAGCCCCGCCATCCAGTGCAGCCCCATCATCCGGTTGAGCGACGGCGGCCGGTCGATCCAGCCAAAGGGCGCGGTGGGCGACAGGTAGACACGCCCGGTCTGCACCGCGTCGATGCCCTGCCACAGCGGGTCGTCAAACACCGATGGAAAGAAGTTCCGATCCCAGGTCACGATGGTGTCGGGATTGGCGAGGATCAACTGCTCCATCGAGGCATTCACCAGCCCCCGCGTCGCGCCGCCATCGTCGGCCACGTTGCGGCCCCCGGCGCGTTCGATGATCTCGGTGTTGATCGAGCCCTTCATGCCGGTTTCCAGCCCTTCGGGGCCACGGGCAAGGTAGACGCGCGGGCGGTCGTCCTCGGGCACCTCGGCCAGCAGTGCGTCGAGCCGGGCAAAACGCGCCTCGACATCCTGCGCCAGAGTTTCGCCGCGTTCAGGCACGCCCAATGCCTCGCCCAGAATGCGCAGCGCCTCGGCCGTGTTGTCGAACCGCCCGTCGATCAGCAGGTAGGGGATGCCGGTCTGCTCCTGCACCCGGTTGGCAAGGTCGGTGTAGGTGTCGCGGACGCTTCCGAAATCGACGATCAGGTCAGGCTTGATCTCCAGCACCCGTTCCAGGTTTGCCTCGCCGCCACGCCCGGTCAGGCGGCCGGTTTCGGGGAGGTCGCGGTAGGGCTCGGCGATGTAGGCGCGTTCCTCGGGGCGCAAGGCGCGCGGCCAGCCGGTCAGCGCCTCGGGCTTGAGCACATAGACCAGCACCGAGGCCGGGGGGCCGGCGGCAAAGACGGTGGTGACCTCATCCGGCACCTCGACCACGCGGCCAGCGCTGTCCGTCACACTGCGGGCGTGCGCAGGCAGCGCCAGCAGCGCGATGATCATCAGAAGGTAGCGCATCTCAGCCTCCGTTCACCATGTCGAAACCATAGTCACCCAGAACGGCCTGACCTGCGGGCGACAGGATGTAGTCGGCCAGCGCCTGCGCGCCCTCGGGCGCATCGTTCAGCACGATCAGGCCGTAATCCGCGCCAACCGACAGCGCTTCGGGGACAGGCACGATCTGAAGGTCGGGCACTTCCTTCTGCGCCAGGACCGCGTTGGTGCAATAGGTCAGGAAGACATCCGCCTGATCGCTGTCCATCACCCAAGCGTAATTGTTGCGCCCCTGCGGCGGCTTGGCACTGTCCGGCCCGCCGGTCAGTTGCAGCGCCTTGCCCTTGAGCGTGTCAGCATGGCCTGACTTGTCGAACAGGGCAAAGGCATAGTCGCCCGACGGGTCGGCCTTGGGTGTCGAGGTGCCCAGTCGGGTGCCCTTGTCCAGCATGACGTCGAGCAGAGTATCGGTCGACACCGTGACCTCATGCCGGGCCAGGGCACAGAGCCGGTTGCGGGCGAACAGCGTCACCGCGCCGCCCTTGCCCGCATCCGCAAGCGTTTGCGGGTGGCGCATGTTGGCCGAGGCAAAGACATGGGCGGCCTCGCCGCTTTCGATCCGCTCGCGCATCAGACCGGAGGGGCCAAAGCTGGTGGTGACGGGCGTGCCGGTGGCCTGTGTGAAATCCTCCGCCACGTCCGAGAGCGCGGCCTTCAGGCTGCCCGCTGCATAAAGCGTGACCTCCTGCGCCATGGCGGGGGTCATCGTGGCCGCAACAAGCGCAGCGACAAGTGTCGTTTTGAACATGAATATCCTCCCAAGGGGTTATGCCGTCTGGCTGTCACCCGGCTGTCCCGGCGCTTTCGGGGTAAAGGCGCAGCGGTCGGGCTTCAGGTCGATCAGGGGCGTTCCATCGACGCAATCCAGCCCCTGCACATGCAGCACACCGTCCGCGATGCGCAGAAGGCGCACGCTGGATGTGCCGATCGGATTGGGCCGCGCGGGCGAGCGCAGGGCAAAGGTGCCGACAGTCTTGCCATCACTGCGCGGGCTTTGGCGGATCAGGTCACGACGGCTTTGGTCCAGCCAGTAGAGCACCTCGATGGTCTGGTAGGCCTCCAGCCCGTCCAACGCATCATGCCAGTCGGGGTCAAGCTCGATCCGGCATTCCGGCCCGTCGATTCGCCCCTGCCGCGGACAGTCTTCGCGCGTGGTCCACGGTGCCCTGATCCGGCCAATAAAGCGCAGCGCCGCATCGGATGCGGGGGCGAGTTGGACAAATTGTTCATTTTCACGCAGATCCATTCGCAACTCCATCAGTGTTCGGGAAATTATGCAGCAAGTTGGCGCCCCGCCTCATGCAAACTCTCCGGCTTGGCAAAAATATAGTCTTGAAAAGCAGATGATTAAAAGGCTTGAACTTTGGCAGCCTTGGCGCAAGGGATATGGCGCATCGGAAATAATGCATGATTTAGCGTATTGCCTTTGGTCGGGCAAAGGGGGAGATGACAGTGGCAGGCACATCCCACGCGGGAGCCGACCCGTTGCGCGGCGCGCGCATTCTGATCGTCGATGACGAACCCGGGATGCGACACTTCCTTGTCAACACGCTGCAGGCGCTGTGCCGTGGCGTGGACAGTGCAGAGAATGCGCAGGCCGCCGAGACGCTGCTGGACTCCCGCCAATACGATGTGATGGTGCTCGATAACATCATGCCCGGGCAGAAGGGGCTCGATTGGCTCGGCGCGCGGCGCGCCAAGGGTGGTTTCACCGATACGATCCTGATCACCGCCTATGCCGATCTGCAGACCGCGATCGACGCCATGCGTGCCGGGGCGTCGGATTTCCTCGTCAAACCGTTCCGGTCCAACCAGATCCTGAACGCCCTGCGCAAGTGCCTCGAACTGGCCCGGCTGCGGCGCGAGAATGCGCTTTTGCGGCGTGAACTGGACACGGTCGCCAGCGGCAATCGCCGCAAGGAACTGATCGGCGCCTCGCCGGTGATCGCCGAGGTGCGCGCCCTTCTGGAACGGGTTGCGCCCCTGTCCACGCCCGTCCTGATCACCGGGCCATCCGGGTCGGGCAAGGAAGTGGCCGCGCGCCATTTGCATGGCCATTCCGGGCGCGGTGCGGCCCCCTTTGTCCCGATCCAGTGCGGAGCCATCCCCGCCGACATGATCGAATACGAACTGTTCGGACACGGCACTGGCACCTTCCCCGGCGCGCAGGCCGGATGCGAAGGTTTGCTGGCGCAGGCCTCTGGCGGCACGGTTTTCCTTGACGATGTCAGCGAATTGACGGCCAGCGCCCAGACGGCGCTGCTGCGCGTGCTGGAAGACGGCGTGATACGCCCCATGGGAACCGGGCGCGACGTGCAGCTTGACCTCAGGTTTGTCATCGCGACCAGCAAGCCGTTGCAAGAGGCCGTCGCGGCGGGCCGTTTCCGCGAGGATCTGCTGTTTCGGATCAACGTGATCGACTTGGCAATGCCGCCGCTGAAAGATCGCGGAACCGATATCTTGCAACTGGCGGACCTGTTCCAGACGGAAATCGCGGCCGTTTTGAACCTGCCTCAAGTGGAGATGTCCTCGGCCGTGCGACAGGCCATGCTGCGCCACGATTGGCCCGGCAATATCCGCGAGTTACACAATTTCGTGGAACGCGCGCTGATCTTTGGCCGGTTCCTGCTGGAAACACTGGGACCCGTGGCCCCGCCCGGAGACATCGTCCTGCTGGAGGACGTGGAAAAGCGCGAGATCCTGCGCGCCCTCGACGCGCTGGACGGCAATCGCTCCGAGGCGGCGCGGCGACTGGGCGTCTCGCGCAAGACCATCGACCGCAAATGCGCGACATGGGGGTTGTAGTCGATGCCGCGCCTGCCCACGGCCCTGCGCTCTGTCCGGGTGCGGCTGCTGGTGATCGCGCTGCTGCCGATGCTGGTTCACTTGCCGATCCTACTGGGCAGCACCGTCCTGCGCTGGTCGGGCAAGGTCGACGTCATACTGGTCAACAAGGTCACGGGCGACCTGACCATCGCGGATCAATATCTTGGCCGTTTGGTCGAGACATCCGGCGAACGGGTCGATGCGGTCGCACGCTCCGTCGAGCTGTTTCGCGCGCTCGAAGGGGGCGACGCCGATGCCTATCTTGAACGCGAACGGGCGCGGCTGGGACTGGATTTCCTGCGGGTTGCGCGTGCCTCTGAGTGGCCGGTCGTGCAGGCGGCCCTGAATGGTGAATGGCACAGCGCCATCGACGTGTTCGATGCCGGAACGCTTCGGGCGCTGTCGCCTGAGATGTCGGAACGGGCCGAGGTTCCTTTGATTCCGACGCGCGGGGCTCTGCGCACAGGCCGCGCAGCCGAAACCCGCGGGATGGTCATCCATTCCGCCGCACCGTTGACCCTGCCGGACGGGACGCGGGCGGCGCTGGTGGGTGGCATGCTGCTGAACCGCAACCTTGATTTCATCGATACGATCAATGCCCTGGTCTACCGCGCCGAAAGCCTGCCAGAAGGCAGCCAGGGCACGGCCACGCTGTTCCTAGACGACGTCCGGATCTCGACCAATGTCCGCCTATTTGAAAACGTGCGCGCGCTGGGAACCCGCGTCTCTGCCGAGGTGCGCGCGGAGGTTCTGGGCGAAGGACGGATCTGGCTCGACCGCGCCTTTGTGGTGAACGACTGGTATATCTCGGCCTACGAGCCGATCTTCGACAGTTTTGGCACGCCGGTGGGGATGCTCTACGTCGGGTTTCTCGAAACGCCGTTCAGCGCGGCAAAGCGGAATTCCGTCATCACGCTGGCGCTGGCCTTTGTGTTGATCGCGCTGGCCTCGGTGCCGGTGTTCCTGCGATGGGCAGGGCACATCTTTCGCCCGCTCGAAGGCATGATGCGCACCATCGACCGCGTCGAAGATGGCGATCTGAGCGCGCGCAACGCGCCGATCGAGACTGACAGCGAAATCGCGCAGGTCGCACGGCATTTCGATGGGCTTCTGGATCGGCTGGAACAGCGTGACCGCGAATTGCGCCACTGGGGCGAGACGCTGGAACAGCGGGTCGCCGAGCGCACGCAGGAATTGCAAAAGGCGCACCGGCAACTGGAACAGACGAGCGAACGTCTGATCCTGTCGGAAAAACTGGCCGCCGTGGGGGAAATCACCGCCTCGGTGGCGCATGAGATCAACAACCCGGTGGCGGTGATCCAGGGCAACCTCGATCTTGCGCGCAGCAACCTTGGCGCGGCAGGTGCCCCGGCGGAGGAGGAGTTTCGCCTGATCGACGACCAAGTCTATCGCATCGGGGTGATCGTCTCCAAGCTGCTGCATTTCGCCCGGCCAGAAGACTATTCCGGCGTAGATCAAAGCGTAGACCCGGCTGAGGTGGTTCGTGATTGTCTTGTCCTGACCAGGCACCAGATCGAGGCCTCGGGCATCCGATGCAGCCTTGAGACGGCCAGCCGGTCGTCGGTGCATATCTCGCGCACCGAATTGCAGCAGGTGGTCGTGAACCTGATCCTCAACGCGGTCCATGCCATGCCCGGCGGCGGTGTGCTGCGAGTGCTTACGGCTGAGGACGGGGCGGAGGTGGTTCTGACCGTTCAGGATACCGGCACGGGGATCGCGCCCGACACGCTGGCCCGGATCTTCGACCCATTCTTTACCACCAAACAGACGCAGGGCACCGGGCTGGGGCTGTCCATCAGCCGCCAGATCGTGAGTCGCGCCGGGGGAGCCATCACGGCATATTCCACGCCCGGAGAGGGCAGCCGCTTCGTGGTCAGGCTTCCGATCGAAGAAAATGCACAGATGCGCGATCCGGACAGAATGTCGCGAAATCCCACGGGGCAAGCGTCGGCCCTCGGAAAGAATGACACACAAAGACCGCCCTAGCGTCCGGGCGGGGAGACGGAATGACAATCAAAGCATTGATATATTTATTAAAAATACCTTGACGATGCAAGCGGTCGAGAGCTTTTTCTGGTTCCGCATGCCATTGCATGCCTCCACGCACGTCGGGAGGACGGCGCGCCGGGGACATCAAAGGGAGGACAATCCATGAGCAACGCCTCACACGGTGCGTTGGGCTTCTTGCACAAGAGCCATATCGTCGCCGAACCTGGATACAACCGCTGGCGCGTGCCGCCGGCATCCATCGCCATCCACCTGTGCATCGGCTCGGTCTATGCCTGGTCGGTGTTCAACCCGGCCCTGACCCGCGAACTGGGCGTCGTCGCGTCCAGCGCCGATGACTGGAGCCTCAGCTCGGTGGTGTGGATCTTTTCCGTGGCCATCGTCTTTCTCGGCCTCGCCGCAGCCTTTGCGGGCAAGTGGCTCGAAGAGGTCGGCCCGCGCATGGTCGGCGTTGTCGCCGCGATCCTGTGGGGCGGTGGGTTCATCATCGGCTCGCTGGGCATTTCCAGCCATCAGCTGTGGCTGGTCTATCTTGGCTACGGCGTGCTGGGCGGCTGCGGTCTGGGGCTGGGCTACGTCTCGCCCGTCTCGACGCTGATCCGCTGGTTCCCCGACCGGCGCGGCATGGCGACGGGCATGGCCATCATGGGCTTTGGCGGCGGCGCGATGATCGCAGCGCCGGTCAAGGGCTGGCTGCTGAGCCTTTACGCCAAGGCGCCCGAGTTCCTTGGCGCGCAGGATGCCGTCGCCACCGTGGTCGAGGGCGGCCGGGTGTTTGCCGAGACCGCCGCGGGCCGTGTCGAGGTGGTGATCGCCTCGGCCGCGCAGGCTGCGGATTTTGGCGCGCAGGCGGGTGTCTATGTCGTCGGCACCGGCGCAACCGGCGCCGCGCAGACCTTCATGACGCTGGGCATCGTCTACTTCGTCGTGATGATCCTTGCTGCGTTTCAGTACCGGGTCCCCGCGAAGGACTGGAAACCCGCAGGCTGGACCCCGAAACCCGTGGCCTCGGGCATGGTCAGCCACAACAACGTGCACATCGACCAGGCGCTGAAGACGCCGCAGTTCTGGCAAATGTGGATCATGCTCTGCTTCAACGTCACGGCAGGGATCGGCGTGATTGGCGTGGCCAAGACGATGATGTCGGAAATCTTCGGCTCCGTGATGCCGCTGGTGGTCACGGCGGCTTTTGCCTCGACCTATGTGCTGATGATTTCGGTCTTCAACATGGTGGGGCGGTTCTTCTGGGCGTCGGCCTCGGACTACATCGGGCGCAAGGCGACCTACATGTGCTTCTTCGTGCTGGGCACCGCGCTGTATCTGTCGATCCCCTATTTCGCCTCGGCCGTGGCGACCAACCCGGCGATGATCTACCTGATCGGGTTCTACGCCGCGACGATGATCATCTTCTCGATGTATGGCGGCGGTTTTGCGACGATCCCGGCCTACCTGGCGGACATGTTCGGCACCATGCATGTGGGCGGCATCCACGGGCGCCTGCTGACCGCATGGTCCACCGCTGGCGTTTTGGGGCCCCTGGCGATCACCTCCTTGCGGCAGATGTCTGTGACGCGCGCGATCCAGGATCTGGCGTCCAAGGTCGACCCGGCGGCCTTTGCCGAGATGTTCGGCGCACCGCTGGCGCAGCTGGATCAGCTGGTCGCAGCCAAGACTGTCACCATCGCCAAGCTGATGGAGATCGCCCCCGAGGGCACGATCGACCCGACGCCGTCGCTCTACAATACCACGATGTATTGCATGGCGGCTCTGCTGGTCGTGGCCTTCTTTGCGAACCTGCTGATGAAGCCGGTCAAGGAACATCACCACCACGACGAACCGGAACTGCAAGCCGTTCCGGGCGAATAACCCAACTGGCCGGGGCACCCGACCGTGCCCCGGTCCTTCTGTCTGAATGACACTGGAAAGACACCGATGCTGGACAAGCTGGAAATGTTCATCGCTCTCGCCCGCGAAAGCCATTTCGGGCGTGCTGCGGAACGGATGAACATCGCGCAACCGACGCTGTCCGCCGGCATCAAGCAGCTTGAGGCGCAGCTGGGTGTACAGCTGGTCTATCGCGGCTCGCGCTTTGGTGGGCTGACACCCGAAGGCCAGGCCGCGCTGGTCTGGGCCAAGCGTCTGGTGGATGACGCCCGTCATTTGCGCGACGAGATGCGCATCAGCCGCCAAGGGCTGACCGGCGAGGTGCGGCTGGCGGTGATCCCCACCGCGCAGACATGGGCCGGGCGGCTCTGCACCGCCTTCGCGCATCGCCATCCCAACGTGCGCTTTACCATCCTGTCGCGAAACTCGCGCGAGATCCTGCAAATGCTGGACGATTTCGAGGCCGACGCCGGGATTTCCTATCTGGAGAACGAACCGCTGGGCCGGGTCGACACCGCCGAGTTGTATGACGAAAGCTATATCCTTGTCTGCGCGCGGAACTCTCCGCATGCGAAGAAGCGCAGCATCGCCTGGTCCGATCTGGACGGGCAGACGCTGGCCCTGCTGACACCGGACATGCAGAACCGGCGCATCATCGATCAGCTTTTTGCCGAAAGCGGCGTGACCCCGGCCACCTATATCGAGGCGAACTCGATCATCGCTCTGGTTGCCAGCGTCGCGTCGGGCCATTGCATGACCGTCCTTCCAAAGGAGGTCGCCAGCTTTCTGTCAGGCGGCAAGGACATTGCGCTGGTGCCGTTGGACGGGGCGTCGCGGCAGCAGAAGGTCGGCCTGATCCTGCCGCATCGTGATCCGCGCACACCCGTCCTGTCAGCCATGCTGGCCGAGGTGCAGCGCCTGACCAGCGTTTGATCCAAAACCCCTATCGGCCCACGGAACGCCGTTATTGATCGACCACCGGGTGGCCGCCAAAGTTGGGGCAAACTGGAGGACGACAGCCATGGCCCACCCCGCCACTGCCATCGACGTCGAAGAGATCACCCGGATCGTCGATGCCCACAGCACCCTCGAAGGGCCGCTCTTGCCGATGTTGCATGCCGTGCAGGAGGCATTTGGATATATCCCGGCGCAGGCGCATGGACCGATCTGCGAGGCGTTGAACATCACCCGCGCAGAGTTGCACGGGGTCATTACCTTTTACCACGATTTCCGCGAAAAGCCCGCCGGGCGGCATGTGCTCAAGATCTGCCGCGCCGAGGCTTGTCAGTCGGTTGGAGGGACCAACATGGCAGAGGCGCTGCTGGCCAAGCTGGGGCTGGATTGGCACGGCACCACCGCGAATGGCGCGGTGACGATCGAGCCGGTCTATTGCCTTGGCCTGTGCGCCTGCGCGCCGGCGGCGATGGTCGATGACCGGGTCGTGGGTCGCGTCGATGCGGCGAAACTGGACAGGCTCTTGGCGGAGGCGGGCGCATGAAGATTTACGTTACCATGGACAGCGCCGCCAAGGCGCTTGGGGCCGAGGACGTGGTTACTGCCCTGCGCGCCGCCGCCCCTGACGCGCAGATCGTTCGCACCGGCACGCGCGGGATGATCTGGCTGGAGCCGCTGGTCGAGGTCGAGATCGACGGCGTTCGCCACGGCTTCGGCCCGGCAGAGCCGTCCGATGTGGCTGGCATCCTTGATGGCACGAGCCCCAAGGCGCTTGGTCCGGTTGAAGACCTCGATTGGATGAAGCGCCAGACACGCCTGACATTTGCCCGTGTCGGCGTGATCGACTCGCTTTCGCTGGACGACTATCGGGCGCAGGGCGGTCTGAGCGGGCTGACGCGCGCATTGGGCATGACCGGGCAGCAGATCGTTGACGAGGTCAAGGCATCCGGCCTGCGTGGTCGGGGTGGAGCGGGCTTCCCCACCGGGATCAAGTGGCAGACCGTTCACGACGCAGAAGCACCGCAGAAATACATCGTCTGCAACGCCGATGAGGGCGACAGTGCCACCTTTGCCGACCGGATGTTGATGGAGGGCGATCCGTTCACCCTGATCGAAGGCATGGTTATCGCGGGACTCGGTGTCGGCGCCACCAAGGGCTATGTCTACCTGCGCTCGGAGTATCCTGACGCGATTGCAGTCATGACCCGCGCCGTTGAGATTGCCCGCGCCGAGGGCATGTTGGGATCCAATCTCATGGGCTCACAGCACGCGTTCGATATCGAAATCCGCAAGGGGGCTGGAGCCTATGTCTGCGGCGAGGAGACCAGCCTGCTGAACAGTTTGGAAGGCAAGCGTGGCGTGGTCCGGGCCAAGCCGCCGCTGCCCGCGCTTGAGGGCTTTCTTGGGCGTCCGACCGTTGTGAACAACGTGATAAGCCTCGCCACCGTGCCGGTGATCTTTGAAAAAGGCGCGCAAGCCTATGCCGATTTCGGGCTGGGCCGGTCGCGCGGCACCGTGACGCTTCAGATCGCGGGCAACGTGGCGCGCGGCGGGCTGTTCGAGACGGCGTTTGGCATCACGCTTGGCGAGGTGGTGAACGACCTTGGCGGCGGCACACTGTCGGGCCGTCCGGTCAAGGCGGCGCAGGTTGGCGGGCCGCTGGGTGCCTACATGCCGGTGTCGAAATTCGACACGGCACTGGGCTATGAAGAATTCGACGCGGCGGGCGGGCTGATCGGCCACGCGGGCCTGACCGTCTTCGACGACACCACCGACATGCTGGGCATGGCGCGCTTTGCCATGGAATTCTGCGCCGTCGAAAGCTGTGGCAAATGCACCCCCTGCCGGATCGGCGCGGTGCGCGGCGTGGAAACCATCGACCGCGTCGCGCAGGGCGACCCGGATGCGCTGCCGCTGCTGACCGACCTCTGCGAGACGATGAAGGACGGATCGGTCTGCGCGCTGGGGGGCTTTACGCCCTTTCCTGTCATGTCCGCCGTGACCCATTTCCCCGACGATTTCGCACGCCTGAAGGAGGCCGCAGAATGAAGGATTTCATCATTCCAGACGACCGCGACATGGGCACGCCCGCAAAGCACGGCAAGCCGGTCACCCTGTCCATCGACGGCTTCGACGTCACCGTGCCGGAAGGCACATCGGTGCTGCGCGCGGCCGCCGAAATCGGCATCCAGATCCCCAAGCTCTGCGCCTCGGACAATGTCGAGGCCTTCGGCTCTTGCCGCCTTTGCGCCGTGGAAATCGAAGGTCGCCGCGGCACGCCCGCTTCCTGCACCACGCCCGTCGCTCCGGGGATGGTGGTCGACACCAACTCGACCAAGGTGCGCAAGATCCGCAAGGGCGTGATGGAGCTCTATATCTCCGACCACCCGCTGGATTGCCTGACCTGCTCGGCCAATGGCGATTGTGAATTGCAGGACATGGCAGGCGCGGTCGGCCTGCGCGACGTGCGTTACACCGCGCCGGATAACGGCGGGCTGGCGAACCATTTCGCGGCGCGGAACACCAGTGGAGAGGCCAATCCCGAATGGCTGCCCAAGGATGAGTCCAACCCCTATTTCAGCTATGACCCGTCGAAATGCATCGTCTGCAATCGCTGTGTCCGCGCCTGTGAAGAGGTGCAGGGCACCTTTGCGCTGACCATCTCGGGGCGCGGTTTCGACAGCCGCGTGTCGGCAGGCAGCGCCGGCGATGACTTCCTGTCGTCGGATTGCGTATCCTGCGGTGCCTGCGTGCAGGCCTGCCCGACCGCGACGCTCCAGGAAAAATCCATCATCGAAATGGGCACGCCGGACCGGTCCGTCGTGACCACTTGCGCCTATTGCGGCGTGGGCTGCTCGTTCAAGGCCGAATTGCAGGGTGACGATCTGGTCCGCATGGTTCCCTACAAGCACGGCAAGGCCAATCGCGGGCACAGTTGCGTCAAGGGCCGCTTTGCCTATGGCTATGCCAACCACCGTGACCGCATCCTGAACCCGATGATCCGCGACACAATCGACCAGCCGTGGCGCGAAGTCAGCTGGGACGAGGCGCTGAGCTTTGCTGCAAACCGCCTGCGCGGGTTGCAGGAGACCTATGGCAAGAAATCCATCGGCGTCATCACGTCCAGCCGCTGCACAAACGAGGAAACCTACCTCGTGCAGAAGCTGACGCGCGCGGTCTTTGGCAACAACAACACCGATACCTGCGCGCGCGTCTGCCATTCGCCCACCGGCTATGGGCTGGGCCAGACCTTTGGCACCTCTGCGGGCACGCAGGACTTCGACAGCGTCGAGCAGGCCGACGTGGTCATCGTCATCGGCGCGAACCCGACGGACGGGCACCCGGTCTTTGCTTCTCGGCTGAAGAAACGCCTGCGCGCCGGGGCCAAGCTGATCGTCATCGACCCGCGCCGCATCGACCTGGTGAAATCGGCGCATATCAAGGCGGCGCATCATCTTGCCCTGACCCCAGGCACCAATGTCGCCGTCGTCACCGCGCTGGCGCATGTGATTGTGACCGAGGGACTGATGGACGAGGCATTCATCCGCGAGCGCTGTGACTGGGACGAATTCGAGGTCTATGCCGAGTTCGTCTCGGAAGCCCGCCACAGCCCCGAGGCAACGCAACTGCTGACCGGCGTTCCGGCTGAAGAGATGCGCGCGGCGGCCCGTACCTTTGCACGTGGCGGCAATGGCGCGATCTATTACGGGCTGGGCGTGACCGAGCACAGCCAAGGCTCGACCACCGTGATGAGCATTGCCAACCTTGCCATGATGACCGGCAACATCGGCCAGCCCGGCGTGGGCGTGAACCCGCTGCGCGGCCAGAACAACGTGCAGGGATCGTGCGACATGGGGTCCTTCCCGCATGAGCTGCCGGGCTATCGCCATGTGAAACTGCCCGAGGTGCGCGAGCTCTTTGAAAATGCATGGGGTGTCGAGATCGACCCGGAACCGGGCCTGCGCATCCCCAACATGCTGGATGCCGCCGTAGAGGGCACGTTCAAGGGGCTTTACTGTCAGGGCGAGGACATCCTGCAATCGGACCCGGACACAAAACACGTGGCGGCGGGTCTTGCGGCCATGGACTGCGTTATCGTGCATGACCTCTTCCTCAACGAGACCGCGAATTACGCGCATGTCTTCCTGCCCGGCTCGACCTTCCTCGAAAAGGACGGCACCTTCACCAACGCCGAGCGCCGCATCAACCGCGTGCGCCGGGTCATGGCCCCGAAGAACGGCTATGCCGACTGGGAGGTGACGCAACTGCTGGCAAACGCCATGGGTGCCGGTTGGACCTATACCCACCCCAGCCAGATCATGGAGGAAATCGCCGCGACCACCCCCAGTTTCGCCGGGGTGGACTATGCCCTGCTCGAAGAGAAGGGCAGCGTGCAATGGCCCTGCAACGAGGCGCATCCCGAGGGCACGCCCTTGATGCATGTGGACGGCTTCGTGCGCGGCAAGGGGCGCTTCATCGTCACGGAATACGTAGCTACGGATGAAAAGACCGGCCCGCGCTTCCCTCTGCTGCTGACCACCGGGCGCATCCTGTCGCAATACAACGTCGGCGCACAGACGCGGCGCACCGACAACGTGGTGTGGCATGACGGCGATGTGCTGGAAATTCATCCGCATGACGCCGAGAACCGTGGCCTGAAGGATGGCGACTGGGTGCGACTGGCCTCGCGCTCTGGTGAAACGACGCTGAAGGCCAAAGTGACTGATCGGGTCAGTCCCGGCGTGGTCTACACCACCTTCCACCATCCCGATACGCAGGCCAACGTCATCACCACCGACTATTCCGACTGGGCCACCAACTGCCCGGAATACAAGGTGACGGCAGTGCAGGTCGCGCCCTCGAATGGTCCGACCGACTGGCAGGAAGGCTACGCGGCACAGGCCGAACGCGCTCGCCGCATCCTGCCCGCGGCAGAATGACCATGCGGGCCCATGTCAGCACGCCGGGACAAAGCCACCACGCCGAAGGCATGCGCGCCATCCACCGCGCGCTGCCAGAGGAGGTGCCCATAGCGCTCGTCTTCAATGGCACGACGCAAGCGGTGATGATGGCGACCCCCGCCGATCTGGCGGATTTCGCACTGGGCTTTGCCTTGACCGAGGGCATCGTCACCGATCATGCGCAGATCGAGGATTTCGAGATCGTCGATCACGCGCAGGGCATAGAAGCACGGTTTTGGCTGGCCGAGGACCGCGCCCAAGCGCTGGCCTCAAGGCGCCGCGCCATGGCCGGGCCAGTGGGGTGCGGGCTGTGCGGGATCGACAGCCTTGAAGAGGCGGTGCGCCCGGTGCCGTGGGTGCAATCCGACTTGCGTCTGATGCCCGCAGACGTGGCCCGCGCGACGGATGCGCTGCGCGATCACCAGCACCTGCACGACCTGACCCGCGCCACCCATGCGGCCGGGTTCCTGCTGGCCGGTGGCGGAGTGGCATTGGCCCGCGAGGATGTGGGCCGCCACAACGCTCTAGACAAACTGATCGGCGCTTTGCAGCAGCAAGGCCTCCCGCCCGGCAGCGGCGCCGCCGTGATGACCTCGCGGCTTTCGGTGGAGCTGGTGCAAAAATGCGCCATGGCCGGCATTCCCGTGCTGATCGCCGTCTCCGCCCCGACGGGTGCCGCGGTCCGGCTTGCCGAAGCGGCCGGGATCACCCTCGTCGCCTTCGCCCGAGGCGGCGGCTTCGACCTGTATTCCCATCCCTACCGCATCACTGACGAGGCCCAACATGTCGCCTGAAAAAATGGTCCGCATGGCGAACCAGATCGCCACCTTCTTCAAGACCCAGCCGAACGAAGACGCCCCGGCCAGGGTTGCGGCACATATCAACGACTTTTGGGAGCCGCGCATGCGCAGCCAATTGCGCTCCTACGCAGAAAACGGCGGGGCGGGGCTGGATGATATCGTCATGAAGGCGATACCACAGTGTTGATTGTCACAGAGAACTGCCCCGGTATTTTCACCGAGATTTGACCCACCCTCACTTACGCGTCGTGGTTTATGACGCAGTCGATGTTTTGGTCTCCCTTGCAGTTTTCGTTGCTGCCTCGGAACTGGCCTTGAAGCGGTAGCTATCGTTTCCGGTTTCGAGGATGTGACAGCGGTGTGTGAGCCGATCGAGGAGTGCGGTGGTCATCTTTGCGTCGCCGAAGACCTGCGCCCATTCTGAGAAGCTGAGGTTTGTGGTGATGATGACGCTGGTGCGCTCGTAGAGCTTGCTGAGCAGATGGAAGAGCAGCGCCCCGCCAGATGAACTGAACGGCAGGTAGCCGAGTTCGTCTATTCCCCGGCAGGCGATTTTGCTCGCAAAACCTGCCGAGAGGGCAGGATGCCCAAGTCGACCTTCGTCAGCATCTCAGCCAGTGTCCCTGGCTTTCCAAGCGCCGTCTCCTGCTCCAGCGCGTCGACCAATTCCACGGTCGAGAAGAAGCGCACCTAACGCCGGTGATGTTCGATGGCTTGGACGCCGATTGCCGTGGCTGTGTGGCTCTTGCCCGGTCGTCTATCGAGGCGCCATTGGGTCGAGCCCAATGGACGACGGGCCGCCGATCAAAACGACATTCTCGGCCGCTTCCCCTCTCATCGTTTGCACTGCAAACGACTGCCGGGCAATGGATGAACTGGCATCGGTGTCGCTGCCGCACTGTCGCTTCGTTGATCTCGCTCGATGCAAAGTCGAAGCGCGTCAGGTCCTTGTATGCTGGGGTAAGGCGGAGAAAAAACAGTCCGGGGGACTGTTTTCCCGCCGAACGGCGACCTTCGTGTGATCGGCGATAGACCGTACCTCGCGTTCGGCAATCTCGGCCTTGAGCAGCTGTGAAAGCATTGGCGTGGCAGCTTCGAACGCTGGCGCGCCCTAGGCGACCAAGTCTTCAATCGCATGTGCCATGCCATAGAGCTTGAGACTGCGTGAACCATGATGACGATAGAGGCGCCTGCCGGGTCATGACGCATGGTGTCTCCTCAGTCTGTCGCAACCCGTCATGGCGATCGACGTTGGCCTCTGGCGTTGTTTGCAATGCCAGAGCGTCCGGCGGATCGACCTCGGGGGGATCTGTCGATCTGCGGTCGATCAATCGATACAACAGGTTCAGGATGTGCGTCTTGGGGGGACGCCCGCTTCAAGTGCCAGCTCCACTGTGCACAAAACGTCCTCTTCGTTGTGCTGAAGGACCAGAGACAGAATGTCGACCATCCACTGGCCGGCAGTGCCTTTTCGAAGAAAAGGACACGAGAGGGACTCGGTCACCGCCTTCTTTACGCGAGCCATGTTATCCTGAAGCTGCCGAAGGGTATCCGGCATCTCCGTGAGCGGCGCACCATTCCGAAGTGCGCCCGGTGTGCGTTGGAGCGAGGCCTTGTCCGCCATTGGTCCGAGGACAATGGACGAGCGCGAGACAGTGGCGCCAGTCATAAATGACCTTGCCGGGCTTGCGATGAGACCGCTCAATGATCCGCGCATGCTCGCAAACCGTTTGCCTTTCAGCGACCACGACCAGCCGTTGGGGATAGACATGCAAACTGACACGGCGGTTCGCAAAGCTGGCGGGAACGCTTTAGCCTTGCGTCGGGGACAACAGTCCACCGGACTGTTGTCTTGTCCCTCCTCACGTTAGAAAGTGATCAGGCATGTGGGTGGCGCACGCTTCCTGTGTTCGATAAAGCCATCGAATGCCGGCGTCCGTGCCATCAGCCTGGGCTTCTCGGCCTCCCACACGTCCTTTGCCCGGCAGTGCATTTCCATGGGAAATGGCACGAGAGGGACGTGCGTTTGCAGCGGGTAGGCTCGCACCAGGAAAGCGCGGCTGTGTGACAGTTTGATATGCGCGACCTGAAGTTTGACGCGCTCACCGCCGATGTCGTGGTGAAAGCACGTCTTTGGCGTGACCCCAGTCCTCGCTCCAATCGAATTGGAAGGCTTCGCCGGGCTCGAACACCAAAGGCACGCAGATGCCGCGCCCTGTCGTCTGTTCCGCTTGATGCCGATCTTGACGCCACGCCCGGGCGAAAGCTGCCACGCGGTCATAGGAGCCATCATATCCCAGCTTCACCAGATCAGCATGCATTTGCTTCACTGTCCGCCGCTTTTTGCGTGACTTCCGCGTCTGGATTAAAAGCCAGGCTGACAGCTGATCCGCGTAGGGGTCCAGCTTGCTTGGACGCTTGGGCGTCTTGAACTTCGGTTCCACCGCACCTTCACGCAGATACTTCTTGACCGTGTTGCGAGGCAAACCCGTCCGCCTGGCAATCTCCCTGATTGGCATTTTGTCACGCAATGCCAAGCGACGAATGACACTCGAAAATCCCATGCCGATCACTCCAAATTCCCCCAGCTAATGTCAGGATTCATAACCAATATATGACGAGAGCTGCGAGAGCGACGGCTGGGAGAAACACCTTTGCGCATCGGTCATAGCGGGTCGCGACACTCCTCCAGTCCTTGAGCCTGCCGAACATGCTCCCGCATCGCTGCCCGGCAGGGCATCACGGTACGTGATGTCCCGAGAGGGGCGATTGCGCCGCTTGTATCTGCGCTTGTCCACTGCCCGGCAGAGTATTGCGCAGCATGTCCAGAGAGGGATATTTGACCGGCGTCTTGCGCTTCTTCCGGCCTGGGATGCAGGCACGAATCCCCTTGTACTGCAACGCTTGTCTGAACCAGTCAGCGTCATAGCCACAATCCCCGAGCAGCCATTTGACGTTTGGCAGGCCGCAGAGCAATGCGCGTGCGCCGATGTAATCGCTGACCTGTCCGGCGGTTACGAACAGGTCAATCGGTCGTCCTTGGCTGTCACAGATTGCGTGCAGCTTGGCCCCTCTCGGGACATTTCCTACTGAAATGCCCTGCCGGGCACGGGATCAGACGACCGCGCCCCCTTTTTTGCGGCCATGCTGGTCGCCGCTCGATGGGCCTTGAGGTGTGTCGCGTCGATCATCACGGTCTTCTCTTCGCCATGCTCAGCGGCCAGACCTGACATCTTCCGCGCGAAGATGCCTTTCTCGCTCCACCGCTTCCACCGGCTGTAGAGCGTCTTATGCGGACCATATTCCTTCGGCGCATCCCGCCAACGCAAGCCATTGCGATTGATGAAGATAATCCCGCTCAAAACCCGCCTATCATCGACCCGAGGCTTGCCATGAGGCTTGGGGAAGTAAGGGACCAAGCGTGCCATCTGCGCGTCGGTCAGCCAGAAAAATAGCTCATGTCACCGCTCCGTTTTCAGAGCCGTGAATCACGCTGCACGACCAAAATCAATGCATCCTGACCCTAGACACGATCATCGCAACGCAATGAACAACTGCCAAGTTGTGATCCTTTACTGGCTTATGGATTCTGGGCGAAACCTGTAAATGCGTAGGACGCGCTGGTCTCCAAGTCCACTTCCTGCACAGTTCCGCCGTTCTTGACTTGCTCAGCAAACGGCCGCTTTCCGTCCTTGGTGTCGACCGACTCGAACGGCTCAATACTGCCGTTGGCTATCACCTATCCAATCTGTGTCGCGGCCTGCGAGACGTGCTGTTGATCCATCGCGCTGCATTCCCGGCGATATGGGCACATAAGCCACGCCTCGAAAAGGCCCCACCTGTCTTACTAAGAGCATGACAACAGGCGGAATTTCGTACCTTTCATATCCTCGTAACAGGCGTAGGATTGCCCATCACAATTGCCCGCTGAGAACAAAAAGCCGCTTCCGACGGCAGGATCAAGTAAACCCCCGAATGGCAACGCCATCGACGAGGAGAACAGCCATGAAAACATTCACCCGACGCGCTGCCCTTTTCGGCGCAGGCAGCGTTGCGGGCTGGACTCTGTCGAGAGCGCTTGGATCAGATCTGCCTGTCTACGAAGGAACCAAGCGCACCTTTCCCAAGGTCGGCACACCTACTCTGAACGATGCAAGCGGCCTGTCGCCCACACCAATCCACAAACACATGGTTGTGACAGAAGATCCAGACGATGCCCTGATCACCCTTGTTCGACAAGAGCTTGCTGCCGCGCGCAAAGACGGGCGGGCGCTGAATATCGGGGCTGCACGGCATTCCATGGGGGGCCAAGCCATTCCCCGCAACGGTACAGCCATGACCTTTGACAATGGCTATGTGGAACTGGACAGCGCCAGCAAGACCTATCGCGCACATGCTGGGGCCCGTTGGTCTCAGGTGATCAGCGCCGTTGATCCTGAAGGGTTTTCGCCGGCAGTCATGCAATCGAACCATGATTTCGGTGTCGCCGCGACGTTTTCGGTGAATGCCCACGGCTGGCCGGTGCCCTATGGGCCGATGGGCGCAACCGTGCGGGCCTTGCGAATGGTTCTGCCAAGCGGCGATCTGGTAATTTGCTCACCATCGCAGAACGCCGATCTCTTTAATCTCGCGATGGGGGGATACGGGCTGATCGGTGTGATCGTAGATCTCGAAGTCGACATGGTGCCCAACAGCCGGCTTGTTCCGCGGTTTGATGTCATGGAAGCCACGAATTTTGCCGATGCCCTTGATGCGGTTGTCAAAGACCCAGATGTAACAATGGCCTATGGCCGTCTGAACGTGGAGCGGGAGGAGTTCTTTACCAAGGCTTTGCTTGTCAGCTACCGCGAAACCCAAGACCAGACTGACCTGCCGCCAGCGTCGGGTTCGGGCTGGATGTCGCATATTGCCAGTCGGATTTACCGCGCACAATTGGGCAATGAGACAATGAAGACCTTCAGGTGGTGGAATGAAACGTCCCTCGGCCCGTCACTTGGTGGGCATGACGTCACCCGCAACTCCTTGATCAATGAACCGGTCGTGACGCTGGATGACCGCAACCCGGACCGAACCGACATCCTGCACGAGTATTTCGTTGGGTTGGACCGGTTCGGCGAATTCCTGACGGCCTGCCGGGACGTGATCCCCGCAAGTTATCAGGAGTTTCTGAATGTCACTTTGCGTTACGTGGCGCAGGACGATCAAAGCGTACTGTCCTACGCCAAGGTGCCGCGCATCGCTGCGGTGATGTCCTTCAGTCAGGAAATGACCGCCCGCGCCGAGGCCGATATGGCGCGCATGACCCGCGAGTTGATTGACAGGATCAGCTCTATCGGCGGGGCCTATTACCTGCCGTACCGCCCACACGCGACCGTCGCACAACTGTCGCAAACCTATGAACGAGCGGCCGAATTTTCGCGCGCAAAACGCGATCTGGACCGCGATTTGGTCCTGCGCAACAATCTCTGGGACAGCTATTTGAGGCACATATGAGCAATTTGCAAAAGCTTGCGCTGGGATATTTCGTGGCGCTGATGATCGCCGCCTCGCTGAATTACATCCCCGGGCTGACCGACGAAAACGGCTTGGCGTTCGGTATTTTCTCGCTGGATATTTACGATGACGCCTTGCACGTCGCCTCGGCTTTGTGGGCGCTTGTGGCCGGGCTGCTGTCTCACCGGGCAGCGCGAAGCTTTCTGATCCTCTTCGGTCTGGCCTATCTGGGCGATGGTATTTTCGGGATCTTCACGGGCTATGGCTTCCTCGATCTGGGGATTTTCACCAACCGCTCTGCCGGTTTTGATGTCTCCCTGCCGCGCATTCTGGCGAACCTGCCGCATCTGGGGCTGGGCGGTTTGGCGGTCTGGGCAGGATTCAGGTCCTCCCCGGAATGAGGCGCTTGTGGATATGGGGAAGACGGGCCGGGATCGTTGCGCTTTTGCTTGTCGCAGGCCTTCTTGCACCTGTGGTCTGGGTGGAGACCATGTGCCGGGGGCGCGGCGTGCCGTCGCCCTACTCGGCCTTGTTGCCGCCCTCCGCGTACCGGTTGGAATCCCGCACGCTGCTGACCTACCCGGAATGGCACATTGTTCACGCCTATGACGACTATGCCGAGGTTATCCGCACCGGCGACCCGCATGAATTTGGCTATGTTCAGAGCGTTGCGGGATTCTGGTCGTCGCTTTGTGTCTTGAATGAAACGGCGTCCACCGTTGGTGACGTAGACTTTGCCACCAAACAGATGGTCTTTGTCATTGGGGTCAGTTTCACTGCCGAACTGATGCTGAAGGCAGCCTACGAAGAAACAATTGGCCGGCTGTTTGCATGGCAACGGGGGGCAGAGCGCGCACCGCTGGATGACCTTTCGGCAGCTCAGGCGGCGGAATACGCGGAATTTCTGCAGCAGGTGCCCTGGTACCAGTGGGACTTTCGCCAAGACGCAGAGGCCCTTCGCCAATCAGCCACCGACGTTTTGCGTGATCGCGAGCGGCGCTTTGCGCTGGGGCTCGAATATGGCGCCAAGGCAGCCTATGCGGATCTGATCGCCCAAGCCGTTGCCGCAACCGGGTTCGACGAGCTTCGCCTGCGCATGGTTGTGTCCGGCAAACCGGCCGAAGACCTTGCCGCCTATGACGCGGTCCAACTTATTGAAACCATCCCGGAAGGCATCGTCATCGAGACCCCACGGTATCGCGCCCTGACACATCTGCTTGAGGCCATGGCGCAGGACGGTTGGCAATTTCGCGAGATCGCCGGCAACGACGACATTCTCTTTACCGTTCTGTCGGATCACCCAACCCATCAAGACGCAATTGCCAGCTTCCCAAGACAGGGCTACGGTGACTTCCGCCATCTGGTGATGGTCAAAGTCTCCGCACTTTCCGACCAACTCCAAAACCTACAAGTATCTGGCGCCCGTTTGGAGCATGTCCATGACTATTAGGGGCCTCCTTTATACTCTGCCGATCGCAGTCACGGGCTGGCTTCTGACGTTGATGTCGGTCAGCCTCCTGACCGATGAAGCGCCGGCTCAGGTGGTCGTGTTTCCCTCTGAAAGCTTCATGCAATCCCTGCCGGCTGATGTTGCCATACTGGGCAGCAATGACATCAGCGTAACACTCACCGCGCCCCGTACCAGTTTTGCGGCATCGCTGTACCGTTCGGGCGCGCGCATTGTCTTGCCCGCAGGTTTGCCAGGTTGCCTGCCCTTGTCGCGGTAGATCACGCCCCTTGGACCTTGACCGTCGGAAGTTGCTGAGCGACGCACGAAAACTCGGCTCGGTGAAACGGCACCGCAGCGTGGCCATCCAGTCCCAAGGTCGGATTTGAGCCGGACCCGTTAGGGGTGGCACTTGGTACAACAGAGTGTAGGGGGCCGAAATCTGGGGAGGTGCTCTACAGTAGAAATCGCGTACAGATTGGAAAGTTGTGCGTTGGGAAACCGTGAAGGCTGTTGCAAGCGACGACTTCACGCGAGCAGTCGGGTTTATACCTATAGCTCGCACGCATATGCTCTTTAGCGTTCGGAGTTCTGGGATTGACATGCTGGCAGCTCCAACCTTGGACAGCGCTCAGGCTGTTCTACGGCGCATATTCACTGGCTGGTGTGCGTTTGCCGAGAATGTCGGCCATGCGCACTGAGACCGCAGAAACGTTAAGGGGCGATCAATGACGGCAATGGGCCGTCCGTGCAGGTGGCCCATGCCTTTAGATTTCGATAGCTTCCGCGATAGCCAGCGCATCTTCAAGCTCAACGCCCAAGTATCTGACTGTGCTGTCCATCTTGGTATGGCCCAGCAACAGCTGGACTGCCCGAAGGTTGCCCGTCTTCTTATAGATTTGGGTCACCTTCGTTCGCCGCATCGAGTGCGTGCCATAGGCGGTGGCCTCCAGACCGATGGATGTCACCCAGTCACGGACAATACGCGCGTACTGGCGGGTCGAGATGTGAAGCCGGTCGTGAAAACGCCCAGGCCAGAGGTATTCGGATCCGACCATCAGCGGCTCCCGCATCCACCTTACGAGCGATGCACGGGTGCCTTCAGAGATTTCGAAGCGCACAGGTTTCTGGGTCTTGCTCTGTAGAACTGACGCGCGTTCCTTAATTTGACCTGACGCCATGACATCGACCACCTTCATCTTCACCAAGTCGCAGCCGCGCAGCTTGCTGTCGATAGCAAGATTGAAAAGGGCCAGATCGTGGTGGTTCTCGGCCAGCTCCAGCCGCACCCTGATTGCCCAGACATGTTTGGGCTTAAGCGGTCTTTTCTGGCCGACGATCCGGCCTTTGTTCCAGGCTGGACGCAGTGCGCGGATGGCGGGTAAGTTTGGTGTTTCCATGATGTATCCTCCAATCCACCACGCCCACCCACATCGACAACCCGACGTTGACAAGACATTATAGCACATGATGCTGCGGCGCCTCGGAGGTCGGCTTTGAGCCCATGTTGACCGATGCTGCGCAGAGAGCGAACGTCAGCTATCCCTCAGGTTCGCAGCGTTCCAGAGGTTGAATTATAACTAGGGCCGTCTTGATGGCGCTTTCAGTTTCATGTTCTGATATGAACCCTCCTTTCAACATATCTGATAGCACGAAATTTCTGCGCTCAACGGCTCGGTAGTAGGACCTCACAGGATGAAAATGCAAAGGGGCTTTGGGCAGTGCTGCTAGGGTCTGGACCCATTGATCTCAGCCGAGCGTCGTGTTTCACCGCCGAAAAACTGAGCGGTGACATGTCTGATCTTTTCTGGTTAAGCGACCCGCAGATGACGCGTTTGAAGCCCTATTTTCCGAAGCCCTACGGCAAGGCAAGGGGTGATGACCGCAAGGTGCTCAAAGGGATTATTTTCTTCAACCGCAATGGGTTACGCTGGCGCGATGCGCCCAAAGAATACGGCCCTCACAAGACCCTCTATAACCGATGGAAGCGGCGGAGCGACAAGGGCGTCTTTGCTCGGATCATGGCTGGCTTGGCTGCCGAGCATCGAGAAAGGAAGACCGTGATGATTGACGCGACTTACCTCAAGGCACACCGCACCGCGACCAGCATGGGCGTGAAAAAGGGGGGCGTGGACGCCTGATCGGGCGCACCAAGGGCGTTATGAATACCAAGCTGCACGCGGTCTGCGATAGCCAGGGGCGGCCGATCAGCTTGTTCGTGACCGCCAGGCAGGTCAGCGACTACATCGGTGCCCGGGCCTTGCTGAGCAGCGTGCCAAATGTCGACTGGTTGCTCGGTGACCGCGGCTATGACGCTGATTGGTTCAGAGAAGCGTTGCGAGACAAAGGGATACGCGCCTGCATCCCGGGTCGTAAGCAGCGCAATACCACAGTGAAATACCCCTCTCGGGACATTGCTTTGCAATGCCCTGCCGGGCAAGGGACAAGCGCCGCTACAAACGCCGAAATAGAATCGAGATCATGTTCGGCAGGTTGAAGGATTGGAGAAGGGTCGCGACCCGGTACGACAGGTGCCCAAAGGTCTTCTTGTCCGCAATCGCTCTCGCTGCGACCATCATCTATTGGTTATGAGTCCAGACCCTAGCAGCGCATCCGTACAGCCATCGTTCACCCTGCGTGGTGCATTAGCCCCAGTTTGACCGCAGTCGAGCGGATGCGTTTTGCGGGGCAAGAAGACGCCACACATCAACGCTGGCAGCTTACTCTTCCAAGATCCCCATCTTGACAAGCGCCGCCCGATCCGGCGCCCCGGTTTCGGGCAATCCGACAGACGCTTGGTAGCCCGCCATTGCGTTTCGCGATCCTGGTCCCCACTGACCATCCGGCGTCCCCGCATCGAAGCCAGCCGCATTGAGTAGAGTCTGTATGGCCTTGTAGTCGTCCCGACCAAGATCGAGCAAACTAAAATGGCAAGCGCCCGCCACTTCTTCGAAAACTCGCTCTGATCCATCCATCTTGAGCGAAAGATCGTGAAACTGGCCGCGGTCGCCCTCCAAGCGCAAAAATATTTTTTCCTCTCCGACAAGTTTACGGATGAAATCCTGCGCCTTGACACCAAAGAGCCCGGCGCCCTTGTTGCTGGTCAATTTAGACCAAAGCTGCGGCATCGCTTTTTCGCTCCCAATCCGAACTGTGACGGGCAGCGTGTTAGATTGGAAGTCCCGCATTATGAAGCTGCCGGCATCGAAAATCACGCGTGCCTCCCTTTCATGGCACGCCACCTTAAGTGAAGGATGATCCGAATATCCGGTTCCGAAATCCGAAACATTCATGGCGAACACCTGAGGGGAGTCATCAAGAGCCGCTCGTGAACGCTCTATCCCCCACCAGCCCACGATCGTAAAATCACCGTCGGCGAGCTGCTTGAACACGTCTATGTCGTAGTCAATCTCCGGATGCTCAGGGTCCGCCCAATCCGGCTTGGAAGAGGCATCCCCTCCGATTCCTTCCGTAGCGGATGCCTCTTCCGTACGCGCGATCGGCGTAGGCGCCTGCGGCGGCCCACTAGTCGGGAAGGCAATCCCATACTGTGCCCGAAACCAAGCTTGGCGCAGTTGGGCGAGGCTCAACTTCTCGGTCTCGTATCGCGTGAGTGCAAGAGCCTGCATCAGGCCACCAGAGTTATCGGCTTCAACTTTCGCAGCATCGACATTTTCTTGCTGGGTCTGAATATCAGCGAGGATGCTCTCGGCCAGCGCCGGGTCTGGCTGAACCGCAGGAACCACAATCTCGATCGGCGCACCAGATTCCTCGGCTGCGAGCCGCGCTTCCAGGATTGATTTAGTCAAGCGCAACGTCTCTAGGTTAAGAGAAGCAATAAGGGCGAGTGCTCCGCCTTCATAGCTTTCATTTGATGTCTCGATTTCAGAAATCTCCATTTCCATCACGGCGATGCCGGAACGGATGGAGTCGAGGTCTTCTGACGCACCCTGCCCAACTGAAACCGAAGCAGAAAATATCAGGCCAAGAGAAAAGGCCGCCCCAGCAAACAAAGAATTTCGATTGGGCATTGTTCCAGGAACTCCTCAGATCTGAACACACCCATAATGCCGATCAGGCTCTCAACCGCAAAACATGATTTTCACAAAACGTCAGATTGGGGGCGACGTCTGAGGGCACAATAACCTATCGCTTGATGTTCTGCGATGCTGCGACCGTGTTCGTGCGACTGCTTCTGGGAAGCTGCGGCGCAGTTATTGGCCACCCCGGGAGCGGCAGCTCTGGTCCGGGCCTGCCCCTGAGCCTGGGGCGACCTCAGATGCGGCGCTGTTACGTTGCAGCATGACCGGTGCGGAGGGATCTGCCCTTGCAGACTCAGCCTTTTGACGAGATCAGGCGACGTTTCATCATGCGACGCCACGCGCGGAAGCCCTCTCTCTCTGCAATTTAATCACTCAAGCACACCCGTCCGGAAACACGGCGGACTTTACTGCTTTGCCCGGTTAGGCGGCACGCTGTCCAAGGGCGACGCCGCCCCCTATTTGAAAGCTTTTTACCATATCATGCAGCGCTCTGGCCTCATCATTGAGAAGTCCGGAGGATGCAGAGGTTTCCTCCACCATGGCGGCATTCTGCTGGGTCATCTGATCCATCTGGTTCACCGCAATGTTGATTTCCTTCAGCCCTGATGACTGCTCCTGAGCCGACTTGGAAATGTGCTGGATAAGACCATTGATCGACTGAACCTGGTCCGCGATGCGCGTCAGCAGTTCACCGGTTTCCCCGACCATTGCTACACCTTGTCCAACCTGTTCCCTGGAGGTCGAAATCAAGGACTTGATCTCCTTTGCCGCGTGCGCCGATCGCTGCGCCAGCTCACGGACTTCTTGGGCTACAACCGCAAAACCGCGGCCCGCCTCACCCGCTCGCGCAGCCTCTACACCAGCATTCAGTGCCAGAAGATTGGTCTGGAACGCTATCTCGTCGATCACGCTGATGATCTTTGCGACCTTGTCGGAAGAATCTTCGATGCTCTCCATGGCGTCCGCGGCGCGCTGTACGATCTGGCCGGAGCGATCCGCATCTGCGCAAGCGCCATTGACCGTCTCGGCGGCTTGGCCGGCATTATTGGCACTTTCATTGAGATTGTGGGTAATTTCACACAGCGCAGCAGTAGTTTCTTCCAAGCCCGCCGCCTGCTGCTCTGTTCGCCTGGCAAGCTGATCAGCGCTACTGCTAATCTCGCCAGATCCGGCATCGATAGTGCTGATAGTGGTATTGAGACGCGTGATGGTTTGCTCAAGGCTATGCATTGTTGAATTAAAATTGTCGCGAAGTGCAGCATAGGTGCCGGGGAAATGGCCATCGATGCGATAGGTCAGAATTCCCTCCGATAGTTTGGATAGTCCAAAGCCGAGCGCTTCCACCACCTGATCAGCCGCGCGCCGCTGAAGATCATTGGTTTCTTCAAGCTGCTGGCCTTCAGCAAGCTTATGACGGAAAGCTTCGAGCGATGTTGCCAGCGCACTAATTTCGTCACCTCGGTTCTGGCCGGATACCGGCTTTTCGTAATGCCCGGCAGACAGGTGTACGACTTCCCCGAGCAGCGCCGAGACAGGCTTTTGTATAAATCTGCGGACAGCCAGTAGAAGCGAAACGATCACCGCGCACAAAATCAGCAGACCGCCGACGATCAGAATCATGGTCTGCTCGTTGACGATTGTCGAAACCGCCGAAACCGGAACGTCTACAACTATGAACCAGCGCGTGTTCAAACCAGACAGCTCAAAGGGATAAATGACCCGGTAAACGCCTTCCCCGTCTGCTCCGACCACATCGTTGATGATGCTGATCCTACCATCCTTCATAGCAGCCGTGACCTTGTCGGCACCTTCCGCTTCATAAGGTTGCATGATCAGGTTTTCGTTCGGCGCTGTCAGCCATTTCCCAGTTGCTGAAAGCAGGTAAACGCGTCCAGTTCCAAAAGGCCGCTCGTCCTTGAGCGAGTTCGCAAGGTTGCCCAGACCAATATCGATACCAAGTACGCCATGCAGCGTACCATTGGAAACGACTGGTTCGGCGATGCTCATCATCAACAGGCCGCCTACCGAATCTTCCTGATAGGGTTCGGTTGCGGTTGCTTGACGAGTTGTCGCCGGGATATTGAAATAGGAAGCCGTGTAGTCAATTTCACCCGGCAGGATCAATTGAAGGCCGTCGTCGGCGCGGGTCCAATATGGCGTAAATTGGCCATGCGCATTCGTGCCTTGGGCCTCATTCGACAAAGTTCCAATTTGTCCATCGAACCCCCTGTCCGCTTCCAGCATCCAGGAACCGAACACCAGATCGGAATTCTCGATCAGTGTCGGCAACATCATTGTCACCATGGCGCGGTCGATCGTGCCGACTTCACGGCCCTTTTGCACCGCGCCGGCCAGGGATTTGGTCATACCCGCAAGCCCGCCAATCTTGGCGTTGAAGCCCTGCGCCGTTGCGCTGGCATCCGCACTTGCCCGATCAAGCGTCTTGGTCAGCGTCCGGTCGCGCACCTGACTGATAACCACTGCAAAGGTCAAAGCCAGAAACAGGGTGATAGCGGTTGCGCTGACTGCCAGCAATTTGAAGGCCAGGGACCTACTGAAGAGCTTGTTCATCGGGATGAACTCCGGTTTGAATTTTAAATATCGGCGCATTCCAAAAGAATGGACATTCCATCGGAGTAGGTTTCTCCCAACATGTATCCATGAACCGAATAATGAACTCATAAGCTTCGTCTGATCTATGTCTTAGGATGCGCTGATTTCCGAACGATTGGGTTTAGAATTTTCATCTACTGGAGATGAACTAGCGGCGTTCAGCGAACCTCCCGGTGATCTTCTTTCCCACATTTTTAAGCACCCTAACTGACGTCTCCCAAGTGACCTGAAGTAGGGAAGGAAGCCCCCCCTGAGGTGGCCACCGGATCAGGCGTCTTTCGCGCCAAGCGGAGTCCGCGTTCGCACCTGAGGTCCGCACTGGGCGGATCGGGCGAGCAATCCGCATCTTCATTGCCCGGCAGCGATTTCTTCAATGAGGTGGACAGATCTGTGGTGATGATTTCGATATCTTTGGGTCATGATCGTGATCAACGAATGACGGAGGCGTTCGACGAAGGATTCTGGCGGCGCACCATCAGGTGAACGGCAGCTTTGACGGAGTACGCTGCAGCATTCTGATACAGGGCCGAAGGTTGGCAATGGGCGATACGTTTGAATTTCCTCACGATCCGACTTCATGGCCTTTGAAGGCCACCATGGGCATCACGACTTGCAAACGCGATGCGCCGTGTGGTCGCCGGCGGAGAGCTCAGGGTTCGGGACTTGGATGCCCCTCATCGCGGGGTTTGTGCTGCTGATTGCTTGCGGCGAATTGCCGGTGCGAGGCGTGGTACGGGCCGGGCTCAGCGGCTCGCCCGGCATTGCCTATGGCGATATCGTGGGCTCCGATGTTGCCAACATCCGGTCGATAGGCGGCATTTCGGCGTTGATCTGCCCGGTGATCGTTGCCGAGGCTGATTGTGAGCCGCTTTTCCGTGACCATGGCTTTAACCGTCTTTGCGTCCGCTTTGTTGGGAAATGGTTGAAATGAGCGCAAAGGCTCCCGCTTCCCAGAAACGGCCGGGATAAGCTCGCCTTCAATTCTCTTGGACGCCTTGCTGGATCATTTGAAACCCTGTTTCTCTGAAAGACCTTTTTCTGAGAACGACGTCGCGCGCCATTGACATATTGCAATTACAGGTTGTGAGCCTAGAGGCTCGGGCGAACACACCGCCCGGGCCTTAACATTGTACGGCCACTACCGCTTTGCGTCGGGCTTCTTGTTGCAGGTCGAAGCCGATCGGAACGGAGGAAGAAAGCCAACGTGTAAACGTAACGCTTGCCATTTGGTTGCAGGTCTTACCAGTTGACTGTCACGCCGTAGGTCCGACCAAACATCGATTGACGTGCGAGAGTTCGCACCGAGACAAGACGTCAGGATCCTTTCGCTTGACCGCCCGCCCTAGATGCACGGCCAAGCCGCCCTTCAGACAAGGTGGCGGGGGATCGACCGCGTCCACTCTAAGTCGCGAACCAGTGTCTCCCCTTCCCAAGCACGCAGGCGCGCGACGATGTGGAAAGCCTCGCGGTCGCTGGTCAGTGTTGTTTCCGTCACCGACTTAATCGACCAGTCGCCACGCGACATCTCATGCACCCAGACCACTTGCCCCTCAGCCGACAATGGGTCGTGCGGCAGTACGGAGTAGCGTTCGCGCACGTCGGCCGAGTGGAACAGGTCGTGCAGCGTGATGCGGGCGGCGCCCTCATGATCGAATGTTTCGATGACCACGCGGCCGGTGTTGCGATCCTCGGTGACGCTCCAACCGGAATGCGGCTCGACATCGTAATCGACCTCCAGCGGTTCCGCTGACCGGGGCGGGTCGAAACGGTCGGGCACCGTCAGATCACCGGAGCGCATCGGCAGTGTCAGTGCACAGCGCGCCGGGATCAGAGTCAGCCTCACCGGTTCCGGGGCGGGCCAGATGATTGGAAAATAGCAACTGGACAAGCTCAGGCGGATGCGATGCCCGGCGCGGAAAGTCTGCGCGACGTGCTTCATCTCGACCTCGGCGGTGTAGGTCTCGCCGGGGACCAGCGCTTCGGGCGTCTCGTGACTGTCGCGGTGGGTCAGGTTCAGCACGCCGTAGCTGACGCGCGTGGCCGCACCGTCCGGAGCCACGTCCATCAAGCGAGCTGCGACTTGCGCCACGGGACGGTCCACCTGAAAGGTCAGCGTCACGGTCGCGTCACCGGCCATATGCGTGTTTTCGGTCAGCGGAGCTGTCTCGAACACCAGGCTGCCTGCATCCTCGCGCCGCTGGTCGCCCGGCTGATCGCCACGCTTGGCGTATGAACACCACTTGCCCGCATGCGACCCGACCCAAAGCGGCGAGCTGATATGCAACCGATCATCCTGCCCCGCATCGCCGCCCAACCGTCCATCAGTGCCCAGCGAGAAAACTTGGCGGTCGATGTTTGGCGAAGGCCAGGCCGGTTCCGTGATCCAATGCCCGTCGCGCTGCGCGTAATGGCCATGTGGCTCGGCGTGATCCTGAAGAAACAGGCGCAAAGGGTCCTCGTCCATGATGCCGGTATCGACACCCTTCAACCAATGATCCCACCAGCGGGTTTCCTCGGTGAGCCAGTCGATGGCAGGTCCGGGTTCGCCCAGGTGCGGATATTTGTGGGACCACGGCCCGACGATGCCCTTGACAGGCGCCTGAAGTGTCTCGACCAGCCGGAACACGGCGCGGCAATACCCGTCAGCCCAGCCCGACACCGCGTAGACCGGGATCTTGATCGCGCCGATATCCTCGCAGACCGAGCCGTGCTTCCAGAACGCATCGCGCGTTTGGTGGCGCAGCCATTCGTCCAGCCACAGCCCCGACTCGTCCAGCCGTTGGTGCCACATCTCGCGCCAGCGCTCGCCCACATGAGCTGGGTCAGGCGGCAGCGTATTGATCCCGAACATCACCGACGACCAGGACAGGTGATCGACTAACAGCGCACCGCCCATATAGTGGATATCGTCGGCGTAACGGTCATCGGTCGAACAGATCGTCACCACCGCCTTGAGCGCCGGCGGCTGCAAGGCGGCCAGTTGCAGCCCGTTGAAGCCACCCCAGGAAATGCCGACAATGCCGACGCCGCCATCGCACCAACCCTGCTCTGCGATCCAGGCGATGGCATCGCAGCCGTCCTGAAGCTCGACCGATGTGTATTCATCGGTCATCACGCCTTCGGATTCGCCACTGCCACGAATGTCCAGCCTGACATAGGCATAGCCCTGTGCCGCGATCCACGGCGCGCGCGCGTGATCCCGTTCCAGCGTCTTGTCGTTCTTGCGGTAAGGTATGTATTCAAGGATCGCCGGAACGGGGGAGCCCTCCGCACTCTCGGGCAGCCAGACGCGCGCGGCCAGCAGCGTTCCGTCGGGCATCGGAATCTCCAGATGCTCGATCTCGCGCACCACGCATGGAAGGTCGGTATCAATCTTCATTTGCTCGCTTGCCTATTATCGCAGGGGCCAAAGGGGCGTATCGGCGGTTTCGGACACGAAGTCCATTCGGCGCTATTCGACGATATCCGTGAATTCGTAATTCAGGCGTTTCATCACCTGCTCGTAGTTCCACAGCAGCTTCGACTGCTTGGTCGCCCCCATCCAAACCGAGGCGACGGCAAAGCTGTAGGCGTCCTGTTCGGGCAATTCGGACAGTTGCATCCCCTTCGACACGTATGAGCTGATACGCGTTCCTTCTACCTGTTCGGCGGCGACCTCGATCTCGGCTCGCGAGGGCGTGCGTGCGATTGTCGCGTCGCGGAAGAACACGCGGTAGAAGAATTCTGCGGCCACGTTCTGCGGCCCCTCGCGATGGGGCAGGTCCGGCTTGCGACCCAGGCCCAGATCGACGGTCACCTGCTGGTGGCTGACACCGTCGACCATCTCGAACAGGTCGCAATGCGACTGCGCAATGCGGGTATTGATTTCAAGCAGCCAGATCTTGTCCTGGACCTCGTCCCAGTAATACTCGATGTTGAAGCCCGCATTGTCATAGCCGATATGCGCCATGATCGTGCGCGTAATCTCCCACATCTTTTCCTGCACCTTGGGCGGGAGCTGCGACGGGTACAGGTAGTAGTAAAAGCTCAGAACCTGCGGGTAGCGGATCGAATCCACCGTGCCGTACGGCACGACGTCGCCATCATGCACGTAGCCTTCGACAGTGCATTGTCGGCCACCGATGACCTGTTCGGCCATGCAGTAGTGCCCCTCGACCGCGCGGATGTCGTCGGGCATCTCGGCCTGGCTCAGGACATGGTCGAACGGCTCGCCGATTGAACGGATCTCGGCGCGCAGCTTTTCGGTGGCAAAGTCGAAATCCTCGGGGCTGTCGATGCGAAAGCCCAACCGCGAACCCGACGACTTGATCGGTTTGACAAAAAACGGAAAGCGCAGGTCGGCTTCGCCGATCTTTGACAGCGCGGTCTCGTCGAACGGGTCGAAGGCAGTGAATTTCGGGATGTGGTCGGGGATCGCCTCGCGCATCACGCTACGCGACCAGTACTTGTGCTCGCATTTCAGCAGGCTTTCCAGCGATGCCTGCGGCGTGCCGTATTTCTTACAAAGGATCGGCAGCATGGTCGAAACGGGAAAGTCGATGTACCCGACGATCGCATTGATCGATCCGTCATGCGCGTCAAGCGTTGCCTCGGCCTCGGCCAACATCGCGGGAATGTCGAAATCCTGGGTTTCTGAAACCTGGGCCGGGCTCAGCAGCGGATGGAATTTCACATCCTCGACGCCGCGAAGGCGTTTCAGCCGTTCGGCATTCAGATCGTTGAGTCCAATGACGAATACGTGTTTGGTCATGTTTGCGCCCTCCCGAGACGTCGGTGCGTGGATGGGCCGGACGGGCGCTTGAGACTACGGGCCGCGCGGCGCAAGTGGGGGTTGGGCCCGCCCTGAACCGCGCACGGGCCAGGGACCGGGGCCCGTTTCAGGTCTGCGCCAGCTCGGCCTGGGTGGCAAAGCTGCGCCCCTTCAGCCGATCAGTGGTGCCCGCGATATCGTCGACCAAAAGCAGCAGGAAATCACCGGGCTCGGCGGAGTCCATTGCGCGATCGACGGCTGCGGCCTCGTCCATGATGATCTCGACCCGGTCGGCCCCGCCCTGGGATACCGCGCCGTCGCGGATCAGTCGAGCCACCTCGCCTTCTTCGCGGCCGCGCGCGTCGGTCTCGTAGACGATGACAGTGTCGCACATCTTCGCGAGTTGCGCGCCCAGTGCTTGCAGGTCCTCGTCGCGGCGGTTGCCCGGCGCGGTAGAGACGGAGATCCTGCGCTGCGTACCCAGGCCCCGGACCAGAGGTTCCAGCGCCACAAGCGCGGGTACGTTGTGGCCATAGTCGATTAGACAGCGCACGCCGTCGGCCTCGAAATAGTTTGTCCGGCCGGGCATCTGTGCCGGCGTCGGATGGAAGGTCAGCAGTCCGGCGCGGATATTATCAAGCTCGATCCCATGTGCCAGGGCTGCGCCCGCCGCCGCCATCGCATTCTGCACGTTGAATGGTGCGTGCCCCTCAAAGGCAATGGGGACGTCGTTGACCTCGACGATGTCGACGGTGACCTTGCCGCGCAGCAGCACGATCTTGCCCTGCTTCACAGTCAGGACCATGCCCAGTTCAGCCAGATGGTCTATCAGCGCAGGATTGTCCGGGTCCATGGTGAAATATATGATCTCGCCGCGCGCCCAGTAGGTGCCCTGATCCATCACCAGCGGGTCGTCGGCGTTCAGCACGCAATAGCCGCCCTCGTCCTTCCGCTTGACCGCGTCCACCACGACGGTCTTGCAGCGCGCAAGCTCGTCGAGTGTATGGATACCTCGCTCGCCAAGGTGGTCGGACGCAATGTTCAACAGCACCCCCACATCAGCCTCGTCGAAACCGAGGCCGCGGCGCATGATGCCGCCGCGTGCGACTTCAAGCACGGCGTGTTCCACAGTGGGTTCGCGCAGCACAGCTTGCGCCGCCGCCGGTCCCGAGTAATCGCCGCGAAGGATGACGTTGTTGTCGATCTCGACCGTGCCGGTACAGCCCATACCCACCGACCAACCTGCCTGACGCAGGATATGCGCGGTCAGACGCGTCGTCGTGGTCTTCCCATTGGTGCCGGTGATCGCCGTGATCGGAATGCGCCCGTCGTCGGTCGGATCGGGGAACAGCATGTCGACGATGTGCTCGCCGACTGGGCGGGGCGTGCCGTGGGTCGGCGCCATATGCATCCGGAAACCCGGTCCGGCATTGACTTCGACCACGCCCGCAGGCTGTTGGTCCAGCGGGATTGATACGTTCTGGCACAGCAGGTCGATGCCGATGACATCCAGCCCGACCAACCTTCCGATCCGCTCCATCGCGAACTTGACCTCGGGGTGGACCTCGTCAGTCAGGTCGGCGGCGGTGCCCCCGGTCGAGATGTTGGCGGTCGATTTCAGAAAAGCGATCTCTCCCTCGGGCAGCACGGTGTCAAGTGTCAGCCCCGCCTGATCCAGCATGCGCAGGGTCTGGTCGTCGACGTCGATCTGCGTCAGAAGGTTCTCGTGTCCGACACCGCGCCGGGGGTCGGTGTTCTCGATGTCGATCAGTTGCTGTATCGTTTGCGTACCGTCGCCCGTCACGTGGGCGGGTCGGCGTCGCGCCGCTGCGACCAGCTTGCCACCGATAACCAGCATGCGGTGATCCTCACCGTTGATGTAGCTTTCGACGATCACGCCGGCGTATTCGTCGCGGGCTCGCGCAACCGCAGCGTCATAGCCCGAGCGCAGATCCTCAACCGAGGCGATATCGGTTGTCACGCCGCGGCCGTGGTTGCCAGACAGCGGCTTTGTCACCACCGGCCAGCCGATCCATTCGGCTGCGGCCTTTGCTTCTTCGAAGGAATAGCAAGTCTGGCCCCGTGGCACCGGCACCCCCGCATCTGCCAGGATCTGCTTGGTCCAGTCCTTGTCATCGGCGATCGAGTGCCCGATGATCCCCGACGCATCCGTGACCGTGGCCTGAAAACGGCGCTGCTTCTTGCCATGTCCCAACTGGGTGTAGCTGGTGCCTTGGGTCAGGTTGTGCCACGGGATGTTGCGCGCCTTGGCTGCATTCACGATTGAGCCCGTCGACGGACCCAGCGCATTGGCGTCGCGCACTTCCTTGAGGTGGTCGATATGCGGCTGCAGGTCGACAGGCTGGCTGTCATACAGCCCGCGCACGATCTCGACGGCTGCCTCTCCGGCCGCAATTCCGGTTGCCTCGTCGCGGTAGCGATAGACGACGTGGTAGACGCCGCGGTCGTAGCTGTCGACGGTCTTGCCATACCCGACATTGAAGCCGACGAGGTTCTGCAGCTCGATGGCGATGTGTTCGACCATGTGCCCGGCATATGTTCCGTGGGCCACACGCTCCAAAAAGCCTCCGGGCTCGCCGACCGAGCAGCGATGATCGTAGATGGTGGGTATCAGCGCCCTTAGGGCTTCCACGATCCCGGGCACCTTATCGCTCGGGCGATCCTCCAGATCGTCGATGTCGAGCCGCATGTAGATCGCTTGGTAGCGGCTGAAATAGTTCGGGCCGCGCAGCGCGCGATGTTCAAGTATATGCAATCCTATGCTCCAGGCCTTGTGCCTCGAGCTCATCTGGCCCGAGGACCCGCCGGTCACGTAGACAAAAACCATAACTGTCTACCAGGGCATGCATTTTCACGCCGGAAACGGCGACGGCTTGTCCTTCGGCGAGATCATAAACATTCGACCCGCTAATGTCCGAACTGTCAACCAGGATAACGTGACCCGAGCCAAAGACCCGGATCATATTGCCGTCAAAGTGCACGGCCGCGTCCTCTCCGAGGCCGACGCCGAGGTACTCTGGGTTGGTTGCGCCAACCTCCATCAGGCGTGAAAACCTCCCCCGTTCCAGAAAGTGTGTGTCAATGATGACGCCATCCACGAACCCAAAGCCGGCCGACATCTTGACGGCTCCCTTGCGCAAGGCATCGCCGGCCGCGCCGCCATACACCATGGTTGACGACTGACAGGCCGCGCCCGCACTGGTTCCGGCGATTACCATCCCCGCCTCGTGTCGCGTCCTGATCGCGTCGAGCAATACCGAGCCGCCGAAGACATGCGTCAGTCGCATCTGGTCGCCTCCCGAGATGAACAGGACATCCAGCCTCTCGATCATCTCGATGACGTTCGGAGCATTTGCGCAACCGCGGTCACGCACACGCACGTCAAGGACATCGGACGCCCCGATGGCGTTGAAGGCAGCGTCGTAGGCGGCGAATACGTCGTCGGGAATTCTGCTGGCAGTGGTAATCACGCCCACCACCGGATCTGGCGTATTCGCCAGCGCGAGCACGTGTCGCAGAATTCCGATCTCGTTGGTCTTGTCCTCTGCCCCGCCGATGGCGACAAGCGCGCCGTGGGCGCGCCGCGGCGGCTGGCCGGTTTCGAGAGCACCTTTGGTAACCTTTGCCGACATGTTCATCAATTTGTCCTGACTGGTGGGCGTTGCCCCAGATATTGTGGGTCAGCTTACCAACATTTCGTGTACGCAACACCCCATAGTCACAAGATTTGACTTTGCGTTACAGACTGCCACTTGTTTCAGCAGCCCATTGAGACGAAGGGTGGTCTATACTCGAATTTTTGAATGAGGTGCAACGTGACTGGTGGCTATACTCTCGTGATCCATGGTGGCGCCGGCGTGCTGCCCCGGGATGCGATGCAACCCGAAGCCGAGGCGCGCTATCATGCGGCTCTCGACAGGGCCCTGGCCGCCGGCGAGGCCGTGCTGGCCGCCGATGGCAACGCGCTGGACGCGGTCGAGTCGGCGGTCTGCGCGCTCGAAGATGAATCTTTGTTCAACGCGGGGCGCGGCGCTGTCTTCACCCGCGATGGACGGCACGAGATGGATGCCGCGATCATGGACGGGCGCGACAGGATCGCGGGCGCAGTCGCCGGAATCTGCGGCCCGCGCAACCCGATCCGTGTCGCCCGCGCGGTGATGCAGCGGACCGAACACGTGCTGATGATAGGTGAAGGCGCGCAGGCCGTGGCCACCGAGGCCGGGCTGCCTTTCGAGGAGGACACGTACTTTTTCACCCAAGCGCGCTGGAACAGCTTGCAGGAAACGCTCGAAATGGAGCGCGCGGGAAGGCTGGACGACGATCCCAGTCGCCGGCACGGAACGGTGGGTGCCGTTGCGCGCGACCGGCGCGGCGCGCTGGCGGCCGCCACTTCGACTGGCGGCATGACTGCCAAGCGCACCGGCCGCGTGGGCGACACCCCGGTCATCGGCGCGGGTACCTTCGCCGACAACCGCAGCTGCGCCGTCTCGGCCACAGGCGACGGCGAAGCTTTCCTGCGGCTGGCTGTCGCGCACGAGATTGAAGCCCGGGTACGGTTGGCGTCGGCCTCTCTTGTCGACGCGGCCGACGGAGTGGTCCACGACGATCTAACGGCCATCGGTGGCTCCGGTGGGCTGATCGCGGTGGCAGCAGACGGCAGCTTTGCTGCGCCGTTCAACTGCGAAGGCATGTATCGCGGCTGGAGCGTCGAGAACGGCGAGCGCGGCACGCAAATCTATTGATGCCGAAGACCAAAGTCCGGGCAGTATCCGCCGGAAAGGCCGCTGGCATCCACATCCCCTACCCCGGAAGTGATCGTCGCGCCGAATAAGGCGCTTGGCTCATTGAGCGCCTTTTTTTGGCTGATTGGCGCTTTGGTTCCGCAGACTACAACATGCTTCAAGTAAGGTCCGGGAATGTCCGCTTACGCGACGGGTTGCATCGTGGTTCGCACCTGCAGCGAATCCACTCTTTCCGCCGTCTCAGTGGCGAAACACCTTCGATCCGCGTCGGCAGGCCCTGGACCAGAATATTGTTCTGCCGGAAGTTGGATTCGCCTCTTCAACGCGGCGCTATCCCCGCTGTTGAAAACAAGCGTTCTGAAAATTTAGGCCGTTTTGAGCCCGCCCAAATTTTTCAGCACAATCCGCCCTGTACACGTGCCGGCCACTCTTATGCGTTTTTCGCGGATCTCGCGGAGGGTTTGTGACAAGCAGTCCCCTCACGCTACGGCTTGGCTGCGATGCCGGGAAGCCCCTCACCCCGGGCACTTGAACTTCTGACGCGTTCAGGTAGTTAGGCACCCATAGCGTAAGGACCCGGTGAAAGCCCGGGTGGCTCTTCCGGCCGCTGATCCGCCGGATAACCCTGTAGACCCTCAACAGTATGTACTGCCGGTTTGTCCCGAGAAGGACAGCCCGACACAGGGTCTTGGATTCTTCACATGTTCTATATCTCTGACTATCGCCGGCAATGGTTCGGCAACATTCGCGGCGACCTGCTCGCGGGTATCGTCGTCGCACTGGCGCTGATCCCCGAGGCGATTGCCTTTTCCATCATCGCAGGCGTCGATCCCAAGGTGGGTCTCTACGCCTCGTTCTCCATCGCGGTGCTTATCGCCTTCACCGGGGGCAGGCCCGGCATGATTTCGGCGGCAACCGCCGCAACGGCCGTACTCATGGTAACGCTGGTGCGCGAACACGGGCTCGAATACCTGCTGGCCGCCACCGTGCTGGCAGGCCTGCTGCAGATCGGCGCCGGGCTGCTCAAGCTGGGGCGCTTCATGCGCTACGTGTCGAAGTCCGTGATGACCGGCTTCGTCAACGGCCTGGCCATCCTCATCTTCCTCGCCCAGCTGCCTGAGCTTAACCTGGCGAATGATGGAGTCACCTGGCTCACTTATGCGCTGGTCGCCGCAGGCCTTGCCATCATCTACCTGCTGCCCCGCGTCACGCGTGTCGTGCCGTCGCCGCTGGTTGCCATCGTCGTGCTGACCGCGCTTGTCGTGGCCATGGGCTGGGACGTGCGCACAGTGGGGGACATGGGCGCGCTGCCGGATACGCTGCCAGTCTTCCTTATCCCTGACATCCCCCTGACGCTCGAAACGCTGATCATCATCCTGCCGTACTCCATAGCGGTTGCCGTGGTGGGGCTTCTGGAAAGCCTCATGACGCAGAACATCGTGGACGAGCTGACGGACACCCGCTCGGACCGGGACCAAGAGTGCATTGGGCAGGGGCTTGCCAACACCGCGACGGGGTTCATTGGCGGGATGGCAGGCTGCGCAATGATCGGCCAGTCCATCATCAACGTGAAATCCGGAGGCAGGGGCCGACTGTCGGCCTTCACCGCCGGAGTATTCCTTCTCGTGCTCGTGGTGGGGCTGGGCGATCTGGTCGCCCGGATCCCGATGCCGGCACTGGTGTCGATCATGCTCATGGTGTCGATCGGCACTTTCTCCTGGTCGTCACTGGGCGCTCTGAGGGTGCATCCGCTGTCGTCCTCTATCGTCATGATCACGACGGTCGGGGTGGTGGTGTGGACACACAACCTTGCCATTGGGGTTCTGGCCGGGGTGCTGTTGTCGGGAATCTTCTTTGCGGCGAAGATCGCACAATTGTTCCAGATCTCATCTTCGCTGTCCGAGGGTGGCCATGCCCGAACCTATATGATCGAGGGACAGCTCTTTTATGGCTCTGCCGAGGATTTCGCCGGTGCCTTTGACTTTGTGGAGGTGCCCGAATGCGTCATCATTGACGTCAGCCGCGCGCATATCTGGGACATCAGCTCGGTGCAGGCGCTGGATACGGTAATCCTGAAGTTCCGCAGATTAGGCGCGCATGTCGAGGTGATCGGCATGAACCGCGCGTCCGAGAGCTTGGTGGACAAGCTGGCGATCCATGACAAGCCGGGCGCGATGGAGCGTTTGATGGGTCACTGAGCGCCTTTTTCCAACGAAGTGCCCTCCCCGAACGGACTGTTGAAATCGGGGACGGCACTTCGTTGGAATGCCTGAAGCTTAGCGGCTGCTTGCATCCAGAAGCGAGCCCAGACGCGCGCCGCAGTATGACGATTAACACCGAAATGACGGCAGGTTTTTGTTGAAAATTCTACGCTATGGAAGCTGTCGACGAACTTGTAGGATATTCGTCGTCCAAAAAGATCAGTACAAAACAGTGTTTCCCGACCTGCCATTTCATTGAACAGAGTTCCAAGCATTCGGTACAAATCCCGGTTCGCGGAGTTTTTCAACACAATGGGCGGGGAAGGGTGGATCGGCGCATCGGTCGCTGATCTTTGCCACTGTTCTCTCCGAAACACTCTGAAGAATACAACTTATGCAGGCGGAAACGATGTGGCACGACATATATGCCAAGGGTCCGCAGACGCCGTCGGGCTGGCACTGACCCAGTTCGCGGGACCGCTCAAGTCTGGTACGGCGCTGGAGCCCGGCTGCGCAGAGGTCTGCAAGCCAATTCTCTAACTTCAAGGCGGCGACTGAAAAGACGTTCCAGGCACCAAGCCGAGGGGCTTCATCGCGCATTTTTCGCATCAACGGCTTCTGGATTTTTCCTGTGCCAGATCATCGACACGACAGCACGCCCACTTTCCGGGAATTACTCTCAAAAGCGTCGCCCAGTTATAGCAGTCTGCAGGTGGTATTGCGCGATTACTTTGCGATACAGCCATCGAGACCGACATGCCGACGAACAGCACTGTCGATACGATCAAGTAAGACCATGTCATCGACCGGGCTAGAAATCTGGTTCAGCTTAAAGAACCGGGGATGCAATATAAAGCGGCATCAGTGCTTAAGCTCCGCCTGAATTTTCGCAACGCACCAAAGCACCTGTCCGGGCCGCAATGCTCTGTTTGCTGAACGCGCCTGAACGCCTAAGGTCAGTGTGATTGCGAAACCAGAAGGACCGCTTCGACAGTTTGCCGAACAAAAGCGGGAGGTTGCATGGCAGTGGACTGGATCATTGATTCGCCGTTCAAGGAATTTTCCGACGTCATCCCCGACGCTGACGTAGGGTCGATGGCCGACATTGGAATGGTTCGGCTAACCGACTTCGTATCGGTATTGCAACGCGCCCGGTCGATGACGCTGGATGGAAGCCTCTTTTGGAACGTCGGTGCGCAGTACGATTTGGCAAATCTTGGGCCCGCAGGCCAGGCCATTCTTGCGGCTCCGACGCTGGGCGATTCCTTGATGGCCTTGCAACGTGTCTTCCCCTTGATCCAAAGCGGCGCGCTGTTGTCGGTTGTGCCGCAAGGATCCGTGGTAGAGGTGACTTACCGCGTTCTCGATCCCAACATATGGCCGCGCCAAGCAGACGCAGAACTTACCATGGGTCTGATTTTCGGCATCGTCCGCCATTATCTACCGGACGTTGCCAGCATAATGGACTTGAGGTTCGAACATGCCCCCGATGCGGCTGGAGAAAGACTGAAGCGGCAGCTTGGCTGCTCTGTGGCGTCGAACGAGATCTGCAATACGATGTTTTTGCCATTGTCCGCCTTGGACAGGCGCGCCGAACCTGACGTTGCGCAAAACGGTCAAATCTCTGGTGATATGGAAACGTCGCTCTCTGACGCGTTGCGCGGTCTTCGCGCCAACCAAAGTACAGCAGACAGATGCCGGACCGAAATCCTATCGCGTTTGGGCCGCGAACCTCTTGATCAGGCTGATATTGCAACGGAATTGAAACTTTCGGACCGGTCATTGCGGCTTCAATTGCAATCAGAAGGGACGAGTTATCGCCGCGTCGTCGACAAATGCCGGGCTGAGACCTCAACCCTGCTGCTGCAGAAGACCAACCTGCCCTTGGCAGAGATCGCCTGGCGGCTGGGATATTCCGAGCACTCCGCATTTACCCGTGCTGCACGGCGATGGTTCGGCATGTCACCGGAAGCCATACGCCTCCAGGCCTGACAGTCCAAATTGCCGGAAATGTCAAATGACCCACGCGAATTCCGTTTAAGGTAACTCCACCGGTTAAATCGACCGACCGGTCAACGAATAAATCCAACATGGAGTGAACAATGAAGCATACTCTGACAGCTGCGTGTCTGGCCCTCGCCGCCGGTCCCGCATTTGCGCAAAGTTACCCGCTCGATGGTCTGACAGCCGACGAATACGCACAGGTCAACACCATCCTGCGCGACGCTGGCATCGTTACTGACGGGACCCTTTTTCCGCTGGTTGAACTGAAGGAACCGCCCAAAGCAGAGATGCTGGCCTGGGATGGAGAAACCCAGATCGATCGCAAGGCCCTCGCTCAATATACATCACAGGACGGGTTCGGATCGGCGATCGTCAACCTGACCAGCGGGGAGGTCGAAGAAAGCGGCCTGATCGATGCAAACGGTCAACCAATGATATTGCTGACCGAATTTCTCGGTGCATTGGAAGCAGCCCTGACCGACGACCGGATGGTCGAAGCGCTCGCCAAACGCGATCTGACACCGGATCAGGTGTTCTGCCTGCCGCTGACTGCCGGCAACTTTCTGACGCCGGAATATGAAGGCAACCGGCTGATGAAGGTCCCCTGTTACGTCGTGCCGTCGGGTTCGAATTTCTATGCAAAACCGATCGAGGGGCTTAGCGCCACCTATGATCTGAACACCACGACGATTACCGATGTGGTTGACACTGGCGTCGTGGCGACGCCGAGCGACCCTTGGGGCTATACCGAAGAAGAGATCGCAGAGCGGACGCCGCTGCGCGCAGAAACCAATCCGGCGAAACTCAGCCAGCCCGGCGATCCGAACTTTACCATCGACGGCAGCGAGATCTCCTGGGATATCTGGAAGTTCCGCACCCGCATCGACAAGCGCCCCGGTCTGGTCATATCCGATATCCGGGTCGACGATCAGGATACGTGGCGCAAGATCATCTACCAGACGCACCTGTCCGAAGTTTTCGTTCCCTACATGGATCCAGACGACAACTGGTACTGGCGCACCTATATGGACAGCGGTGAATATGGCTTTGGCCTGTTCCTGACGCCGCTGACCCCTGGCATCGACTGCCCGGAATACGCGACCTTCATGCCTGCGGTCGTCAATGACGATGCCGGTCAGGCGATGGAGATTCCGGATGCCATTTGCATTTTCGAACGCTCCACCGGTGATCCGGCCTGGCGTCACTTCGAGGTCTTCGCCCAAACGCCCGACAACTTTGTTCCCGCCGAGGGGCGTCCCCACACCGAGTTGGTGGTGCGCACGGCCTCCGAGGTTGGGAACTATGACTATCTGATCGATTACCGCTTTGAACAGAACGGCGAGATGCGGATCATGGTCGGGGCGACCGGTCTGGACGCGGTGAAAGGCGTCGAATCCACGTCGATGAATGATGCCACCGCTGCCGACGACACCAAGCACGGGACATTGATCGCACCGAACCTCGTGGCTGCGAACCATGACCATTACTTCAACTTCCGCATAGATTTCGATATCGATCAACCGGACAACAAGTTCATGACGATGGATATCGTTCCGGCCGAGGTCGCAGACGATAGCCCCCGGCGTTCCATGTGGGAAGTCGCCGAAACCATGCCAATGACAGAGGCCGAGGCGACCTATCAGATTTCCGCGATGAAACCGCGGTACTTCATGGTCGAAAATCCGAACCGCGAGAGCTATCTCGGTCACACGCCGGGGTATATGATCCATCACGGTTCCATCGCCTACGGTCCCTTCGACTTTGCCAACGACCCGCCGTTCATGCGGAACCGTTGGATCGAAAATTCTGTGTGGAACACGGTTTACAAGGATGATGAGCGCTACGCTGGCGGCACCTATGCCATGCAGTCAGACGGCAGCGAGACGCTTGCCTCCTATTCCGGCGACGAAGCCTTGCAAAACAAGGATATCGTGACCTGGTTCACCGCAGGCTTTCATCACATCCCCCGGATGGAGGATTGGCCTGTCATGTCGACGGAATGGAAGCAGGTTCACATCATGCCGCATAACTACTTTGCGATGAACCCGGCGATCAGCTTGCGCAAATAAAGTCATGACCCGGCATCTTATGGTGCCGGGTGACCGCAAAAAATCCTGAAAAGAAAAAGGCCCCCTGGTGAAGTCACGGGGCCTTTTTTCGACATGCCGGGCGCTCAGTGGCGCGCAGACATCGGGCTGCCGTTCCAACGTGGGAAGCCATACCCATGGGGTTCAACAAGATCGATCCCTGTCCGGTGGGCCGCGTTCCCTTCGCTTGGAATCCCCTGCCCTTGCGCCGCCATACCGTCCACAAGGTGCGTGGCAACTTCATCGTGGGGCAACTGGTTTGCTGGCGCGATGTGCGGCGCCGGCAAACCGAGGACTGCCTCGGAAACGACAGGATCGTGGCGATCGTCTAAGCAAGCATATCAACCGCCGCCTGCCAAAGCGCCTGACGCACTGCGGTCGAGATCCCGTCTACCTGTGGAGTGTCCCCCTTGAGTGTGGCGATGCCATCGGTGATCGCGGTTTTCAGTTCGGTCATTTCAGACGCCGAGGTAGGCCTCGCGGATACGCGGATCAGCCAGCAGCTCCGCCGCGCGCCCCTCAATCGTGATCCGGCCCGTCTCCATGACATAGCCACGGTCGGCGATGCGAAGAGCGCCATAGGCATTCTGTTCGACCAGAAAAACGGTCACGCCACGCGCCTTCAGGCTGACGATCACGTCAAAGATCTGCTGAACGATGATCGGGGCCAGACCCATCGACGGCTCGTCCAGCAAAAGGCACTTGGGCCGCGCCATAAGCGCACGGGCCATCGCAAGCATCTGCTGCTGCCCGCCTGACAGGCCCCCCGCCGGCAGATTGCGCTTTTCCTTGAGGATCGGAAACATCGCATAGGCTTCGTCGATATCCGACGCGACACGGGCATCGTTGAAATTATAGGCTCCCAGTCGCAGGTTTTCCGCGACACTGAGGCTTGTAAAGATCTGCCGTCCTTCCGGCGATTGTGCGAGGCCAAGACCGGGACGTTTGTGCGCCGCCACCCCGGTGATGTCGGCCCCCTCGAACTGCACGGTGCCGCCGGTGACCGGCTGGGTGCCGGACAGGCATTTCAGCAACGTCGTCTTGCCGGCGCCATTGGCCCCGACAAGGGTCACGATCTCGCCTGCACCAACCGTCAGGTCGATGTCGTGCAATACCTCGATCCGGCCATAAGCCGAGCGTAGTCCACTAACCTGCAACATTGTCCACGGCCTCCGTTCCTAGATAGGCTTTGATGACCTCGGGGTTCTGACTGACCGATTCAGGATCGCCTTCGGCAATCATCTGTCCGTGGTCCAGAACCACCACGTGATGCGAAATGCGCATGACAAGCTTCATGTCATGTTCAACCAGCAGCACAGCGATGCCCGACGCCGCGAGCTCGGCAATGAGTGTGTCGATTTCTTCGGTTTCAACCGCGTTGCATCCTGCGGCTGGTTCGTCCAGCAACAGGACGCGCGGGCCGACGCCAAGGGCGCGTGCGATCTCCAACCGTTTGAGCTGACCATAGGACAGGTTGCCGGCCACCTCGGACGCGAGATCGTCCAGACGCACACGTTTCAGCAGGGTCATAGCGCCATCACGGGCGTCTCGTGCACGACGACGTGCGGCCGGCAAAGACAGCATGTCGCCCCAGACGGACCCACGCTCTGACAGATGAAACCCTGCAAGAGCATTGTCCAGAACGCTCATATCCTGAAAAATCTGCAGGTTCTGGAAGGTCCGCGACAGACCGCGCCGTGCAAGCTGGCTGGGATGAATGCCGGTGACATCATCGCCATCCAGCGCCACGCGGCCGGAACCGGGGGTGTAGACGCCAGAAATCATGTTGAACAACGTGGTTTTTCCCGCCCCGTTCGGTCCGATGACCGAGGTGACCTGACCGGCTGCGGCTGCAAAGCTGACATTATCGACGGCCTTTAGTCCGCCAAAGTTAATGCCCAAACCTTCTATGTGTAGCAGGGTCATCATGGTTTCCTTTTCAGGCGGGCAGCGATGGACGGCAACAGACCCCGCGGCAGGAATATCATGACAAGGATCATGACCGCGCCCAGCACCAGCTGTTCGTATTCGGCAAAGACTGTCAGCACCTGAGGCAGAAGCGTCAGAATCACGGCACCCAGGATCGCGCCCACAACCGACCCGACGCCGCCCAGAACGGCCATCGTCACAATCTCGATCGAATGCATGAAACCCGCGACATCCGGAGTGATAAACCCGTTCTGAAGCGCCAAAAACGAGCCTGCAACCGAGGCATAGACAGCCGAGATGACAAAGGCCTGAAGCTTCAGCCGCGGCACGTCGATACCGATGGTGCTTGCCGCGACTTCTGACCCATGCAGCGCCCGAAGCGCCCGGCCCGTGGCGCTGTTATACAAATTGAGCGCAAGCCACGCCCCGATAAGCAGGACGATCCCGCATACCCAGTACCAGAACACGCCGCCAGACACGCGTACCCCCATATCACGCAAAAGCTCCCGCAATCCCAGCTTGGCGACCGACATGCCATCCGGTCCGCCAGTCCAGATCCGCTCATTCGTAAGCACCATGGTCACAAGAATGCCAAACCCCAAGGTCGCGACGCCCAGGTAGTACCCTTTCAGTCGCAAGATCGGCTTTCCGATCAAGGCGGCCAAACCCGCGCTGATGACCATACCGAGTACGATAGCGACGACAGGATGAAGGCCCAGATGCTCGGGCGCCAATGCGCAGGCGTATGCTCCGATACCGGCGAACCCCGCGTGGCCGAGGGAAATCTGACCGGCCCACCCCACAAGGATCACCAGCCCCGTGACGGCCAGTGCGTTGACAAAGATCAGCGCACCGATGCGATAATAGTATCCAGATGGAAACAGCAACGGCAGGGCAGCGATCAGAACCGCCAGAACCGCCAGTTGCACCCATTTCGAGGTCAGCATGGTCAAACCCTTTCCGTCGATTTTGCGCCAAACAGCCCTTGTGGCATGGCGAACAGCACGGCGAGAATGACAATGAAGGCCACCGCCTCTTTGTATTGCGAGCTGAGGTAGCCCGCCGTCAGCGCCTCGAAGAGGCCAAGCAGCAGTCCGCCCACCAATGCGCCCTTCGGGTTACCCATCCCCCCCAGCATGGCCGCAGCAAACCCCTTGAGCGCGAGTGCAACGCCGACGTCGTAGCTGACCAAAGTGATCGGCGTCGCCAGCACGCCGGCCAGCGCGCCGATGGCCGCAGAGAGGGCAAAGGACAACGTCATGATTGCGCGGGTATTGATGCCCACAAGTTGCGCGGCCAGCCGGTTGTTCGCGGTGGCCAGCACCGCCTTCCCGGTCAGCGTTCGGGTAAAGAACAGCCACAAGGCTACAAACACGATCAGCGCACCGCCAATCACCCAAAGGCTTTGCGGCAGAATGGTCGCGCCGCCAATGCGGATCGGCGCGTCGCCGGAAAAGCTGGGCAGTCGGTGCAACTGCTTGTCAAAAATCAGCTGGGATGCGCCACGGATAAAGATCGACGCACCAATGGTGATGATAATGATCGACACCACAGGCGCGCCACGAGCCGGTTCAATCGCCAGCTTGTTCAGGGCCACCCCGATTGCCGCGGTCAGCACGATGGCCAACAGGGCAGCCAAGGGCAGTGGAATTCCCGCCTCATGAGCAAATACGGTGATCATGCCACCCAGCATGACAAACTCGCCCTGCGCAAAATTAACCACGTCAGAGGCGTTGTAGATAATGGTAAAGCCCAAAGCGACGAGCGCGTAGACCGCGCCAACGGTCAGACCCGAAAACAGGAACTGGAGCAGGGAGTCCATGAACACCTCCTTCACCCGAAGGTGATTGCGAAAGATCGGAAAACGGGGGGACGACCGTTAAGCCGCCCCGCCTTGGATCAGTCGATTGCGGACCAGCCGCCGTCGACGATTTCCAGCATCCGGAATGCGCTCAGATCCAGACCAAGGTGGTCCGTTTCGCTGAACGTGTAGGTGCCCGTGGTGCCGATGAGCCCCGACGTCGCCTCAAGCGCGTCACGAATGTCCTGTGGATCGTCGCTTCCGGCACGGGTCATTGCATCGACCATCAGCGCAAAGGCGTCATGGGCATAACCGCCAAAGGTGGAAACTGTCTGACCGGTTTGCTCTTCGAACGCCGCTTTGTATTTTGTTGCGACCTCTTTTTGGGGATCGTCATCAGGCAGGATGTCGGCGATCAGCAGGGCTGTCCCCGGCAGGCGCACACCTTCGGCCGCATCCGCCCCGGCCAATTCGATGAACCCGTCAGAGGCGACACCGTGGCTTTGATACAGCGGCAGATCGATGCCCAGCTGCGCATAGTTGCGTGTCACCACCGCCGGCCCTTGACCGAAACCCGGGTTCAAAACGGCCTGAATGCCGTCGGTATTGGCGATGTTTGTCAGCTGCGGGGTCATGTCGGCGTCGCCGGGGCCATAAGTTTCATCCGCAGCGATGGTAATGTCGTAGTCGCCTGCGACATCCTTGCATTGCGCCTGCATCGAGGCGCCGAAGCCGTCAGTGCCAGAGATCATGCCGATGACGGTGGTGCCCTGCGCCTGCATGTCGGTAAAGATCTTCTCGCAGGCCATCCGGTCGGTGTGCGGCGTCTTGAAGACGAATTCCCGCACCGGGTCGATGATCGACACGGCACCGGCGAGCGAGATGAAAGGGATACCCTCCCCATCAGCCAGATCGGCGATGGCCATTGTCGTTCCCGTGGTCGACCCACCGATGATCGCGACGACACCGTCATCTTCGATCAGACGGGTCGCAAAGGTCCGTGCCTTGTTCGGGTCGCCGCCATCATCGTACAGCGTCAGGGCGATTTGTTCGCCATTGATGCCGCCGTTGGCGTTCAGCTCTTCGACCAGCATTTCCAACGTCTTTGCCTCTGGGTCGCCCAGAAACGCGGCGGGTCCGGTGGCCGACAGGCTGGCCCCCAGACGCAGTTCGGCATGTGCCGTGGACGCCAGCAAAGCCAGCGTCAATCCGGTCAGTGTCATAGTGGTTTTCATGGTCTTTCCTCCCTTGGAAACGATAATTCAGCAGCGCTTTGGCCAGCGCCTCATCGGTCGTGTGAACCGCCCGGCGATAAAGGCGGGGTCGGTCAGGCTGGCATTGCCCGAGGCGTTCCCGCCTGTGACGTGAAAATCCGAAAATGCAGCGGATTGATTGACGTAGATCTTACCTGTCAGATTGATGGACAGGTTCACTGCCGCCCGTGCAAATGCCTGCCCGGCCAAGGCGATCAATTTGTCATCCGTCGCGTAAAGGGCCGCGGTGATCGCGCCTTCGGTGCGGGCGATATTGGCCGCCTGAGCGATCGCATCCTCTGCGCTGGTGCAGGGTATGACAAAGGACACCGGGCCGAAGCACTCGGCATCTTGAGGGCCATCCTTTCGCCCCTTGAGGATCAGCGGTGTCACAACATTCGTGGCCGGTGACGTGCTTTGCCTGAGGACAATGCTCTCGTGCGCCACGCTGGACATCCGGTCGCGTGTCGCGGGGTTTGCAAGCGCTCCGCAGATACCAGCGGCGGTTTGTGGATCTTGCAGAAGAGCGTCGATTGCCTGAACGATACCGGAGGTCACGTCGTCAAAGCTCTTGCGCCCCATATCGGTGTCTATGCCGACTTCGGGTATGTAGATATTCTGCGGTGATGTGCACATCTGCCCTGAGTAGAGCGACAGTGAGAATGCCAGATTGGCGCACATTCCGTCAAAATCGTCCGTGCCGGTGATGACCACCGAGTTGACCCCGGTCTCTTCGGTGAAGACACGTTTGCGGGATGTGTTCTGCCTGATCCAATCAGCGAAATTCGATGACCCGGTGTAGTCGATGATTGCGACATCCGGATGGGTAACCAACTGCTTCGTCTTCTCCGCCCCCGGTGTATCCACCGCGAGCAACACTGCGTCACGCGGCAGGCCCGCTTCGGCCAGAACCTCCCGCAACACGCGCACCGTCAAAGCAAGCGGCAGAATTGCCTTGGGATGCGGCTTTATGATTACCGGGTTTCCGGTCGCAAGACTTGCAAAAATGCCGGGATAAGAGTTCCAGGTCGGGAAGGTGTTACAGCCAATGGTCAGGGCGATGCCGCGCGGCTGAATAGTCCAGTGTTTTTCCATCACGATCGGATCATGCTTACCCTGCGGCTTTGTCCAAACCGCAGCTTCGGCAAAGCGCGTCATTTCGCAATAGGCCATTGCGACCGCCTCCAAGCCGCGATCCTGCGCATGCGGGCCGCCGGCCTGAAACGCCATCGGAAAGGCTTGTCCGGTTGTGTGCATCGTGGCGTGACCCATCTGGAAACTGAGCTTGTTCAGGCGGACCAGAGCCTCCAGACAGACCGCAACGCGTGTGGTTATCGGCGCGGCTGCCAGCGCATCTTGCGCCGCCGCGGATGCGTCGATCAATGCCTCGACGGTTGCTGCCGGGTAGGTAAGGTCCAGTTTCAGCCCCCATGGAGAAGCTTCAGCACCAATATGGGTTTCAGCGGGGTGATCTGTCAGGTGGAAACGCTGTCCAATCAGGGCATCGAACGCTGCCAGGCCGTCCGACTTGGCTGCTTCGCCATAGATTTTGCCGCTGGGGACTTCCGAGAAGGGCGTCCAGAAATCGCGAGCGCTTAACGCCTTGATCGCCGTGGCCAGCATTTCGGAATGCGTTTCGAAACGAATTGTCATAGGCCCTCCCTCCAATCAATATAATTGACCGACCGGACGGTTTATGCAAGAAATAATTTGAGGAAGGGTTCGGCCGAGATGGACAGAGCCACTGCGGGGGGAACATGAGCGAGAAAACAGCAGTTTTAGAAACGTTCGATTCGGGCGTCTTGACGCTTGTTCTGAACAGACCCGACAAGCTGAACGCATTCAACGAAGCGATGCATATGGCGTTGCGCGCCGGGCTGGAGCGCGCCCGGGACGATACAGACGTGCGCGCCGTCTTGCTGACCGGCAAAGGGCGCGGGTTCTGTGCCGGGCAAGATCTCGGCGACCGCGATCCGCGCAAAGGCGGCCCTGCCCCCGATCTGGGTCATACGCTCGAAACATTCTATAACCCGACGCTGCGGCTATTGCGCGACCTGCCCAAGCCGGTGATTTGTGCCGTAAACGGCGTTGCCGCCGGGGCCGGAGCCAATATCGCACTCGCTTGTGATATCGTCCTTGCCGCGCAATCCGCGAAATTTATTCAGGCTTTCTCGAAGATCGGTCTTATTCCCGACGCTGGTGGGTCGTGGTCACTGACACGCATTCTAGGCGAGCCACGTGCCAAGGCGCTGATGATGACCGCTGAACCCCTGACAGCACAAACTGCTATGGATTGGGGCCTGATCTGGCGCGCCATTCCGGACGAAGACGTGATGGCAGAGGCGCAAAGCCTTGCCCTGCGCCTTGCCGCTGGTCCAACTGTTGGGTTGGGCCTGACAAAGATGCTGGTCCAGGCCGCTGCGACAAGCGATTTGGACACGCAGCTTGACGCAGAGAGAGATGCGCAGCGCACGGCCGGACAGACGGCCGACTATGCCGAAGGCGTCACCGCGTTTCTGGAAAAACGCGCCCCCAAATTCCGCGGAGACTGACAGTGACACCCCAGGAAATCGCAGACAGATCGGCCAAGGCCCTTTGGGAGAACGACAACGCGTCGCAACGGCTGGGCATCACGCTGCTCAGCGTGGCACCGGGAGAAGCGGTGCTGACCATGACGATCACGGATCAAATGACCAACGGTCACGGCAACGCGCACGGCGGCTACATCTTCTCTCTGGCGGACAGTGCCTTTGCCTTTGCCTGCAACACCTACAATCAGGTCACTGTCGCCCAACACTGCTCCGTGACCTATATTGCGCCCGGTTCGTTGGGCGACACCCTCACCGCGACCGCGCAGGAAGTGTCTCGCACCGGACGGTCAGGGATCTATGATATCGCAATCACCCGGGCGGACGGGACCCTGATTGCAACCTTTCGCGGCCATTCTCGCACGCTGAAGGGTACGCTGTTTCCCGCCTGAGGCGGGGCAAAACCTTGAGGGAGGACCCCATGAAAGATTTGACACCCAGTCCTGACAGCCTGGACCCGATCGAGATCGCCAGCCGCGACGAGATCAGCGCGCTGCAACAAAAGCGGCTGGCATGGTCGCTGCGCCATGCCTACGACAATTCGCCCTTCTACAAGAAGCAGTTTGATGCTGCTGGCGCCCACCCTGACGACTTCAAGTCGCTGGCGGATCTTGCGAAATTTCCGTTTACGCTCAAACAGGATCTGCGCGATACCTACCCCTTTGGCATGTTCGCCGTACCGCAAAATCAATTGAGCAGGGTTCACGCCTCGTCTGGAACCACCGGCAAACCAACCGTGGTCGGCTATACCAAAAACGATATCGACGTTTGGGCCGACGTGATGGCCCGCTCAATCCGGGCCAGCGGCGGCCGGGCCGGTGACATTTGCCACGTGGCTTATGGTTACGGGCTGTTCACTGGCGGCCTGGGAGCCCATTACGGCGCGGAACGCCTGGGGTGTACGGTCGTACCGATCTCCGGCGGCATGACCGAACGGCAGGTCACGCTGATCCAGGATTTCAAACCGCGCATCTTGATGGTGACACCGTCTTACATTCTGTCGATCCTTGATGAGTTCCGTCGTCAGGGCATCGACCCGCGTGAAAGCTCTCTGGAGATCGGGATTTTCGGAGCCGAACCCTGGACCAACGCAATGCGGACAGAGATCGAAGAGGCGTTCGGCATGAACGCGGTCGATATATACGGCCTGTCCGAAATCATGGGACCGGGTGTCGCCAACGAATGCGTGGAGACCAAGGACGGGCTGCACGTCTGGGAGGATCATTTCTATCCCGAAATCATCGATCCGCAGACCGGTAACGTGCTCCCGGACGGCGAGATGGGCGAGCTGGTGTTCACCACCCTGACCAAGGAAGGCCTGCCGATGGTCCGCTATCGCACGCGGGACCTGACACGGATTCTGCCGGGAACTGCACGGTCGATGCGGCGAATTGAAAAGATCACAGGCCGCTCCGATGACATGATCATTCTGCGCGGCGTCAACGTCTTTCCGACACAGATCGAAGAGCAGTTGATGAAATGCGATGGTCTTGCGCCGCATTTCCAGATCCGCCTGAACACTGTCGACCGCAAGGACGTGATGACTGTTCTGGTCGAAGCCTGCGAAGGCCACACGGACAGCGATGCCCGCGCGGCGTCGGCGCGGGAACTTGCTCATCACATCAAGTCAGTCGTGGGCGTCAGCACCAAGATCGACGTTGGCGACCCCGGCAGTTGCGCACGGTCCGAAGGCAAGGCCACACGCGTCATCGACAGCCGCGAAAAATAGCCACACTGGCGAAAGACCGCGGCGTGCGCTATTGCGCACGCCGCAGCGAGAGGAAATGCCCATGGCGCGGACCCGTGCAAATGACTTCGAAGAAAAGCAGAACAACCTCCTGCTGACGGCGGCGCGCGTCTTTGCAAACACCGGGATGGAAAAAGCGTCCATGTCCCAGATCGCCAAGGAGGCGGGCGTTTCCAAGTCGCTGCTCTACCACTATTATCCCTCCAAAAGTGAGTTGATTTTCGCGATTATCATGTCGCATCTCAGCGCGTTGGATACGCAATTGGCCGAGGCGCATGACGACAGCCTTTCGCCGGAACAGCGTCTGCAAGTGCTTTCGGCGACCGTGCTTGATGCCTACCGCGGCGCGGATGATCATCACAAAGTTCAGCTGAATGCGGCTCTGGCCCTCAATCCGGATCAAACCCGTGAAATCACCGAGGTTGAACGAAGGATCGTGCGACGGTTTGCTGCCGTCATCAAGGATATCTATCCTGACCTTGATACACCGGAACGTCCACTTTTGACTCCGGTGACCATGTCCTTGTTCGGGATGCTGAACTGGGCCTACATGTGGTTTCGCGACGACGGCACTGTGAGCCGCGACGAATATGCGCGGATAGCAACTACGATCCTGCTCGAGGGCGTCAAGGGCATCCGCTGAAAGTGCACCGCAGCAAGATACCCAAAAGTTTTCCCTTTCAGCTAGGTCTGAACACGGAGACTTGGTTCACGCGGCAAATCGGCCTCATTCGCTTAGGCCAAATCGGTACCTTCGCCAGATTGCCACTTTGGCTTTGGCGTGAGCGTCAGCAACGCGGTGCCCCGCATTGCCGCTTGTCGCCACGATCACATCTTTGAACAAAGATGGCGGCGGACGCAGGGCCACGATGTGTCCGACCACCGCGCTATGAAACCCTCCTGCAACCGCCGGGCAACGTCGCTCCTGAAATAGCAAACGCGTCCAATGAGCAGATCTGCGATCATCCCGGCGCCCCGAGGCGCAAGGCCGTCGGGTCAACGGCACCTGCAACCTCGTCACGGTATGGTTACGCACTCACGCAGAGGGCCAGACTTTGGCGACCATTGTCAGCACGTCATATTGTGCCACGACCTGCCCCTCCTGATTGGTGACCTGACAATCCCAACGGACCTCTCCGTGTTCAGCATTTTCGCGTGGGTTGATATGCTTGCACGTCAGGCGCACCTGCAAAGTGTCGCCGAAGTAGACAGGCGTCATGAACCGCACGTTGTCGACCCCGTAGTTGGCCAGCACCGGGCCAGGGTCGGGCATGACGAACAGCCCTGCCGCAAATGACAGGATCAAATAACCATGCGCCACCCGGTCCTCAAAGAAGGGATTTGCCTTGGCAGCGTCGCTGTCCATGTGGGCGTAGAATGTGTCCCCGGTGAAGTGCGCAAAGTGCTCCACATCTTCCAGTGTGATCTGGCGGGACTGGGTGACAACCTGATCGCCCAAGCGCAGATCGGCCAGCGATTTGCTGAACGGGTGCTTGTCTGCGCGGGTCGGGGCCCCCTCGGTCCATTGACCTGTGACAGCGGACAAAAGCGCCGGCGGGCCCTGAACTGCGGTCCGCTGCATGAAATGTTTCACGCCACGCATGCCGCCCATCTCTTCACCACCGCCGGCACGGCCCGGTCCACCGTGTACCAAAGGTGCCAAGGGAGAGCCGTGTCCTGTGGACGATTTCGCCGAATCCCGGCTTCCGATCAACACACGCCCATGGAAAGGCGCGACTCCGGTGACAACCTCGGCAGCAACCGCCGGATCGTTTGTGAACAGCGACGACACAAGCGACCCCTTGCCCATCCGCGCAAGCGTTACCGCCTCTTCCGCACCGTCATAGCCCATAACGGTGGCGACCGGTCCAAAGGCTTCGACGCTGTGAGGTGCGTCAGCCTTCAGCGGAACATGGGCGCGCAACAAGACGGGGTTCAGGAAAGCGCCTTTCGCCGCATCCCCCGAAACCGTATGCACATCGGCGGGATCGCCAAAGGCGATCTCGGCTTCGGCCTGCAGCGCGGCAATCTTGTCGCGCACCCCGTCCCGATCACCCAGCGACACCAGTGCGCCCATGCGTGACGTGTCATCATCGGGCAAGCCGACGGGAACGCTGGAAAGACGTTTGGACAGTGCCTCTATCACCGCCTCTTCATAGGCCTTAGGAACAATGACCCGCCGAATTGCCGTGCATTTCTGACCCGCCTTGGAAGTCATCTCGCGCGCGACTTCTTTAACGAAGAGGTCGAATTCAGGGGTGTCCGGCCCGGCGTCCGTACCAAGTATGGCGGCATTCAGGCTGTCTGCTTCCATCGTGAAGCGCGTCGAATTGGCGATGATTGCCGGATGCGTGCGCAGTTTGGCCCCGGTGTCGGCCGATCCGGTGAATGTCACCACGTCCTGCCCTGTCACATGGTCCAGTAGCCCATCAGGCCGCCCGCAAACCAGCTGCAACGCACCGTCAGGCAGCAACCCCATGTCAAGAATCCGCCGCACGACCAGTTCTGTCAGATAAGCCGTCTGCGTCGCGGGTTTGACCAACGTTGGCATCCCGGCGATCAAGGTCGGCGCGATCTTTTCAAGCAACCCCCAAACCGGGAAGTTGAAGGCGTTGATGTGGATTGCGACACCGTGCAACGGCGTCAGAATATGCTGTGCGGAGAAGGTGTTGTCCTTCGACAAAGGCTCCACGTCGCCTTCGGTCAGGACGCGGGCATTGGGCAGTTCGCGCCGCGCCTTGGACGCGAATGTCAGCAGCGTGCCGATGCCCCCGTCGATATCGACCCAGCCATCCTTGCGCGTCGCGCCCGTCCAGAAGTTCTCAACGTAGAAATCTTCCTTCATCTCCATCAATCGCAGGCCGATCTCTTTCAGGAGCAGCGCGCGTTCATGGATTGTCATCTTGCGCAGAGCCGCGCCGCCAACGTCGCGCCCCCAGTCCAGCGCGGCTTCGATATCAAGCCCCTGACCGCCCACGCGGGCAACGGTATCACCAGTCGCCGCATGCGCGATTGCCTGATCGCCTTCTCCGCTGACCCAACGGCCGCACAGATAGCTTTCAAGACGGCGCGGATCGAATGCCGAATCCAACATCACGTTTCCTTCCGAAATTTGGTTAAAGCGCAACTGTCGCAAGTTGCCGATCAAGCGCGTCTTGCCATTGGGTGCGCAACGCCTCGTTTGCCGTGCGACGCAGACCCATCGCGGAAAGCCGGTCGAACCGGTCAGACCCATCCCGGCCGAACGTCAAAGCCACGCGGGGTTGCCAGTAGTCGATAGCCTTCCTCAAATCTGGAAGACGGCTTTCAACTTCGGTCAAGCGCGCAAGCCCTTCGAGGCCAAGTTCCATATGGCGCTGCTCTCGTGGGATGATATCGCGAGCCACCTCGGCAAGTGGTGCATAGGAACACTGCTCGAGCTCGCGCAGCTGGGTCACAGTGGCCTGCCCCATCAACACATTCAGGATCACCGCGTCGTTCCAGTTTTCCAGCGGATGATGGAAAACCGACAGGCGCATGTCACCGCCCTGCCTGCGCGCCTCGACGTCCGCATCCCGTGGCATCCGGGCGGCCCAATCATGCGCACTGTTATACAGCGCCTTGTCCGTCCCGAATTCCACCATCAGATCAAGCACCCGTTCGGCGTGATCGGCCTTTTCCAAGGTAATCCGGCTGGCAGCGATACGCTCCTTTATGCCCGGCGCCCAGTTGATCGCATCGGCAAACCCGGCAGACCCGGCAAGTTCACTGTCCACGAAGGACGACATCAGGCGTAGCAACTCAGCCCGATATCGCGGCGGTACATTTTCAGGCGACGACAACTTGCCGCCTTGGGCAAGATAGTCGGAAATGCTCATGGTATCTGCGGCTTCATTCGTCATAGGTCAGCACCACCTTGTCTGAAATAGGAATGCACTGACAGGACAGCACATATCCTGCCTTGACCTCGTAATCCTCAAGCGCGTGATTGATTTCCATCTCGACCTCGCCTTCCAGAACCTTGGCGCGACAGGTTGAGCATACACCGGCCTTGCAGGAAAACGGCGCATCCATCTGGTGCTGGATTGCAGCGTCCAGCACAGCCGTTCCGTCCTTTGGCATCTGAAACTTGCGCGTTGCGCCATCCAGCGTCACGGTGACATCGCAGACGTTGCCGGTCGTCGCGTCTTGACGTGTTGCGGCCCTTTTGGCGGTGCGGCCCGGCTGTGACGACGCAAACAGCTCGAACTTGATCTGACTGTCGTCCAGCCCATGCTGTCGCAGGCTTTCCGCAATGGTCAGCATCATCGGCTCGGGGCCACAGATAAACGCGGTATCGACTGTTTCGGCATCGATCCACAGGCGGAACAGACCGTCCAGCTTTTCCGCATCCACCCGACCGGTGAACAGGTCGATTTCCTGCCCCTCGCTTTCAAGAATGTGAATGACCGAAAAGCGCCCAAGATAGATGTTTTTCAGATCTTCGAGCTCTTCGCGAAACATGATCGAATTGATCTGCCGATTGGCGTAGACAAGGGTGAATGTCGCCTCAGGTTCCCGGCCAAGCACCGTTTTTATGATCGACAGCAGCGGCGTGATCCCGGAGCCGCCCGCAAATCCCAGGTAGGTTTTCGCAGCAGCCGGATCGATCGGAGCAAAGAACTTACCCATCGGCGGCATCGCATCAAGAGTATCGCCAACCTTCAGGTCCTGATTGGCAAACGTCGAAAACGCCCCGCCATCGACCCGTTTGATCCCAACCTTCAGGCAGCCTTCGTCCTTGCCGGCGCAAATGGAATAGGACCGTCGCAATTCGGTACCGTCGAAGTCGCGGCGGAAGGTCAGATACTGGCCTTGGGTAAAATCGAACGCTGCAGCGGCCTCCGCTGTCGGCGTCAGCGTCAAAACCACCGCATCGCGCGTTTCCCGGCGAATATCAGTGACTTCAAGCGGATGGAATCGTGGGGCCATGGGTCAGATCCTCAGATACATTTGAAGTAGTCGAACGGCTCAAGACAGTCAGTACAGCGATAAGCGGCCTTGCACGGCGTCGACCCGAATTGGCTGACCTTCTCGGTCGCGGCCGATCCACATCTTGGGCAACTTACGACCAGGTTGGGCGTGCCTGACATGCGCGCCGCACGCGCGGCCATGACGTCGGTGCCAGCGGTGCCGTCAATCGGAGGCGCGATACCGTAGTCACGTAATTTCTCCCGCGCTTCCTCAGTGATCCAGTCGGTCGTCCAAGACGGCGACAGTCGACGGTCCAGCCTCACGGCACGCAGGCCTTTGGCTGCCAAGTGTGACTGAATGTCGATATCGATCACGGCCATGGCCGGGCACCCCGAATACGTCGGAGTGATCGCAACCACGAGCGTATCGCCCTCAAAGAAAACCTCACGCACGATTCCCAGATCGGTGACCGAAATCACCGGGATCTCGGGGTCCGGCACCTCTGCCAACCAATCCCAGACCTGATCTACCGACGGAAGTGTCGTGGTCACCAGCTTGCTCCGGGATAGGCGCGCTGCAGAAACTGCATCTCTGCCAGAACGAAGCCGAGATGTTCGGTATGACGACCGGTGCGGCCACCTTTTTGTGCAAATGCGGTACCCGAGGGCAGATCCAGCGTCGCTTCTTTCAGAATCTCCGTGACTGTTTGGGTCCAGTCGGCGTGCAAGCCCTCTACCAGCGGGGCAATACCCGCTTCGGCGATGGCACGGTCGACGTCGTCGGAGATGAACATTTCGCCCGTGTAGGGCCAAAGGAGTTCCAAGGCGTCCTGCATCCGGCTCCGGCTGGCGTCGGTGCCATCGCCCAGACGCACGACCAGATCGGACGAACGCTCCAAGTGGTATGTCACCTCTTTCAAGGCCTTGGCCGCAATTTCGGCAACCCGGGGACTGCTCGATCCAGTCAGCTTCCCAAGATAGTCGTGGTGCCAGGCGTCAAACAGAAACTGCCGCATGATCGTGACGGCCATGTCGCCCTTGGGCAACTCGACCAGCAATAGATTGCGGAATTTCATCGCATCGCGCAGATAGGCCAAGGTGTCGGCGGTGCGACCCTCGTCTTCGACCTCTGCCGCCAGGCCCAGCCACATTTGCGTGTGCCCAATCAGGTCCAGCGCGATATTCGCCTGTGCGATGTCTTCTTCCAGCGCAGGTCCGTGGCCACACCATTCAGACGTGCGGTGTCCGAGGATCAGCGTCGTGTCCCCCATCCGGCAGAGCCAGTCGAAAAACGCGGGCTTCAGCGCGACATCTGTCACGTGATGATCGGGGACATCCTGCTGGGCGGCCTCTTTCGCGGCAAGCTCAACGACGTCGCCCGTGTTCATGTCAGAGGGTGAAGACATCACATATGCCCCGCTTCATCGGGGATGTCGTAGAATGTCGGGTGGCGATACGTCTTGTCGTCGGCGGGATCGAACAGCGGACCTTTCGCCGAAGGACTGGAGGCCGTGATGTGCTTGCTCTCAACCACCCACAGCGACACGCCCTCCTTGCGACGGGTATAGACATCGCGGGCGTTGTTGATCGCCATTTCAGCGTCGGTCGCATGCAGGCTGCCCACGTGACGGTGATTCAGCCCGTTCTGGCTCCGCACAAAGATCTCCCATAGCGGCCATTCCTTGCGAGGTTTCGCGGTATCGGTCATGGTTTTCGTCCTTATTCGGCCGCCAGCGCGGCAGCGGCGCGGCGTTTCGCGGATTTCTCGGCATAGGCGGTCAGACCGTCGCGGAACCATTCGCCTTCGCTCCAGGCATCGCGGCGCGCCTGAAGGCGCTCGCGGTTGCAGGGGCCGTTGCCTTTGATCACCTCAAAGAACTCGGCCCAATCGGGTTCGCTGAAGCTGTAGTCGCCGGTTTGCTCATCAAAGGTCAGGTTCTCGTCCGGCACAGTCAGCCCCAGAAGCTCTGCCTGCGGCACTGTTTCGTTGACGAACTTCTGACGCAGCTCGTCATTGGTGTTCATCTTGATCTTCCACGCCATCGACTGTTCGGAGTGAACTGAATCCTTGTCCGAGGGGCCAAACATCATCAGCGCCGGATACCAGAAGCGGTTCAGCGCATCCTGCGCCATCTCCTTTTGCTCAGGCGTCCCTGCGGCCATCTTCATCATGATCGCGTAGCCCTGCCGCTGGTGAAAGGATTCCTCCTTGCAAATACGGATCATTGCTCGGGAATACGGCCCATAGGATGTGCGTTGCAGCGGCACCTGGTTCATGATTGCTGCGCCATCGACCAACCAGCCGACTGCCCCCATGTCCGCCCAGGTCAGCGTTGGGTAGTTGAAAATCGAGGAATACTTCATCTTGCCCGAATGCAGGGCCTCAAACAGCTCATCTCTCGTAACGCCCAATGTCTCGGCTGCCGAATACAGGTACAACCCGTGGCCCGCTTCATCCTGAACCTTGGCCAGCAGGATTGCCTTGCGCTCCAGCGTTGGCGCACGTGTGATCCAGTTGCCTTCCGGCAACTGGCCGACGATTTCAGAGTGCGCGTGCTGACCCATCTGGCGTATCAAGGTCTTGCGGTAACCCTCGGGCATCCACTCCTTTGGCTCGATCTTCTCGCCTGCGTCTATGCGATCCTGAAACGCGCGCTCCTGTGCGGTCAGATCACCACGGTTGCCTTCGGATTCTACCATTTGTGCATACATCGGTCAGTTCCTTTCGCGTTTCAGATACGTTCTATAACCATGGCAATGCCCTGCCCGACACCAACACACATCGTGCACAGCGCATAGCGTCCGCCAGTCCGGTGCAGCTGGTACATGGCCGTGCCCACAAGACGGGTGCCTGACATGCCCAACGGATGACCCATGGCAATTGCTCCACCGTTTGGGTTCACATGTGCGGCATCGTCGGGGATGCCAAGCTGACGCAACACCGCAAGGCCCTGCGCTGCAAAAGCTTCGTTCAGCTCGATCACATCCATCTGATCCAGCGAAAGCCCGGCCCGCTCCAGCACTTTGCGCGTCGCAGGTTCCGGCCCAATCCCCATGATCCGTGGTGGGACACCGGCGGCAGCCATGGCAACGACACGCGCACGGGGCGTCAAACCGTGCAATTTCGCAGCGGCCTCTGAGGCAACAAGCACGGCCCCGGCCCCGTCGTTCACACCAGAGGCATTGCCCGCCGTAACAGTCAGGTCAGGGCCGTTTACGCCCCTCAGTTTGGCCAACGCTGCGACGTCGGTTCCCGGACGCGAATGTTCATCCGTATCGACAATCACCGGATCACCCTTGCGCTGAGGGATCGTGACCGGGGTGATTTCGTCAGCGAACAGACCCTTTTCATGCGCCGCAGCCCATCTTGCCTGGCTCGCAGCGGCAAATGCATCCTGATCGGCGCGACTGATGCCGTAATCCGCGGCGACATTGTCGGCGGTTTCGGGCATAGAATGCGTTCCGTGAGCCTTATCGAGCTTGGGGTTCTTGAAACGCCATCCAATTGTCGTGTCGTACATCTCGGCATTGCGGGAAAATGCAGACGTCGCCTTTGCCATCACGAAGGGCGCGCGGCTCATGCTTTCGATACCGCCCGCGATCATCATGTCCGCATCCCCCGCGCGAATTGCACGTGCGGCCATGCCGATCGCATCCATACCGGATCCACACAGCCGATTGATGGTCGTTCCAGGGACTTCGACCGGAAGCCCGGACAACAGCACAGCCATGCGCGCCACGTTGCGGTTGTCCTCACCGGCCTGATTGGCGCAGCCCATGATCACATCGTCAACGCGCGACCAGTCGACATTCGGGTTGCGGTCCTGAAGCGCCGCCAACGGGATCGCCGAAAGATCATCTGCTCTGACTTGCGACAAGGCCCCGCCGTAGCGTCCAATCGGCGTGCGAACTGCGTCGCAGATAAATGCGTCGACCATGACATCTCCTCCTCCGTGCGGTTAAGCACCTGTGTCAAATGCAGGTTAGTTCACAAAACATCACATGTAAATTTATTTATGTAGTTTTATGTGATGCTTTGTGGATGGTGTGAAATATTTATATATTTTAGTCACTTAGCAGAATAATGCACATCGTAGCGAAACCACACGCCGCACGTTTCCAATCCTCCCGATGCGTAAAAGGCCTAAAGAGAGACCTACTTTCGTGCCGAGCGGGTGACCGGCCCGATCGGGAAAGGAAGGTAGATCCAGGCGAATGGCATAGCCACGGCCATGCCCGGCCCTTCTCGAAAAGGGGGCAGAAGCGCGCGAACGCGGTGTCGGCGAACCGGTGCGAAAGCTTGGTCATGGTCATTCGCCCTCGCTGGTGCGCAAGGAGAGACGGCGTTCGAGTGCTTCGCTTGTATTCACGCCGGTGACATAAAGCGCCCTGGCCTCTTGGGTGGCGACCCGCAGGACTGCGGCGCGCACGATCAAGAAAGCCCGTGATTTTATCGCACTGGGCTTTCGGCTAGATAGGCACAAGCTTCAGACCATCGCGGTCGCCGGTCCGACGGTGAATGCCTCGGCGGGGTGGCGCAGACGCTCCAAAAATTGCGGACAAAGGTCCCTTGAGGACCACACCGTTGGCTACCGCCAGCGAGGCCGGGATTGTCCAGAAACCAAGGATCAGCGGAAAATTACAAGGGACGATATGTAGCGGCACACCCTGCGGCGCATAGTTTTGGTGGTGGAGAAAGCCCGGCTCCATTGATGCCTTGATTTGGTCCGCATCAACGCGGGCCGTCGCGCTTTAATAGCAATACACGGACAGGATGTTGGCAAAGTCGCATTGGCGTTGGGTTGGCCGGTTTCGCACGGCATCACAGTCGCGATATCAATCATGTCGGCGCGTTCCATGGCATCCACCACGCTGTGCAGGAACTTCGTCCGGCATGTACAACCAATTTTGGACCAGAGCTTTCGCAACATTCACAGGGTCAGACACGTCCTCGACGTGACCTGCCGTCGGCGCGCCATAGTGACCGACGGTTTCCAGCGTGGCAGGACAGGTGACTGTGCTACGGACCCATCGGTCGGAATGAACGCAGGCGCCAGAAAGGACGGTGAAAGCGTGTCAGACATTTGCAGGTCCGGTTTTGGGTGAAAGTATCTCGTGAAGCGTTCCGGCAACCTGAACCCAGTCGGGCAGCGCTTCATCGAGAAAGCTTGAGATTTCGGTGAGCTGAGCCGCGTGCAGCGCGGTACGGAACTGGCTCAGAACGCGCGGCATAAACGCGAGGTAGCGTGGCTTCGCGTCGCGACGACACAGGCGCACGAAGACGCCGAGAATGCGCGCGTGCCGCTGCGCAGCCAAGAGGTGATACCTTGCGCGGATGTCGGCGTCATGTCCCAGCCATTCCGGCGCATCGGCGCAATATTGATCGAGAAGCTGCTCTTCCAAGCCTGGCATCAAGTCGCGACGGGCGTCCTGCAAAAGAGAAAGCAGATCGTATTCACAAGGCCCGCGCAAGGCGTCCTGAAAGTCCAGCAAACCGCAGCGCGCCGCGTCCGTCCGATCCGAAAGAAGCATCAGATTGTCGACGTGGAAATCCCGCAGAACCAACGTTTCGTGACGCCCGGCAACCGGCGTGAGCGCAGTTTCCCAAAGCGCACGAAAAGCGACATCAAACGCCTCTGTGTCCAGTCCGGGCGCCACCGCAGGCGCGAACCAATGCGAGAAAGTCGATAACTCATCAAGATACACTTGCATGTCGTAGGCCGGGCGGTCGATCTGCCGACCCTTTGGGGCGTGGTGAAGCTTGAGAAGGGCGTCAACCGCCAACTCATACAGGGCTTTCTCATCAAGCCCACGGGCGAGGCAAGTCGCATAGGTCGCATCGCCGAAATCCTCCAGCAGTGCCAGCCCTTCCTCATGTTCCGCATGCCAGACTCTCGGTGCCGACAGCCCCAATCCGTTCAGGTGCGACGAAATCATTATGAAGGCGGCAAAGCCCGGCAGGTCGAACTGGTCATCCATCAGCAGCAGGTCGCGCCCTACCACACGGTAGTAGCTGCGGGTGGAGGCATCGGCGGTGAAGGCCTCCAATCGGGCGCTCCCCAAGCCATTTGATCCTAGAAACGCGGCCGCCGCTGTACGCAGGTTTCCTGCGCCAAGGAATTTAGACGTCGTCTGGGTCATCGGATCGTGCAGGCCTTCTTCACAGTCTCATGAACGGGGCCGGCTCCTTGCCAACCTCTGGGGAACAACCCCGCAGTGTCTGGCGTGGACTCAATCACATCTCCAGAAGCGTTTGAGTAGGTGCCGCGGCCTTCCAGAAAGTGGCAGACTTCGTCGCGGGTCACATGGTACCCCCACTTGCCGGGCGTACAGATCCACAGACCGCATTCGCTCTGGCAATTGGAACCGTTGTGCAGGGTCTTGCCAGAAACATGGCTTTCGCCCTCGATCATGGTCCGGATGCTTTCCCAATCCATCGCTTCGGTAATGTCCAGTGGCCTGTGCATTGCGGGTGCTTTCAAGTCTCTCTCCAATTCAGACCAACATGTAGATGTTGCGCAAGGGCGCTGTGATCTCAATCGTGCCTCGCCAGGCTGCCGGAAACAACACACACGTGCCGGTGCCTGCCTAGATTACCTCTTCTCCATCGTTGCGGCGATGGTTCACGCGCCCTTTGACCTCGTGATAGAATTCGTCGCGCGTCAGGTGATATGCGAGAGCCCGGGGTGCACTCCCAGATCTCGCTCTGCGACGAATTGTTCGGCCCCTTGTACTAGAGCTGACCGTTGATAAGGGACCGACTGTCGATCACTTGGGACTGCGGCCCCCAGTCGAGCAGCGCGTCATGGGCGGTGGCACCATGGACGTTCGGTGCAGAAGATGTCAGATCAATCACCGCTCTTCTCCGTCACGCATATGAGGAGGTTTGCGGTCTATACCTGACCTTCTGGTACTGCATGCGCTCGAAAATTTTTTCAAGCCGCGTCGCGATATTGGAGTCGTTCGGAATGTCTTCGATCTTCTCAATCATTTCATCTTCAATCGGCTCTGTTGCACAAATCGGCTGAAGGCCGAGGTTCCCCTTTCCCCGGAGGGACTTATCCTAAGGGCCCTTTGACTGGGATGCCAAGAGCTGTGTAACGGTTTAGCACAGCGATGCGGATTTGGGTCTCCGCGACCTGCCGGTCGAAGTGCCGCGCCATGCCCCGCCCGGCAACGGGCAAAAATCGATAAAAAGGGAATTAACAATGAAACCCACTGAAAACCCTTTCACCGTAGATGACGGTGAGCGTCATGCCATCTGGGAGGCCCATATGCGCGTCGATATTGACGCCTTTATCGCTGGCGATTGGAAGGCCGTGGCGCAGGATTTCGACGCTGAGCGCTTTATGGCCTTTGACGCCCATCACAGTCATGACCCCGCCGAATGGTCCATAGGATTTCCCGATCTTGCGGCCTACCGTGACACATGGCTGCGCATGTCCGCCGAGACCCGCGATAGGGCCGACCCGGACAGGCTGAGAGACGCGATGTTCGCGGGGGCAAGGGTAAAGCGTATCGAATTCCAGAATGATACTACAGCTATCCTGCACAAGGTTTTCAACGGCAGCACGCCCCTGAAGGGCGGCAGTGAAGAACCTTACGGTTGGCAGTCGGTTTTCTCGCTGCGCAAGGCTGACGGCCGCTGGAAAGTCTGTTCCTTCGTGGGATACATGCCGCACACGGACCGGTAGACCGATCCTTTAGCGATTTCAGGCGTTCAGTGCTTCCATTTGGCACGCTTCGCCGAGCTGTCCCCACCGATCCTTGAATGCCCGCTTTGCAAATGCCGGCATGGGGCGTGAGGTTTGGACAGTGCGCGCCATTGGTTCGGGTGAAATGGTAAATAGGCGCTTTCACCAAACGCGTGAAACTATGTCGGAGACGTCCGCGCACAGCGTATCGGTGCTACTGTCGCGGCACATTCTTTGTAAGCCAAAGAGAAAGTTATCGTCTTTTTCGATGACGTATTAATACCACCAGGACCAGAACCCACTGATCTTCTTGGGGCATGGTGAGCCACTGTTCGAGAGTAGAGCGGTGAACATTTCTGGTCTCCTGTGGCTGAGCGACGCGCCTGCAAAATACGGTACACACAAGACCCTAAATAGTCGTTGGAAACGGTGGAGCGAAAATGGAAGCTTCGCACGGATGATGGCCGGTCTTGCCACCGAGCATGGCGAGACGAAAATCGTGATGATCCACTCTCGGGATAACCATGCGGGATGCCCTTCCGTGCAGTGGACGCGCCCGGCATCAAAGGGGAGCATGGAGGCTTGGTAGACCGAACCGAGGTTGGCATGAACACCAAGCTGCCCGCCATCTGCCACAGCCGAGAGCGCCCGCGCGACCTCTTCGTCACAGCCCGATAAGTACGTGTTTACATCATCGCCTAGGCGGTGCTCGAGGGCCTGCCAAATGTCGATTGGCTTCTCGGAGATTGCGGCTAAGACCCGGATTGCCAGAAAGTCCCGTACGATCGACACTTGTGAGGTGCCCATTTCCAGACTCATTACAGGTCACCCGGAATGAGCCGCCTCCGGGCAGGTTTGTCCGCCAGCCCCGCTACCCTCAGGCCAGCGCCCGGCCAGGCCAGTTCCTCGCTGCTGCGTTGCCGATGGCGGTCGGCGCGCGACGGTTGCGGAGGGGGGGGGGGCTGACATAGCTTTATTAAAAAAACCGCCGTTGGGCCGGGCTGCCCCCATCCCAAGCAGGATTTATCCTACGTCGTAAGTGACAGGTATGCGACGAGCGGCGGAGGCGCCGTTTGACAGAACGCTTCTGCGGTCTTGGTCGCGTGGGGTTTTGGTCGATCAACTCGGGCAGCATAGGGGGGTTACGGAACTGCTGTTGAAGACCGCGTTTGTCGCTCGGATGTGGTGCCCACATCATATAGGGATCGAATTTACCCTTCGGAACATCGCCACGACATGTCCTTCCGGTCAACGGATCGCAAGCGAGCCGCTTCATTTCAGTGTGTCATTGTAAGCCGACGAATTCGTGACCTTGTACTTCGCAGGAACCCAGCTGTTACGCTGTGTGCACGAGATAAATCCCCAAACAGTCGTTATGCAACAAAGCCGTTATGGCTTTCATCTCATATGGCGCTGCAATTGCTTAGTAATTCAGAAACAGCCTTTGCCTTTCCGACGGGTACAGCACTTCTGTTGACAAAAACTCTATTAATTAACATGTTCATTATAGGGGGAAGAATCATGCCGCATATGACCGTGGAGTTTTCGGACGGGCTGTCGACAGAGAGCCTGCGCCTTCTATGCCGGACGATTTATGAGGTCTTGGCCGCCTCAGACGATTTCCCGACGGCGGGCATTCGGGTCCGCGTGCACAAGGCGGACATAGCTTTTGTGGGTGACGGGCTGCCGGAGAACGATTTTGTTGCGCTAACCCTATCCGTTGGCGCCGGGCGGACCCGTGACGTGCTTCACGCTGCAGGCAGTCAAATCTTTGCCGCCGCGCAAGAGGCCTTGGCCGACCGGTTGGCTGAACCATACTTTTCGCTGTCTTTGGAAATTCGCCAGATCGATCCGGATCTGAGCTGGAAAGACACCCCAATTCACGCCCGTTTCTCGCCCAAAAAGGACTGACCCCATGAGCATCCTGGATCAGAACATCGAAAAGGCCCGCACCTATATGCAGCCTTTTGTCGAGGCCGGTGTCCTCAATCACATAGACGGGCAGACGGTGCCGGCACACTCTGGTGCGCTGATGGATACGATCAGCCCGGTGGACGGGACAAAGCTGGCCGACGTGGCCAAGAGCGACGCCGTTGACATTGATGCCGCCGTCGCCGCCGCAAAGGCCGCGTTCAGGGGCTGGTCGCAAACGCCGGGTGCGGAACGCCGCAATATCCTCATCAAGGTGGCCGAGGCGATAGAGGCCCGCGCCGAGGAAATAGCCTTTACCGAGTGTATGGATACCGGACAGGCTCTGCGGTTCATGTCAAAGGCCGCCATCCGCGGCGCGGCCAATTTTCGCTTCTTCGCCGATCAGGCGCCGGGCGCAGAGGATGGCGAGGTCAGCCGCACACCGACGCAAATGAACACGACATCGCGCCGCCCTGTTGGACCTGTGGGAGTGATCACACCTTGGAACACCCCATTCATGCTGTCGACGTGGAAGATTGCCCCGGCCTTGGCCGCAGGCTGCACCGTGGTGCACAAGCCCGCCGAATTCAGCCCCATGACCGCCAAGCTGTTGGTGGAGATCGCCGAAAGCGCGGGGCTTCCGCCCGGCGTTCTGAATGTGGTCAACGGGCTGGGGGAAACCGCAGGAAAGCGGCTGACCGAACACCCCGACATCAAGGCCATCGCTTTTGTCGGAGAAAGTCGCACCGGCTCCATGATCATGAAACAGGGCGCGGACACACTTAAACGGGTGCACTTCGAGCTGGGCGGCAAGAACCCTGTGATCATTTTTGACGACGCAGATATCGACCGCGCTGTGGATGCGGCGGTCTTCATGATCTACTCGCTGAACGGCGAACGCTGCACCTCGTCCTCGCGCCTGCTGGTACAATCGACCATCTATGATGAGGTCTGCGCTCGGGTTGCAGACGCCGCCAAACGTATCAAGGTGGGACATCCGCTCGACCCTGACACGGTGGTCGGGCCGCTCATCCACCCCGTGCACGAAGAAAAGGTGCTGTCCTATTTCGTTAAGGCAAAGGACCAAGGCGCAACCATCGCGGCAGGCGGCGAGAAGGTCGGCGATCAGGGCAGCTTTGTCGCGCCGACGCTGTTCACAAACGCCAGAAATGACATGAGCATCGCGCAGGAGGAGATTTTTGGCCCCGTGCTCACCGCAATTTCATTCGACACCGAAGATGATGCGCTGGAGATGGCAAACGACACGCAATATGGCCTCGCCGCCTATCTCTGGACCAACGATCTGAACCGCGCCATTCGTATGACGGATGAGTTGCAGGCCGGTATGATGTGGGTCAATTCCGAAAACATCCGCCACCTGCCCTCTCCTTTTGGCGGGGTGAAGGCCAGCGGCATAGGTCGCGACGGCGGCGATTGGTCTTTCGATTTTTATATGGAAACGGTCAACGTCAGTTTTCCACGTGCGGAACATCGCATCCCCAAGCTGGGCGGCTGACCCCCGTCCGCCACGCCCGTCCCAACTGTCCGTAGGAGACCAGACATGCCGATCCCTGCCCCGAACTTGTATCCGCCGTTCAACATCATCCGGCTGAGCCACGTGGTCTTTGGCGTCACCGATCTGGCGAAATCACGCCACTTCTATGTAGACACGCTGGGCTTGCAGGTCACGGACGAGACCGCCGATACCCTCTACTTGCGTGCCATGGAAGAGCGCGGCCACCATTGCATCGTGCTGAAACAGGCCGACCAAGCCACGGCGCGCGCCCTATCATTCAAGGTCTTCGCTGAAGAGGATCTGGACAAGGCCGCGACCTGGTTTGCGGACAAGGGGCACGCGGTGGACTGGGTCGACCGCCCCTATCAGGGCCGGACGCTCGCAACGGTGGATCACGACGGAATGCCGATCGAATTCTATCACAAGATGGACCGTCTTGCTCCGATCCATCAGAAATACGAACTGTATCGGGGCGTAAAGCCACTGCGCATCGACCATTTCAACTGCTTTTCGCCATCGGTGGATGCCTCTGTCGCATTTTACAACGAGCTTGGCTTTCGGGTGACGGAGTACACAGAGGACGAGGACAGCCAACTGCTTTGGGCCGCATGGACGCACCGCAAGGGGGGCGTGCACGACATGGCGTTTACCAATGGCACCGGGCCGCGCCTGCACCACACGGCCTTTTGGGTGCCGACGCCGCTGAACATCATCGACCTGTGCGACCTGATGGCCACCACCGGCTATGTGGGCAACATCGAACGCGGGCCGGGGCGACACGGCATTTCCAACGCCTTCTTTTTGTATATTCTCGACCCCGATAACCACCGGATCGAGATTTATTGCTCCGACTATCAGACGGTTGACCCGGATCTGGAGCCGATCAAGTGGGATCTGAAAGACCCGCAGCGTCAGACACTTTGGGGCGCACCCGCGCCGAAATCGTGGTTCGAGCAAGGCTCCCTGTTCGAGGGCGTCACCCCGCGCAAGGCCGATCTGGACGCCACCCCCATCGTCGCGCCATAACGGCTGCATCCGCTTCACCCGTTGTTTTGAGAGACCGCCATGCCTGCACGAACCAACCCGTTCAAAGCCCGCCTAAAAGCAGGCGACACACAGATCGGCCTTTGGGTTTCTTTCGGGGATCCATCGGTGGCGGAGCTTTGCGCCCATACCGGCTTTGACTGGCTGGTGATCGACGGGGAGCATGGCCCCAACGGTCTGCGCGATGTGATGGCGCAGCTTCGGGCCGTGGGGACCAAAACGCATCCCATCGTTCGCACCAAAGACGACAATCGCGCCGACATCAAGCAAATGCTCGACATCGGGGCGCAGACCATCCTTGTGCCGATGGTGGAAAGCGGCGCGCAGGCAGCAGAGATCGTTCGCTCGGTGCATTATCCAACCCAAGGCGCGCGCGGTGTCGGTGCGGCACTGGCAAGAGCGTCGGGCTATGGTACGATCCCGGACTACCTGACCACCGCCGCCGATCAGATTTGCCTGCTGTTGCAAGTGGAAACCATGGCAGGGCTAGAGGCGCTGGACGATATTCTCAGCGTGAACGGCGTGGACGGGATCTTTGTCGGACCAGCGGATTTGGCTGCAGACATGGGCCACATCGGCAACCCCGGCGCGCCAGAGGTGCAGACTGCGATCAACAATGCGCTGACCCGTATCCGCGCGGCGGGCAAGGCGGCAGGCATCCTGACCTCTGATCAAAAGCTGGCGCAGGGCTATATTGATATGGGATGTGAATTTGTCGGCGTCGGGTCTGATGTGGGCGCGCTGCTTGGCGCTTTGCGTGCGCTGCGGGCAACTTATTGATCCGGTGCATAGCAGTCGATGGCATCGCATGGTGACTTTTGACGTGCTTGCCCTTTAAGCTGTCCGCCAGAACCAAGCCACCCGGCAGACCAAGGCAGACTTGCAGCAAAGGCTCCTATGACGAAAAAGCTGCCCTCTACCACGCGGTCGCTACCAATTGCCCTTATTCGCGCGCGCGAAGGCGTCATGGCGCCGATCCGTCATATGCTGTCCGAGACAGGCCTGACGGAGCAGCAATGGCGCGTCCTGCGCGTTCTTGCGGAACAAGGCGTTATGGATGCCAAGACGCTGGCGGACCGTTCCAGCCTGCTTTTCCCAAGCCTGACCCGCATCACCTCCACCTTGCGTGACAAAGGGCTGGTGACGCAGAAGCGCGACGATCAGGACCGCCGACGCCAGTTCGTCGCAATCGCCCCCGCCGGTCAGCAGATCATAGACGATCATTCTGCAAATGCCGCCGAGATCGTCGAAAGCTTCAAGGCGACACTTGGCGCAGACAATTACGACACGTTGCTCGACTTGCTGGCCCTGCTCGACCCCGGCCAGCAGGACCAATAATCAAATCACCCCAATGTTTGCCCCATGCCAATCCCGACCATGCGAGTCAGACGACACGCTCTCCAGAACCGGATCGCTAGGGTCACCGCCAAAGGCAGGAACGGCGGTTACAGGTTCAAGATTGGATAATGGAGCGTGACGTGCAGCAGTGTCACGGCGGTGCCCATACTTAAGTCCACAGGCATTTCCGCAACCACCAGCGGGCACTCCAGAATGCCATCTCTAAGAAATTCGGAAAGCTCGGCAGAACATTCCCGGAAACGTTTGGCAATGTGGAGTCGCTGATCGCCTGTGCCACCATCAATCTGCTGTGCGAACAACCGTTTCCGGGAGGGCCGATGCAGGATTTCTCCATCGCGCTCCTCGGGCCCTGGCACGGCATTTTCGCTTTGACCGAACAGCGCAGATCCAGAAGCTGACAGTCGATGCTCGCCGGCTTTACGATAAGATAGGCGCTGCCATCAGCCTGTTGCTTTTCAGGCACCAACTGGCGGAAGGGGTAAAAGAGCGCAAAGCCCGGTCTTAAGGACATAAGGCAAGACGTGGAATATACGTTATCTGAATATCCGTCATGAAATTCCTACACGGTCCGAGATCACAAGATCACCCGGACCCCTACCCTACGCGGCAGATTCTCGTGCGGCTTATCCTGAATGGCCACCTCCGGCTTAAGATACAGGGAATGCACTGAATAAAGTTCGGCGCTTTGGACGGTCCGACGCCGTACAGACCTTCAAAGTGTGCAGTTGCCTGACATCGCAACGTTCACGCCCGAACCTAATGTCACTGGGGCCCAACGTGTCGGGCGCGGCGGATTGAGCGGGCCCGATCATGAAACTGGGCGCGTACATTCGCGGCGTCAATCGTGAGCTGCGCAACCTTGCCCTTTTCCGCCATCGGAGAGGCAAGGCTTGAAAGTGACCATCGGACTGATCGACCGGCGTGCCTTCCACCCGCCTACGGAGAAGGCACAAGACAACGGTCTAGCGCGGCACGCCCTCCTCTAGCACCACGTGTCCACCCTGAAGCAATATGCCGTTTCGTCGAAGGAATATGAGCCGGTTTGGGGATTAGGCCGTACACGTGGTTTGCATAAGTTTATTGCATTCTGAATGTTCAGACCCAGACTGTGGAGCCCTACTGACCTGCGACCATCAGAAGGATGCGTCAAAGGAGAAGTTCTTCACGCGAACACCACGACCACGTACGCCGTCCAAGGTCTGTTACAGCGATCCACTGCCCGGCCGGGCTATGCAGAGCGTCCGTCCGATGGGGATATCATCCCAAAGAAACGCGGTGCCGGAATTTGGGTATCACTCCAAAGTTATCGAGACGTGGCCAAAGCCTGCGACCAAACTTGACCGCCTCAACTTCGCCCCTTTACCCTGAAACCCGCTTCAGGTAGCGCGGTTTACATCCATCATCCTGTGCTGACATCGGCCCAACGGCCCACAGTCAGGGGCACCACTGTAGGTTCGGCGCCCAGTGCACGACGCGCCGCCGTTGCGATATCCAGCGCGGTCATACCGGCGTCGGCATACATGTCTGCGGGACTGGCTTGATCGATGAACCGGTCCGGCAAACAGATATTGCGCATGGCCAAACCACGGTCGAATGCCCCCGCCCGCGCCAGCGCGTGCATCACGATCGAGCCAAACCCACCCTCGATCCCCTGCTCTACGGTCAAAAGCGCGCGGTGCTCGCGCGCGAGCCGCATCACAAGATCGCTGTCGAGTGGCTTGGCAAAGCGGGCATCGGCCAGGGTCACAGACAACCCGTCGTCGCGCAGCATTCTGGCCGCGGAGCGACATTCTTCGAGGTGAGCGCCGTAGGACAGGATCGCGACATCCTCGCCCTCCTCCAGCACGCGGCCTTTGCCGATCTCCAGCACCTGACCACGCTCCGGCAGCGCTACGCCGGTGCCCGCGCCGCGTGGATAGCGGAAGGCGATTGGACCGCTGTCGTGGGCCGCGGCAGTGGCCACCATATGCGTCAGTTCTGCTTCGTCTGAAGCAGCCATGACGGTAAACCCGGGCAGGTTGGACAGGTAGGCGATGTCGTAGGCCCCGGCGTGGGTCGGCCCGTCTGCCCCCACCAGCCCGGCGCGATCAATGGCAAAGCGTACAGGCAAACCCTGCAGTGCCACGTCATGCACCACCTGGTCATACCCGCGTTGCAGGAAGGTAGAGTAGATCGCGCAGAACGGCCGCAGACCGCTGGCGGCCATCCCGGCGGCAAAGGTCACAGCGTGCTGTTCAGCGATACCGACGTCGAAGACGCGCGCAGGAAAACGGTCTGCCATCAAGTTTACTCCGGTGCCCGAAGGCATCGCCGCCGTCACCGCTACGACGCGGTCGTCGCGCGACGCCTCCGCCAGCAGCGCTTTGCCGAACACGCTGGTATAGCTGGGTGGGCCGCCGCTGGATTCCACTTGGGCAAAGGTCTTTGGGTCAAACTTCGACACACCGTGTCCGCGGTCAGCGCTGGCTTCGGCGGGGGCATACCCCTTGCCCTTGACCGTGCAGCAATGAATCAGAACGGGGCCGGTGGCACGAGACCGGGCGGCGCGCAGCACCGGCAGGAGCTGGCCCATATCGTGGCCGTCAATCGGGCCGATGTAGTCGAAGCCCAGCTCCTCGAACAGGGTGCCGCTACCGGTCAAACCGGTCACCAACTGACGCGCACGTTTTGCGCCCATTCGCATGGGTTCGGGTATTGCAGCCTCGAACCCTTCGGCCAGCACTTTCATTCGGGCCATAGGTTCTGTGACGTACATACGGCTGAGATAGGATGACATGGCCCCCACCGGCGGCGCGATGCTCATTTCATTGTCGTTGAGGATCACGAACAGTCGGCGGCCACTGGTGCCGGCGTTGTTCAAAGCTTCATAAGCCATGCCCGCGCTGATCGACCCGTCGCCGATCACGGCAATGGCGTCACCCGTGGGCCGCCCCATGTCTCGCGCCACGGCAAACCCCAGCGCAGCACTGATCGAGGTGGAACTGTGCGCCGCGCCGAATGGGTCATGGTCGCTTTCGCTGCGCTTGGTAAAGCCGGACAGACCACCTTTTTGACGCAGGGTGTGCATACGGTCGCGCCGCCCGGTCAGGATCTTGTGCGGGTAACACTGGTGGCCGACGTCCCAGACCAGCTTGTCCATCGGGGTGTTGAACACAGCGTGAATAGCCACAGCCAGTTCGACAACCCCCAGCGACGACCCTAGGTGTCCGCCGGTTTCCGAGACGACGGAAATCACCTCGGAGCGCAGTTCGTCGGCCAGAAGGGCCAGTTTGTCGTCCGGCATCTGGCGTAGGTCAGAAGGTCCTGCGATCCGGTCCAACAACGGGGTTTTCGGGGTGTCCTGGGTCATCACGCGCGCTCCTCCCGCAGAGTGGTGGGGCGGCGAACGCGATGCGGGGCGCGAACGGCGCGAAGGAAAAACGGGCGGCGCGAGGGATCGTACCGCCCGATCTGACCTTATTGGCTATAGCTCGGGGCACCTTCGGTGACAGCGAGTTCCGGCCAGTCGTTGATGACGTTGGTTCCTTGGATGGGTTGCTGCGCGCCTTTGTGACACGTCATGCAAGCCGCCTTTGGGGCGTCACCCATAACTGGACCTAGGCGGGACTGCGGATAGACGTCCTTTAGCGGAACGAGATACTCATTGTTCAGCTCGTTCACCATTTGAATGCCCAGGGTTGCCGTCGCCCATTGTGGTGTCACCTGACCTGCATCGTAAAACGCGCGGGTGTTGTGGCAGAAGGTACAGTTTACACCCAGAGAATTGGCCACGTAGTTCATCAAGGAATAGGTTCGCTCGGCGTTCTGGATGGCGGGATAGCCGTCCTCGCCAGGGATCCCGGCAACACGGCTGTCAAGATCATGGACGGCAATAATCTCACCATTCAGCAGGTACGCTTCGAGCGCGTCGGACGGCAGCGAGGTATACTGCGACAAAGGGGTTACGCGGTTCTGATGTGCCGCCCACCCTTCGGCGGATTTGTTAACCTCCCCCAGTTGGTACCAGATGCCGCTGGGCACGTTCTGCCCGCGGTGGCAGGTAAGGCATGTGACACCGACCTGCTTGTTCGCGTTCACATGTGCATCCCAGTTTTCGTTGATGTTCTGGGTCATCTGGATCATGCGGCGGGCAACGACCTTGGTATACAGGGTGTCCTCGCCGTAGGTCTCCAGATCGCCATCACCGTGGCAATAGGCGCAGCCTTGTTCGGGGGCGACCCATCGGGTCATAGCTCCCATCACACGGTTGAAGTTGGCGTCGGTCAGATCGCCCAGCATCTGGACGTTCTGGTAGATGTCTCCAGCCAGCTCTTCGCCTTCCTCGGGCAGATAGGGTTCGTCCGAGAACATCGTGGCGATGATCGGGTCCGGGGTCGCCAGATCGGCCTTGAATTCCGGCACGGACATCCCCGTGCCGCGTGGGCCGGTCTGCAGACTGTCGGTGGCAAAGGGTTGCCCCAGTGTCACCAGTGCCGTCACTGCGATCACCGCAACTCCAACCACTCCGACCACAACCGCCGGCCATTCGACGTTCACCGGATTATCGCGATTCCATTTGCTAAACCACTTGGGGAACATTGGGCTCACTCCTTTCCGATGAAGGCTTCGTAGGACCCAAAGGCCTCGTAGCCGTAACTGCCGTCATACATCGGCGCAAAGTTGTGTTCCTGTGCCCAGATGAACCAGTTGTCGACCACGGTGCCGGTCAGCAATATGCCGATGCCACCGGTGATCGGGCAGAGCACGGCAAACCACCAGGCCCAGCGGTGAATCCCTTCCATCGTGGCGTTGAAGCCCATGGTCCAGCGCCAGAACAGAGCCGCCCGTTCCGAGGCGGTGCCCCGGTCGACAATCTGTTCCAGTTCCCGGTCGCCGCCAAAGCGGCTGACCGCCAGAATGGTCGCCCCGTGCATGGCGAACAGCAGAACCGAGCCATAAAGGAAGACGATCGAGAGACAGTGGAACGGATTATAGTAGAGGTTGCCGTAGCGAATGGAAAAGGCTGCGGTCCAGTCCAGATGCGGGAAGATGCCATAGGGCACGGCCTCGCTCCACGATCCCATCAGGATCGGGCGGAACAGGCCCAGCACCAGGAACAGCCAGATCGCACTTCCAAAGGCCCAGGCGACGTGTTTGCCCATCTTGTGCTGTTCGGCCAGCAGATAACTGCGCAGCCACCAGGTGCAGACGCTGACCAGCAGCATGAAGCTGGAAATGATGTACCAGCCGCCATCCTGCAACGGCGGGATTTGAAGCCCATAGCCCGGGCTGGGCGGTTCCAGCGCCAGCCAGAACCCCTGCCGCAGGAACTCGGGGATCGACCAGTTGACCTGCGCCAACATGTTGATGCCCACGATATTCAGGAACAGGATCCCGGTTGCGAGGCTGACCATGCCGGTCCAGCCCAAGTAGATCGGACCGATCTGCGCATTGCCGATCAACCCCATCAGTCGGCTGAAGAACGGGGTAATCATCCGCTCTTCGGCCATCTTGTTTTCATTGTCCATGCCCCACTCGACCGGGCCCTGCACCTGCACTTGGGTGAAAATATTCTGATACTCAATCATTGGTCACATCCCCACTTGGCTTGGCCAGATCGGCAGTTCCAGCCACCAGTTCCACCACTCGGGCCAGCCCTTGGTCCAGACCGGGCCGCTGATGATGATGCAGACCGCGCTGAAGAAAACCGCGTTGATCGCCAGAAGGAAGCCCACGCGGTGAATACCTAGTGTGCCGATGGAGTAGCCGACAAAATCACGAAAGAAGGTGTCCTCGTCGTCGGGCGTCTTCATCTTTTGACCCTTTTCAGGGTTGGCTGCCGACAAGATCAACCCGCCATGCAAGGCCAGCGCCAGGGTGGTGGTAAAGAACAGCGTCACGGCCAGCATATGCGCCGGGTTGTAGTGGAAGTGCAGATAGGCATAGCCGGTGTTGCTGACCCAATCGAGGTGGCTGAAAATGCCGTAGGGAAATCCATGTCCCCAGGCCCCCATCAGCACCGGCCGGAACACCGTCAGTGTCACATAGGCCAGGATCGCGAAAGCGAAGGCCACCGGCACGTGGTACCCCATCCCCAGCTTTCGGCAAATTTCGACCTCGCGTAGCGCCCAGCTACAGAATGCGCCGATGGCGCAAATCGTGATGATCTGCCACAGGCCACCTTCCATCAGGGGGGCTGCGCCCAGCCCATAGGACAGGTCCGGGGGCGCGATATTTATCAACCAGGGATTGAACGTGCCTTGATAGGCCGCCCCCCAGAAAATCAGAATGGTTCCGAGCAGGGCGAAAAATGCCGTCGTGACCCCGAAAAAGCCCACGTAGAATGGACCAACCCAGAAATCGAAAAGTTCGCCGCCGATCAACGTCCCTCCGCGGACGCGATACTTTTTTTCAAAGCTAAGCAACGCCATCGTTGTACTCCGCGTTTGGCGGCTCGTCCCGTACAGATCTCAAGCCGTCGTCATGAATGGTTAAGGTTGCAGCGGGCGATCACACCGCCCGCAGCAGTCTCGTCGGGCTTAAGCCCAGTCTGGTTTAATCGGCTGCTGCGCGCGACTCGGCGGCATTTTCGAACCAGTTGACGCCATTGGACAGAACCACCAGGTGGATCATGACAGCCAACAGGAACAGGAAAACGCCTTGCGCGACGAATACGCGGCGAGGATCAAAGATCAGCCAAATCTTGTAAAATTTTGACACGTCCATATCCCTTCCTTAAAACCAAGGGGCCCAGATGTAGGTTGCCAGGTGGGCAACCACTGCGACGATCGTGAAGAGGTATAACCCACTCATGTAGACCGAATGCAGCTCTTGGGCCTGTTCGTCTGTGAGACCTGTGAAGGACAGGTCGGTGTTATCAGCCATTAACTTTCCTCCGGAAAACTACGCTGACGCCGCGATCCCCGCGGCCGGGTCCTGCGGGGCCTTCACGGTCCCTCAGGTCTCTGTCCGCCCCTGACAGGGCAGGCAGCTCGTGTCTCGGGTCCTGTGCCGCCTGGGCTCAGGCCGAGAAAATCATCGGGGTGATCCGCCCGGCGTCGCGTCGCGCGCGCGCCAGAGGTCCGGACCACTGCCGGGTGTTGCCCAAAGCGAGATCGCGCAGGCAGCTCACAACGGCAAATGCCAAGGCGGTCACGAAGATTGCGCCAAAATAGACAGCATACTCCGCCCCCTGGCCGCGCCGTGCCGCGTAGCGGCCGGGCGTATGGGATGTGACATCGGTCATCGATCAATCCTCCTCATTGACAAAGCGTGTTTTGGGGGCAATCCCCTGCACGGTTTCCAGAACAACGCGTTCGGCACCGGCCTTCAGAGCGGCGTCTTCAGCAGCATCTCGCAGGGATTTGGCCGCGGAAATTCGGGTCAGAATGGGGTGGCTGGCCACCAGCCGATCCAGCGCCGCCTGTGCATCCGCATCCCATGGGAAATTGCGGCGCAGCGGAGTCGGCGTGGCCTCGACCGCGTCCATGTCGCTGGCCAGCGGCAGGATATGGAACAGTGCGTCGAACAGGCCGTTACAAACCTCTTGCAGCAGGTAAGTCGCCCCAGCGTAGCCCATCATCGGCGTGCCCGTGGCGCGCCGGATCGCCGCTCCCGGAAAGCTGGCCGGGATAAACGTCGGGCTTGGCCCATGCCCGCCCTTCAGTTCGGCCAGATACATCTTCTCGTTGATCGACCCCAGCACCACCAGCGGGCGATCCTGCGCGATGCGGGCGCGAACCTCGACGTTGTTGGTTTTCTTGCCCGCGATGCGCGCAATGGCAAAGGCGCAGGGCAGTCCAAGGTCATCTTCCAGATACTTGCGGATGCCCCGGGCGTAGGTCTCGTTCGCCACAATGCCAAAGCTGGCGGTGGCAAAGAAATCCTGCGTGACCGACCGCCACAGATCCCAGACCGGTTTGATGGTCGAATGCTTTTCCTGCTCGATGAACGGCTCCGGGTCCAGACCCAGCATCTCACCCAGCTTGCGCAGGAACAGGGTCGTGCTGTCGACGCCGATGGGCGCTTGCAGATAGGGCTTGCCCAACACCTCACACAGGCCGCGTCCAAATTCGCGGTACATGCAGATATTGACATCGCTGTTCACCAGATCTCGCATTTCGGCCAGATGCGCGCCAAGCGGCAGCACCATGTTGACCTCTGCGCCGATACCTTCGACCAGACGGCGGATCTCGGCCAGATCTGACGGCATGTTGAAAGTGCCATACATCGGGCCCAGGATATTGACGCGCGGGGCGGCATCCTCGGCGCGGGCTTTATCCTTAGGCATGCGGCCCTTGGTCATGCCGAATTCGGTGAACAGCCAGGTCATGGCGCGATCCGCCGCCTGCCACTGGTCCTCGTCTATGGTGCGCGGCAGGAACCGCTGGATATTGGTGCCCATGGGCGTCACACCGCCGCCGATCATCTCGGCGATGGAGCCGGTGACAACCACCGCGGGCAATGCCGGGTCCAGCGTGCCCCAGGCGCGTTTCATTGCCCCTTCGGTGCCTTCGCGGCCCAGTTCCTCTTCGCCAAGACCCGTCACCACGATGGGCAGTTCATGCGGCGGCAGCGCGTCGGTGTAATGCAGCACCGATGTCACCGGCAGGTTCTCACAGCCCACCGGGCCGTCGATCACGACTTGCAGGCCCTTCACGGCGCAAAAGGCATAAACAGCGCCCCAATATCCGCCGGCGCGGTCGTGGTCCTGGATCAGCATGGGCCTGCCTCCCCGGTTCTGATGCCGAAAGGCGCAAACTCGAAACCAGCGGTCATATCATCTGCTCCGCTTTGGCGGCGCGCGCTTTCTTCTCGATCTTCTTGAGGTTCAGCGCCCGGTACTCCGGCCGCAGGTTCGGCGCGCCTTCCCAGACACCGGCGGTATCGCCTGCGCCGACCCCTTCGAAAAAGTCGCGCATCTTGTCCATGCGGCCCTTGTTGGCCATAGCGGCATTCACCACCTCGGCCAGCGACCCGGCACCCGCAGGCCCCATCAGGGGACGCGCGGAAATCAGATTGGTGAAATATAGCGCCGGAATGCCCTGCGCCTTGGCCTTTTGCACAACCGGAGTCGTGCCGATCGCCAGATCGGGTTTGACCCCTTCCATGGCGGCGCAGTCATCTTCCAGAGAGGCGCGGAATTTCACCGTCACGCCGCGCGCGCGCAGCCATTCCGCATCCTCGGCGGACCAGGGCGACTTGGCGCAGGCGGTCCCGACGTAGGGGATATGCGCGCCGCTTTCGATCAGAAGGCGAGCGACCAGCAATTCGCTGCCTTCATAACCCGACAGCGTGATCGTACCGTTGATCGGGTTTGCGGCCAGCGCACCCTTTATCGCGGGCAGAAAGGCGTTCTGCGCGGCGGCAATCTTCTCCGGCGACAAGGCGAATGCATCGCCAATCGCCGCAAGCCAAGCCGCCGTGCCGTCATGGCCCACAGGCGCACTGCCGACGACCTTGCGCCCCGCGGCCTCGAATTCACGCACGGCGGCGGTGTAGAACGGATGGATCGCCGCCACCGCGCCACAATCCAGTGCGGCATACAGCTCGCGCCATTCCCGCGTTGGCACCACCGGCCCCGCCGCCAGCCCCATGGGGGCCAGCATCGCGCCGATCATCATCGGGTCCGCCGGGAACATTTCGCCCAGCAGGGTCACGGTCGGCAAGTCGGATGTCCCACCCACCGGGGCGGGCACCGGGCCTGCCTTGATCTCCTTGCGGGCGTAATTCAGCATCGCCCCGGCCAGCACGTCCTTGGCCTCGGCGTGTGTCGGGATGCCAAAGCCGGGCACGTCAATGCCGACGATCCGCACGCCGTTGATCTCGTCCGGCAACAGCCGCAGAGGCACGCCAGAAGCGGTCGGCACACAAAGGTTGGTCACAACCACCGCGTCATAGAGATCAGGGTCGGCCAGTTCATGCACCGCGTCGCGGATGTCTTCGAACAGCTTGCCGGTCACCAGCGATTCCGAATTAAATGGCACATAGCCCACAGACCGCCGCGCACCATAGAAATGGCTGACAAAGGTTAGACCATAGACGCAGCAAGCCGAGCCGCTGAGCACCGTGGCCACCCGCTTCATCCGCAGGCCCACACGCAGCGATCCGAACGCGGGGCACATGCTTTGCGGTTTGTCATGTGGTCCCTTGGGGTAATCGCGGGCGTATTGATCAAGGATCTCGCTGGAGCCGGCGGCACGCGCCGCCTTTTCCAGCTCGCTGCCGGAATGACATCCCAGACCTTGATCGGCACTCACCTCGGGCGCGGCCGCCTCAGAGGGTCCGACATCCTTCAGCACCTCGACCTCGGCGGCGGTGTCATATGTCACTTCATCGCTCATTGGGTTTCCGACCGGGATGCTTGTTGCGGGACAGGCTGACGAATGTCGTCCAGAAGACGGCGGATCTGTTCGGGGCGGGCGCGGCTCATGATGTGATGGACCTCCGCCATGCGCGGATCAGCCCCCTGATGGGTGTCAGACGTCGTCATAGACCACCTCCAGCGACTCCTCCGGGACGGCATATTTGCCGCGCATGTCCGCATCAGTGGCCGGGACCAGCACGTAATCGCCGCCGGTGTCCTTGCTGTCGAACAGCGCCAGAAGACCGTCCTGTTCCAGCGGAGTCGGACGCACGGGCGGTGCGATGGACACCGCCTCTGCCAGTTCGGCAAACAGGCTGCCCCATTGGCTTTGTTCGGTGCCAACGATCTGGTAATTGGCAGATTTCTTGCGCAGATCATCGTCCTGCGGGATCGCTGCCAGCACCGGAATGCCTACTTCGCGGGCAAAGGCCTGCGCTTCGCCGGAATGGTCATCCTTGTTGATGACCAGACCCGCGACACCGACATTGCCGCCCAGCTTGCGGAAATATTCCACCGCCGAACATACGTTGTTGGCCACATAGAGCGACTGCAGGTCGTTCGACGCGACCAGGATCACCTTTTGCGCCATGTCCCGGGCAATCGGTAAACCAAAGCCGCCGCAGACCACATCGCCGAGGAAATCCAGCAGGACATAGTCGAAATCCCAGTCGTGAAAACCCAGCTTTTCCAGCAACTCAAAGCCGTGGATGATGCCCCGCCCGCCACAGCCGCGACCGACCTCCGGCCCGCCCAGTTCCATGGCGAACACGCCGCCCCGCTTGAAACATACGTCGCCGACGGCAACCGCTTCGCCGGCGAGGTTCTTTCGGGTCGAGGTCTCGATGATCGTCGGGCAGGCCTTGCCACCGAACAGCAGGCTGGTGGTGTCCGATTTCGGATCGCAGCCGATCAGCAGCACGCGCTTGCCCTGCTCCGCCATCATGTGGCTGAGGTTGGCAAGGGTAAACGATTTGCCGATGCCGCCCTTGCCGTAAATCGCGATGATCTGGGTCTTACTCTTGGGCTCTTCGGTGATCAGGTCCGCCAGGTCCTCATGCGCTTCGTCACGCAGTCTCTGGTCGAAGTCCTTCAGATTGGGTACGTCGTCCTTCACGCTGCGTCCTTCCAGTTGAGTATCATTTTCAGGCAGGTCGGATCCTCAAAAGCGGTGCGGTATGCCGCTGTCGCCTGTTGGGCCACGGCCTGATGGGTGATCAATCCGCCAAGGGAGAGCGCGCCGGTGTCCACAAGGGCGCGCACGGCGGTGAGATCTTCGCGCTGCCATTCCGCTGCGACACGCAGGCGCGCCTCCTTCATGAAGGCGGGGGGAAATGCAAAGCTGAGACCTTGCGGGTAGAACCCGGCCAGCACCACTTCGCCGCCTTTGACCAACCGTCCGATGAGGTCGTTCAGGATCGAAGCGTTGCCTGAGGCGTCGTAGATGGCGCTGTAATCGCGGCGCGGATCGTCGGCGGGGTCAATGACCTCATAGCCAATCGCACCGCTGCGGCGGCTCATGTTGGTTTCCCAGACGGTGGGAGCCGGCGCTCCAGACGCGACGGTCAGGCGGGCCAGCAACCGGCCAAGTGTACCATGCCCGACGATCAGGTCAGGGACGCGCTTGTCCAGACCGGCCATGGCGTGCCGGGCGGTGGCGGCCAGCGCCAGCAGCGCGCCTTCGGGCCCCATGGCGCTGTCGATCTTTGTCACCCGCGCCGCATCCGACACCAAGTGCCCCGACGCGCCACCGAACAGGCCATAGGCTCCTTCGAAACAATCGGCTCCCGGAACAAACACGCGGTCGCCGGGGCGGTAACCCGTTCCCGGTGCGGCCTCGATGACCTCGCCGGTGGATTCGTATCCCGGTACCAGCGGATAGCCCATGCCCGGAAATGGGGGCATCGCCCCGGACCAGAAAAGATTTTCGGTGCCGGTCGAAATCCCTGAATGGGACACCTCGATCAGCAGGTCACCTTTGTCCGGCGTCTTGAGCGCCAGTTCATCCAGGTGAAGATCCTCGGGACCCTTCAACAGGACAGCGTGGGTAAACATGAACGCCTCCTCTCCGTCATTAGTCTGGCGAGTGCCGCCAGTGGTGAACGCTACGTTAACGTAAGGCTACAGCTACACACCAATCTGTCAAGGTAAGTTTACAGTCGGGTGAACTTTGTCAGGCGCGATTGGCGGTTACAACACACGTGATGTAAGGACGCTCTGACGGAATAGGGCGAAGATTGGCGAATCCCGCCTGCTGACACAGTTCGACGATTCGCTCGGCAGAACGCGTGCGTCCGGTGCCCATCGCCATAGTGTAAAAAGCGAAGTAGACATCCGTCGCCCGATCAGGCCGCGCGCCACCAGACATCGGTTCTGAAATAATAAGTCGACCGCCGACCGGCAGCGCCGCGTGGACCTTGGCCAGAAGATCACGCACCGTGTCGTCGTCGTGGTCGTAAAGCACCCGCACGAGGGAAACGGCATCGGCGCCAGTCGGCAGCGCAGTCGCGCGAAAACTGCCGGGACTGAACCGTGCCCGCCCAGACGGCCCCAACAGGTCTTCCCGGGTCAGCGCGGTTTCTGCCGCGCGTTGCACACCGGGCAGGTCAAAAACGACGCCGGACATGCTTCGGTATCGGTGTAGCGCCGCGCTCAGAAACACGCCGGATCCGCCGCCAACATCCATCAGCTGCCGCACGCCTCTCAGGCGCACCGCCCGCAACGTGTCCTCGGCCACCAGAACCTGAGACCGCGCCATAAGATCGGAATAGCGGGCCGACGCCTCCGGGCTGATGTCGGCCCCTTGACCAAAGACATAGGGCCAGAAGCGGGCCATGTTGGTTTCACCTTCCCCGCGCAGCAAAGCGACGGGGTCAGACATATCGTCATAGAAACCGCGGTGATGGCGAACCATATCCTCCAACCCCGGCACACCCAAGATTGCCGCGCCCTTGCGGGCCAACACGAAACGGCCATCACTTCGCAGCCGCAGCAGGTCCAGCGCCGCGCCTGCTTGCAACAGCGCCTGCATTCGTGCCACGTCGATCCCGTGATCCACCGCAAGCTCGGCCGCGTCCCGCGCACCGTCAAGCAAGCGCCGCAGAACGTCCAGTTCGATCAATGCCAAGAGCACCTGCGCCGCCACAAACCCTTGGAGTATATCAAATATTTTCGCCCCGTCACGTTGCGCCATGCCGCGCCAGAACGGCAGACGCCCAGCCCATTTCTGGAAGCCGGGCCGCGCAATCAGACGCGGCAGCCAAGCGCCAGACGCCCTTGGCCCTCTTGTCGAGACCACCTTCTCAGACCCGATATTTTGCGGGCACCGACGGCATTATCTTTTCCGCTTGGTGACTGACCATGCGGGCCAGAGCCGCCTCTCCGGGACACGACGGAATCGACGCGATTGCTCCTGCAAGGATTTGCGACAACCGGTCCAGCGCGCCCTTCACCCCCAGTTGTGCCACCGCGTTGGGTCGGCCGTGCAGATCGTCCTGACCGGTCGGCTTGCCCAAGGTCTGTTCGTCCAGCAGCGCGTCGCGAAGGTCGTCTGCGACCTGAAAGGCCTCGCCGATCAGCGCGCCAAGGTCGTGCCATTCCTCGGGCGCGTGCCCGGCGGCGATCGCGCCCATTTCGGTTGCGGCGATGAACAGCGCGGCGGTTTTCGACCGGTGGTACGCGCTCAGGTCGATTTTGGCCTCGCTTTCCCAACCCTGCCCGGCGCAGATCCCGCCCGGCATTCCTGACCGTCGTGTCAGCGACAGCAACAGCTGCGCAGCGCGGTCGGGGTGGTCGGGGATTGCGCGGGCAAGAACCTCGAACGCCAATATGATCAGACTATCGCCGGTCAGCACCGCCAACGGTTCGGAATAGGCGCGATGCACAGAAGGCTTTCCGCGCCGCACGTCGGCATTGTCGAAACACGGCAAGTCGTCGTGCACGAGGCTGGCACAATGGATCAACTCCAACGCCACCGCCGCAGAACTGGCCAGGGCCGGACGATCATCACCACAGGACATCGCCACCGAAAGCAGGATCGTCGGGCGAATGCGCGCGCCGCCCGGCGACGTGGCATAGTGCAGTGCGCCGGCCAGCTTCCGCGGCGCCAAGGGGTCTTGCGACAAACTCAGCGCCTGTCCCATCGCCGTTTCGATCCGTTTGGACAAAGGCATCGCAGTCTCCCTGATTGCGGTTATGTAATTATAAATTTACTCTTCGTTGTGTAAATATTATTGGACACTTCGTCAGGCCGAGTCAATAATTTCGAAATGACATCTGCCCCACGAGGTCCGGGATCCGGACAAACTGCCCTTGTAATCGGTGCTGGCATAGGCGGGCTTGCCGCAGCCGTTCGGCTGGCTCAGGCGGGTTTTGCAGTGACGGTCCTGGAACGCCACGCCACCCCCGGCGGCAAGATGCGTTGCCTGCGGTCCGATGCAGGGCCGGTCGACGCCGGCCCGACCGTGTTGACGATGCGCCCATTCATCGAAGAGCTGTTCGCCGACCTCGGCGAAGCGCTCGACGACCACTTGACCCTGCATAGGCAACACCTGATTGCGCGGCATTTCTGGCCGGATGGCAGCTGCCTGGACCTGTACGATAGTCTTGCGCTCAATGTTGGCTCCATACGCCACTTTGCGGGGAACCCGGCGGCGCAACAGTTTTTGGCTTTTTCCGACAGGGCCCGCGTGCTGTTTTCCAGCTTCAACGGGCCGATGATGCAGACCGCCGCGCCGTCGCGACTGGCTCTGGCGTTGACCTGCCTGCGCAGCCCTCGTTTGATTGCCCGCATGGCGCCGTTCTCATCCTTGGCGACGTTGCTTGAGAACAGCTTTGACGATCCGAGGCTGGCACAATTGTTCGGGCGCTATGCGACCTATGTCGGCGGCGCGCCCGATCAGGTGCCTGCCACGCTGGCGCTGATCTGGCAGGCCGAACTGTCGGGTGTATGGAAGATCCATGGCGGTATGCATCAACTGGCGCGGACGCTGGAAACGCTGTGTATCGCGCGTGGCGGCCAGTTCGTGTACAATTCCCATGTCTCGGAAATCACCCAGACAGCGGGGCGCGCCACCGGGGTTTTGCTGGCAGACGGCAGCCGTATCAAGGCAGATGTTGTGGTATTCAACGGCGACCCGCGCGCGCTCGCCACCGGCGCGCTGGGAGAGCAAGCCACCTGCATCGCCCCCCAAACACGCAGTGTTGCACGCAGCCTGTCGGCGCAGGTCTGGTCCTTTGCAGCCCGCCCTGAAGGCCCAGACCTCGCGCATCACAATGTGTTCTTCCGCAACAGCGGCCAATCTGAATTCGATGCCCTCGCCCGGGGCGCACTGGTTCCAGACCCGACGCTGTACATCTGTGCGATGGACCGCGGCGACACCACCCCGCCACCAACTGTAGAGCGGTTCGAAATCATCGCCAACGCGCCGCCCCTGCCCGCGCTCGATCAGGAGTTCGCTCAATGCCACACTCGCACCTTTCAGACGCTGCGGCGTCATGGTCTTTCCTTCGATCCGGAACCGGGACCAGACGCCCTGACCACCCCGACGGGCTTCGACCAACTGTTTCCGGCCTCTCGAGGATCACTCTACGGGCAGAGCCCGCACGGCCTGATGGCGGCCTTTCAGCGCCCGACGGCCCGAACCGCGCTGCAGGGACTGTACCTGGCGGGGGGCGGGGCGCATCCGGGGGCGGGTGTGCCGATGGCGATCCTCTCCGCGAGGCACGCGGTCGAGGCGATCTTGGCGGACCCAACTTTGACCTCCATGTCCCGCCGAATGGCTACGCCTGGTGGTATGTCGACGGAATCAGCGCCTGCGGAACCCGCGCCGTCAGCGTCATCGCGTTCATAGGGTCGGTGTTCTCGCCTTGGTATGGCTGGTCCGGGCGACGGCAACCGGACAATCACGTCTGCATCAACGTCGCCACTTATGGCCTCGGCGGGCGGTTCACCATGACAGATCGTGGCAGCGCAGCGCTGCGCCAGACCCGGCACAGCCTGACCGTCGGGCCGTCATCACTGCATTGGCAGGGCGACCGGTTGGTGATCGACATCAACGAAATCAGCGCCCCCCCTGTGGTGTCGCGGGTGCGCGGGCAGATCACCGTAACGCCCTCGGCGCTGACCGAAGTCGAACTGCCTCTGACGCCAGAAGGCACGCATATCTGGCGGCCCTTCGCGCCGACCTGCGCAATCGACGTGGACTTGGATGCGCCCGGCTGGCGTTGGCAGGGGCACGGATACTTCGACGCAAATTTCGGCACGCGCGCGCTGGAGCAAGATTTCGACTACTGGACATGGGGGCGGTTCCCTACCTCACAGGGCAGTACCTGTTTCTACGATGCAACGCGGCGCGACGGATCCGTGCTGGCGGCGGCGTTCCGATTCAGCCGTGACGGCAGCGCGACAGCCATCACAGCTCCGCCCAAGGCACCTCTGCCCCGGTCCTTGTGGCAAGTTCGCCGGGAGACCCGCGCCGATGCGGGCTTCAGGCCACGTCAGGTGCAAAACATGCTGGACGCGCCGTTCTACAGCCGCAGTGCCGTGCAAACCTGTCTGGACGGCGTTGCCATCACTGGCGTGCACGAGGCGCTCGACCTGCGCCGGTTCCGCATGCCACTGGTGAAGCCAATGCTGGCGATGCGCGTGCCGCGCCGGGCGCATTGGTCCTTCGATTGAAAAGTCAGGCGGTGCTTTCTGCGGGTTGGTCCGGGTTCAGCCGCCATACTGAAAAGTTCAACGCCCAAGCAACTGTGACCCATGTCAAGTAAGGCACAAACAGCATCCCTGCGATCTGGTCCACCTCCCACAGCGCCACAAGGCACGCCGCGACAGAGATCCAAAGTCCGCTCAGGACAATCAGCCCTGCTTTTATTCGGTGAAGGCCGAAAAAGACCGGCGTCCAAAGCCCGTTCAGTGCGATCTGCAAAGACCATAACGCCAGCGCGACTACGTTGTCCGGCGCCATCGCCGCCCGCGCCCCGGCAAAGGACATGCACAGGTAAAGCGTCGTCCAAGCCACCGGAAACAGCCAGTTTGGAGGGGTCCATGACGGCTTTGCCAGACGCTCATACCATGAGCCGGGCGGGAACAACCCGCCGGTTGCGCCGACCGCCAGACAAGACGCCAAAAAGATGCCAAAGAGAATCCAGAACATGTTCTTTATCTTAAGCCGTGTGCGGAAGACATCAATGCCGCGCGGCGTTCTTCTTCGCGGGTGTGCAGAATTTCCAGCGTCGCGTTCAGCCCGTCGCTCCAATGCGGTACCTGTCGGTGATCCGCCGTGGCCGCGATCAAAAAGGCTGTTTCCGGCACCGGTCGCGCGTGAATGACTGACGACCTTGGCAAGGCGAGCGTCGCTCCGGTCCGCAGGATCGACAATGCCAGCCAGCCCAGCTTTTGCGCCTTGCTGGTGCGGGCGCGCCGCGTGATGGAGTCATAGCCTTGGCGCGCAACTTGTTGACCGATCCCGGCATAGATGAACCGCGCGGCGTAAATCCCTGGACGGGCGGCTAGCGGCAAGGCTGCGATCCCCGCCTCCGACCGATGGTAGAGGCCCTGCGCTTCGCGCAGCAAACGCCGCACGACACGGCCCAGGTCCGGCGTCATGGCGGGCGCTTTCAGAAACGCGTCCGGATCAATCCCGGCCTCTGCCAACCAATACAGCGGCAGATAAAGCCGCCCTTCACGGGCATCCTCGCCCACGTCGCGCGCGATGTTGGTCAATTGCATGGCCACGCCCAGATCGCAGGCACGCGCCAATGCATCCCGGTCGCGCACCCGCATCAACACACACATCATTGCGCCCACAGCAGAAGCCACGCGCGCCGAATAGGCGCGCAGACCCGAAAGATCGTCGTACCGCCGTTCCATCGCGTCCCAGGCCAAACCCTCCAGCAGAGCCTCGGGCAATGCGCGGGGCATCTCGAATTCTTCAATGATCGCGGCAAAGGCCCGATCGGCCGGGGCATCCTTCGGGCGTCCGGCATAGGCCTTGTCCAACCTGTCATGCAGCCGCAGCACCGCCTCTCCCTTGGCCGATTGCAAATCGACCGCGTCGTCCGCCAAACGGCAAAAGGCATAAAGCGCCAACGCCGGGTCGCGCACCCGCGCGGGCAACAGCCGGGAGGCCGCGTGAAACGACCGCGACCCATGGCGGATCGACTCGACGCAGTGCTCCATATCCCTTGGTGCAATCATTCTTGTCCTGCCATTTTTGCGTGAGGGACCAGTTGGTCCAGAACTTCGGCGCTGCCGATCACTCCGGGCAGGCCAGCGCCGGGGTGCGTGCCCGCACCGACGAGAAACAGCCCCTTGGCTTCTTCGCTCACATTATGCGGGCGGAAATAGGCGCTTTGCAGGATGCGCGGCTCGATCGAGAACCCTGCCCCGTGCGGGCTCAGATACCGGTCCCGGAAGGTCTCGGGCGTGAACACCAGTTGCTCTGTCAGATGCGCGCCCAAGCCGGGCAGCACATCGCGTTCCAGAACGGCCTGCACTTTTTGACGATAGACTTCGCCCATCCGTGCCCAGTCGACTGGGTTATCGTGGCCCAGATGCGGCACCGGGCTGAGGGCATAAAACGTATCGTCGCCCTCTGGCGCGGCGCTGGGGTCGGTCACTGTGGGACGATGGATGTACAGGCTCATGTCCTCCGACAGCTTTCCCTTTTGGAATATATCCTGCAACAGCCCTTGGTAGCGCGGCCCGTTCAGGATCGTGTGATGGCCCACGTCCTGCCACTTGTCCCGCGTGCCCTTGGTCCCGAAGTACCAGACAAACAACCCCATAGACCAACGCGTGCGTTTCAGGCGCGGCGCGGTCCAGCGACGCCTTCTATGGTTGCGCAACAGCCGGTCATAGGTTTGGCCCGCATCGGCATTTGAAACGGTGATATCGGCGTCGATCATTTCTCCGCTCGTCAGGGTCACGCCCCGCGCCCGGCCATCGGTTATGCGGATCTCGTCAACCTCGGATTTCTGCCGGATCAGCCCACCCTGATCGGTAATTACGTCAGACATCGCCTTGGCGATCGCCGCGACCCCGCCCATGGCATAGTGCACGCCAAAGGCCTTCTCCAAGTGGCTGACCAGCGCATAGATCGAGGTGACGTTAAACGGATTACCGCCGATGAACAAAGGATGGAACGACAGTGCCATGCGCAGCCGCGTATCCTTAACGCAGCCCGCGGCGTGGGTGGCAATGGATCGGTCAGCCCGCAGCATCACAAATTTCGGGAGCGCCTTCAGCAGATCGCCGACGCGGTGCATCGGGCGACGCCCCAAATCCTCGAAACCGACGTGATACCGCCGTTCGCTGTCCCTTAGAAATCTAATGTAGCCTTTGACGTCATCGGGCGACAGACGCTCGACCTCGGCCAGCATGGCGGCCTCGTCCTGGCGCACGGTAAAGTTGCTTCCGTCGGGCCAGCGGATTTCGTAATATGGGTCCAAGGCGCGCAGATCGACGGCCTCTTCGAACCGTTTTCCGCAGGCCGCCCAAAGATCCTCAAACAGTTGAGGGACGGTTACGATGGTGGGTCCTAAATCAAAACGGTGTCCCCCCTGGGTGATCGCCGACCCGCGCCCGCCTGGACTGTCCAAGCGGTCCAGAACCGTCACGCGGTAACCTTTGGCACCCAGTCGCATAGCCGATGCAAGGCCACCCAGCCCAGCACCGATCACCACGGCATGAGGGCGCGGCCCCAAGAGGGCTTCTGCCTTTTGTACGGGATCTACACCTGTCAACATTCCTCAATCCTACATGTGTAAGGTTTAGTTGACAATCTGGAATTTCCCCCTTTTCCAATGACCTCGAAAATGTAAGGCTGATTAGACACAACGCGCTTTTGGGGAGAAGTTCGATACAAGTCGTCAGCCTCAGCTTTTTTCACTTTCCAAAGGGGGCCTCGCGGCTCTGGGCCTTTGCCATGATGGGCTTGGCCCGGCGGGGCCTGCGTCGTACCGTTGGCATTGGCTTCTGGAAGCTTTGTGGCTCTGGTACTGGTGAGGGGTTCACACCCGTCCCGAACACCGGCGTCTACGCGATTCTCGCAACTTGGACCGACCTGGACACGGCGCGGCACCAGACTGACGCAACGCCAGTGTTTCGCGCCTATCACGCCCGCTCTGATGAAAGCTGGACAGTGTTTCTGACGCCGACCTCTGTGCGCGGCGCGTGGTCGGGGCACATTCCGTTCAGCGCCGCTCCGATCGTTTCGGCCCCGGAATCTGGCGCAAAATCCGGGCCCATCGCCGCGCTGACCCGTGCCACCGTGCGCCCGGCGCGTGCCATCCGGTTTTGGCAACGCGTTCCTGACATCAGCGCCATGATCGGTCAAAATCCCGACGCTCTTTTCAAGATCGGGATCGGCGAAGTGCCCTTGCTGCACCAGATCACCTTTTCAATCTGGCCCGACACCTCATCCATGGCGCGTTTCGCACGTGAAAGCGGTCCGCATGCGTCGGCCATCCGCGCAGTGCGAGACGGAGACTGGTTCCGTGAGGAGCTATATGCCCGCTTCCGCATACTCGGGGATCGGGGCACATGGATGGGCAGATCCCCCCTCAATGCTTTCGGAACAACCTCATGATCAGCCCCTTCCCATTTTCCGCAATCGTTGGCCAAGACCAGATGAAAACCGCTATGATCCTTACAGCCATCGACCCCGGTCTGGGTGGTGTTCTTGTGTTCGGGGATCGCGGCACAGGGAAATCCACCGCCGTGCGCGCACTGGCCGCGCTGCTGCCGCCAATCACAGTGGTACAGGGCTGCCCTGTCAATTCCGAAGCACCCCAGGATTGCCCCGCTTGGGCCAATGTCACTGATCATACCATGACGGAGCGCCCGACCCCGGTTGTCGATCTGCCGCTGGGAGTAACGGAAGACCGGGTGACCGGCGCGCTGGATATCGAACGCGCGCTGGCCCACGGCGAGAAATCCTTTGAACCCGGTCTGCTCGCCCGCGCCAATCGCGGATACCTGTATATAGATGAGGTCAACCTGCTGGAGGATCACATCGTCGACTTGCTGCTTGATGTTGCGCAGTCCGGCATCAACACCGTAGAACGCGAGGGCCTGTCGATCCGCCACGCCGCGCGGTTCGTGCTGGTCGGGTCCGGCAATCCCGAAGAGGGGGAACTGCGTCCGCAGCTTCTCGACCGCTTCGGCCTGTCCGTCGAGGTGGCATCCCCCAACACCGTCGAGGAACGGGTCGAAGTGATCCGCCGGCGCGACGCCTATGACCGCGATCACGCGGCTTTCATGGCGAAATGGCAAGCCGAGGATACCACTTTACGCGATGCGATCCTTTCCGCCCGCGCAGCCTTGCCGCAGGTCGAAACTTCCGACGAGATTTTGCACGATTGCGCCCGCCTCAGTCTCGCGCTTGGGGCAGACGGCCTGCGCGGTGAATTGACTCTGCTGCGCGCGGCGCGCGCGCTGGCCGCCCTGCGCGGCGCCGGCCGGATTGATCGCGCGCACCTTCGAGACATCGCCCCGCTTGCGCTCAGCCACCGGTTGCGACGCGATCCACTGGACGAGGCCGGCTCCTCTGCCCGGGTCGCCCGCACCGTGGCCGACACCCTGCCATGATCACCACTGCGCCAACCGTCCGCTCCTCGGACTGGGACCGGGCGCTGCGAGCGCTGTCGGCGCTGATGGTGGACCCTGCCGGACTCGGTGGCATGGTTGTGCGCGCCCGTCCCGGCCCCGTGCGCCAAAGGTTTGAAGGCGCCCTGCCCGGCCTGCCCTTGCCCCTCCGCCGGATTCATCCAGGGCTGGATGACGCACAGCTGTTTGGCGGATTGAACGTGGCGGCCTCGCTGGCGGCGGGGCATATGATCCGAGATCCTGGCCTGGCCGAGACACCTTGCGCGCTGCTCCTGCCCATGGCAGAGCGCACGCCCGCCGCACTTGCCGCGCGGCTGTCGCAACTACTGGACACAGGCGGCGGCCATTGCATAGTCTTGCTGGACGAAGGCGCCGAGCCGGAGGAAACCGCGCCAGCCAGCATGTCCGACAGGCTGGCATTTCTCGCTGACCTGTCCGTGGTGCGCTCCGCTGACGCCGCGATTCGTCTGCCAGCGCCCGCCGATATAGACAGCGCGCGCCGCCACTTGGATCGGGTGCAAACCCCTAGCGATGACCTGACGCAACTGGTGCTGCTGGCCGCACGTTTTGGAATAGACGGCGCACGTGCGCCAATGTTTGCGCTGCGCTGCGCTCGGGCATTGGCCGCGTTGGACGGCGAGGACAACACAACGCAGGACCACCTGCGCGAGGCGGTGCAGCTGATTTATGCCCCGCGTGCGACCCAGACCCCCGAAGAAGATGAGGCGCCAGACCCAGACCCCGATCAAGACGCCCCGCCTGACCCCGCAAATACGGACGCGGACAGTGTCGCGTCTGACACGGGGCAGATCCCCGACGATTTGCTCGTCCAGGCCGTCGCCGCATGCCTCCCCGCCGACCTACTAATGCGCCTCGAACGCAGCAGCCGGGCACGCGGCAGCCCCGCTGCCGGCAGTGGCGCGGGGTTCAAACGCCAAGCCAACCGGCGCGGACGGCCGCTTCCATCGCGCCCCGGTCGCATCGACGGGCGCGCCCGCATCGACGTCATCGCTACGCTACGCGCGGCCGCCCCATGGCAAACCCTCCGCCGAAAAGCCCGAGAAAGCCACCCACAGCTGATCATCCTGCCCGCCGACATCCGCTTGCGACGGTTCGAGGACCGCTCTGACCGGCTGCTGATCTTTGCGGTCGATGCGTCGGGGTCCGCCGCATTGTCCCGCATGGCCGAGGCAAAGGGCGCAATCGAAATGCTGCTTGCGCAAGCCTATGCCAAGCGGGATCAGGTAGCGCTTGTCGCCTTTCGCGGCACGGGTGCCGAGGTCCTTTTGCCACCGACGCGCTCTCTTGTGCAGGCCAAACGTCGACTAACTGCCCTTCCCGGAGGCGGCGGTACGCCGCTGGCATCAGGGCTGCGGGCGGCATTCGACATGGCGCTGCACGGCCAGCGTGTTGGCCTCAGCCCCAGCATTGCCTTTCTCACTGACGGGCGCGGCAATATCGACCTGGCCGGCACGCCCGGACGCGCGCAGGCCCGCGAGGATGCACAGACAATGGCGCGCCTGCTGTCCGGCCTGCGGCTGCCTTCGGTAGTCATTGACATCGCACCCCGCCCAGGTCCCGAAAGCGCGGCCCTGGCTGGTTGGTTGAACGCGCAATACCTGCCTCTGCCCCGCGCCGATGCGTCTCGCATCTCGGCGGCGGCGGATGCGGCGCTGACCCGGTAATCCGATGGACTGGAACCGCGCCCTGCCAAACTGGCCATTGTCGGAACTCTCCCGCCGGGTTCGCTGTCGTCCACATCAGTGGCATGTGCAAGAAACCGGATCCGAGTGTGGCGGTCCGACGCTCTTGCTGCTGCACGGGGCGGGCGCCTCGACCCACACATGGCGGGACATGATCCCGCTATTGGAACAACAGTATCACGTCGTGGCATTGGACTTGCCCGGACAAGGGTTTACCAAACTCGGCCCGCGCAACCGCTGCGGGCTGGTGCCTATGGCACAGGACATTGCGCACTTGTGTCAGGATCAGGGCTGGGCTCCCTCGGTGATCATCGGACATTCCGCTGGGGCAGCGATTGCGCTGCACCTGTCGCGGATCCTGCCAAACAGCCCGCGCATTGTCGGCATCAACGCTGCCCTTGGTCGTTTCGACGGCGTGGCGAGCTGGCTGTTTCCGCTGCTGGCAAAAGTGCTGGCCCTGACACCGCTGACCGCGCTTGCCTTTGCCGCTGGGGGCAATCCGACCGCGCGCGCGCGCCGCCTGATCGAAGGCACTGGATCGCAGCTGCCACCCGACGGCTTGGCTTTGTATGGTCGCCTGGTATCTGACCGCGACCATGTCGATGGGGTTTTGCAAATGATGTCGCAATGGGATGTGGGGCCATTGCTGGACGCGCTGCCGCAGATCAATGCGCCTTGCCTATTGCTGACCGGCGACAAGGACAGCGCCGTCGCCCCGCAGGTGTCGGCAAAGGCCGTTCGCGCCCTGCCCCACGCCACCTTGCAATCGTTGGGCGCAATGGGTCACCTCGCACATGAAGAAGATCCCGCCCTGGTCACCCGCAAAATCTTCGACTGGATCGCGCAAACTGATGGCGGGTCGTAGAGACCGATCAGGCGAAAATCCGGGCCGCGTGCTCTGCAAGGTAGATCCGCAGCCAGGGCGTGTACTGCGCGGGCCGCGCGCGCACCCGCCGGACCAACAGGTCCATGTCTACCCAATCGGTCTGCATGACCTCTTCGCGGTTCGGGTCCACGGCGATGTGCGACGGGACGCGCGCCACGTATAAATCGACGCGCTCGTGTTCGATCAGGCCATTGCCCACGTCGGCGCGATAGGTCAACTGGTCCTTGTGATCCAGCCTCAGCCCGGTGATCCCCAGCTCCTCTCGAAGTCGGCGTATGGCGCACTCCTTGGGATCCTCGGACCAATGCGGATGGGTGCAGCAGGTGTTGGCCCATAGCCCCGGCGTATGATATTTACCCATGGCCCGGCGCTGGATCAGCACGTCGTTGCCGCACATCACAAACACAGACACCGCCTTGTGCAGCAGGCCGCGTTGGTGCGCCTCCAGCTTGTCGATTGCGACCAGATTGCCATCGACCCAAGTGGGAATCAGCGAAGTCATATGTGTTCCACGGACACCAGTCGCGTCAGGTGGGCCAGATTCTTCAATCCGATCTTAAGATGCGCCATCGGCCGGGCGTGGACCAGTTTCTTGTTCATATAGGCCTCGAAGGTCAGTCTCTGCACATCCACATCATGGCACAAAGACACAAAGCGTTCCCGCCGTTCGTCACTGCGGTAATATGCTCTTTGCATCGAGGCAAGAACCCGAAACACCGTCTTGTGTTCGCGCATGAATAGCTGCCGGGCGAGCCGCAGGTCGCGCACCCGCCCCGAAGCAAGGCAGGCGGCACAGGCGGCAGCGGCGACCTGTCCACCGACCATGGCATAATAGATGCCTTCGCCAGAGCTGGGCGCGACGACGCCCGCCGCATCGCCAGCCAGCAAAACATCGCGGCCATTGTCCCAACGGTCCAGCGGTTTCAGCGGGATCGGCGCGCCTTCTCGGCGCAGGGTTACGCAGTCGGTCAATCCGGCCGAGGCGCGCAGATCGGCGGTGGCCTTCTTGACGTTCACTTCGCGCACCAGTGAGCCCATGCCGACACTCGCGTTTCCGCCATGCGGAAACACCCAGCCGTAAAAATCCGGGGATATACGGCTGTCATAGATCACGTCGGCACGCGTCGGATCGTATTGCGCGGTAGGCTCGGGCGCTTCGATGATCTCGTGGTAAGCGATGACGTAGGGAATGGTATCGCCGCCATGCACTTCGTCGCGGGCCACATTGGACCGCGCGCCGTCCGCGCCGATCACCAGGTGCGCCGCGACGGTCCTCTCGGTTCCGCAGACATTGTCGCGATAGACGACGCGGACGCCTTTTTCGTCGCGCTCGATCCGTCGATAGGTGCCGGTCAGCAGGGTTGCCCCGGCCTCTACAGCCCGCTTACGCAAGAACACGTCGAAACGTTCGCGGTCGACCATTCCGATGAACCCACCATTGATCGGGATGTCGACCTTGCGACCGCTGGGCGAAATCATGCGCGCCGACGTCATGCGCGCGACGATCTGCTCTTCCGGGATGTGGAAATCGGCGACAAGCCGGGGGGGAATCGCACCGCCACAGGGCTTTATCCGTCCGGCCCGGTCCAGCAGCGCGACCTTGTGCCCCGACCGCGCCAGATCCTCAGCCGCCGTGGCGCCCGACGGGCCGCCGCCTACAACGATGACGTCATACATATCTTCACTCTCCCGGAACCAGAGGGGCCGCAGACGCGCTGCGACGGTGGGCAATGACACGCAGCGCCAGCAGCGCCGCAAACAGGAACAGCGCTGCTTCGGCCAGAAACACGGCACCAAAGGCAGTCGTGTCGGGCAGACCTGTGCGCAGCATGTCAACCGCCGCCGCCCCAAGCAGTCCGCCGAATCCGGCAGCGATGGCCTGCGCCGCGCCCCACAGGCCCATGCGGGTCCCCTCGCGCGCGGTGCGACCCTCTCCGGCCAAAGCCATCATCGATCCGATGGCGGCCACCGCGAACATGCCGTTGAACACTCCCAGCCCGATCACGGCGGGCAACAGTGCCACGCCAAGTGCCAAGTTCCCGATCAGCGTGATGGCGCACAGGCTGACTGCGGAGCCCAGGCACCCGGCCACCACCCATGTTCGCAAACTGCCGAGGCTCAGCCCGGTGGCCGCGATACCGACAGTCAGCATTCCCAGGAACACCCCGCCGTTCTGCGCGCCACTCAGTTGCGTCGACTGGCCCGGCGTGAGGCCAAAGACCAGCCCGGCATATGGCTCAAGTATCAGTTCCTGCATGAAATAGGCGGTCATCGACAGACCGACAAAAATGGTAAAGTTGCGCGCCGCGCGCTCGGCCCAGATTTCGCGCAGGCCGTCGATGAACCGGGGCGGATCAGCCACCGGCGCAGGAGCGCCTAGACGGGATTCGATTCCCCAGACCGCCAGCGTGGTCAGCACGCAAGCCCCGACCGTGACGACCCCGACGATGCGCAGCAACAGCGCCGGGCTGTAAGGATCCAGAAACGCCCCCACCGTGCCAGCTGTCACCGCAATGCCAAAAATCATCATCAGCCATGTGATGGTCGCCGCCGCCGCGCGACGGCGCGGCTCTGTTGCAGTGGCCAGCAGCGCCAGCAAAGACGTGCCGGACGCGCCTACACCCAGACCAATCAGCGCATAACTGACAATCGAGACCGCCAAACCCGCAGACCAATTCTCGGCAAACAGCACCACGCCGATAGCCGCGCCAAAGCCTCCGAGCGCCAAGATCCCCATGCCACCAATAATCCAGCGTGTGCGCTGCCCGCCCGTGTCGGACAGAAAACCCCAATTCGGTCGGGTGATCTGGATGACGTAGTGCAACGCCACCAGCAGGCCGGGCAGTACCGCGGGCAAGGCCATCTCAACCACCATCAAGCGGTTCAGGGTTGAGGTGGTCAGGACGACGATCGCCCCCAGTGCCATTTGCACCAGCCCGAGCCGAACAATCGAAAACCATCCGAGAGTCATATTGCACCTTCCATCAAACGCAGGGCAAAGGCGGCAATCATCATGCCACTGACGTACATCAGAACGCCGGTGCCGTTATACCACGGCGCACGGGCCTTTGGGTCGGATAGAAGGACACGCATCGCCCAGACCTGCCCGCAAACCAGCGCGGTTACGGCCAGCGCAAACACCGGCGCCCCCCACAGCACCAGCAGCGCGATCACCACCAACTGCGGCAGAACCATGACCCAGCAGGCCACCCGTGCAGCCCGTTCAGGGCCCAACGAGACGGGCAACGAGTTGACACCTGTCTGGCGGTCACCCTCCAGCGCCTTGAAATCATTCAACGTCATTATGCCATGCGCGCCAAAGGCATAAAGCCCGGCAATCAACACAATCGCCAGCGACGGCGCGCCTGCCGACAACACGGCGGCGCCGGTGAACCAGGGCAACCCCTCGTAGCACAGACCCACAAGCCCCGGCCCCCAGATGCCTGATCGCTTCATCCGGACGGGTTCCGCCGAATACGCCCAGGCCGCCAGCACGCCAAACACCGTCGCACCAAATCCCCATAGACCCAAAAACGACCCCACCCACAGCGACAGCGCCGTCATGGCCAACGCAATCCACAGGCCCCAGCGGCCGGGAATGCGCCCAGAGGGGATCGGCCGGTCGGGTTCGTTGATGGCATCGACATGGCGGTCACACCAATCGTTGGCCGCCTGACTCATGCCGCAGACAATCGGACCGGCCAATAACATCCCCAACGCGACCTGTACTGGGGCGGAAGTGAACGGCACCCCGGAAGACACAGCGCCACAAAGGTACGCCCAGATCGCGGGGAACCACGTTATGGGTTTGATCAGCGTCAGAACCGCCAGCGGTTGCGGGTATCTACGCCCTACCTGCATTTCATGCGTTACACTCATAGTGTAAACTAGACTATACAATCAGAGTCGAGGGAAGCTTTTTCTGGGATCATCGTCAGAAAGGGCGCAATATCGCACCCCAGCCGCACACGCTCCGATGAGACTGAAGGCTATTCGTCGGGATTGCCGTTCAGCATCTCGAACTTGCGAAGTTTGACGTACAGGCTCTGACGGGAGAGGCCCAGCATCTCGGCGGCAGCGACGCGGTTGTTCTTCGTCATCTCAAGCGCCGTCGAAATGCAGATGCGCTCGATCACGTCCGAGGTGGCGGACACCAGTTCTTTGAGTGACGCAGTGCCAACAAGGTCCATCACATTTTGAAGCGCGTCTTCACTGACCACCGCCTGTGGCAAATTCTCGGCGGCGCGGGCGTTCTGGCTGACATCCCGGATGATCATGCCAAAACCGCGTTCTTTGTTGCCCGTCTTCAGCATGGCAACAGAAATATCGACGGATGCGCGGGTGCCGACCGTACTCTTGAATTGCGTGGTATAACTGCGAACGCGACCGTCACGCACCGCGGCTTCCATCATCAATTGCATGTCCACTTCGCCGCGCACTAGGAAACCAGCAAAGCCGCTGCCAATCACGTCACGGAACTGAGCGGCATCCGCCAGCGTCAGAAAGGCATCGTTGGCTTCGCGGATCTGGCTCTTGGCGTCAAGGATCACAATGGCATCGGTCGAGGTATTGAACAGCGAACCCAGCGCCATGGCGATCTCGGTGCCACCAGGATCGTCCTCATCGACCTTCGCCAACCGACACAGCATACATAGCTCGCCAGCCGCCCGAAAAAATTCCGGGAAAATTGCCACGTGCAAACCGCTGCGTCGCGCCACAGCCTGAATGCTGCGGGTTTCATCCGACGAACTGGCGTTTTGCAGCGCCTCCATCAATTCACCACGGCGCAATCCCTGAAAGGCTTGGTTGAACGTGTTGCCGGGCAGGGTGTCGCCTTTGGCCCCCAACATTGTCGACGCGACACTGTTGATGTCGCGCACGCGGCCAGTTTCGGGATCGACGAGCACAAGGGCGGTTTCAGAAGCTTCCAGAACCACACGATAAAATGTCTCAGCTCTGCGGATACGTTGCTGGTCACGTTCCCGCGCCAGTTGTTCATGCACAAGTCGCTGCTGAACCTCCGCCAAGGGCTGAAGGTCACGGCCAATCAACATCAGGGCGTCGCTGTTTCGGACGCGCAGCATTGCGTAGCGTATAGGGAATTCCCAATCGGCATTGTCGCTGTGGTTCAACTCCACCGCGACCGACGTTTCCGACGCGTTCTTACGAAACTGAGCCAGCCGTATATCGAATTTCTCTTTGCTTTCTTCATTCAGAAAACTGTGAAAACTCCGCCCGACCCAATGATCCAAACATCCAAGCGAAGGGCTTTCGGGGCTGACATAGATGCCCTCCACCACGCCGGCGCTGCTCAGGTGAACTGCGATATCCGACGCTTGCTCGATCAGAAATTCTACCGAAGCAGTCTCAGGAAACACGCCCGAATGGCTGAACTCGAGAGCCGAAGTTTGATCTGTCAAAACACCACCTCGAGTCGCTAACGCTCCTATTCAGCCATCGAATCCATAGCGAGCGTCTCGTTGACAGTCGCTAGCTTACATCGCGATATTGCTTCTCGCACAGATTTAACAGCGAAATCCGCACCTGTGCGTTCTTCGATATCATCCGCGTCAAGCACGTACTTGCCACCAATAACAATTGGCGGGCAGACGTCCAGTGTAGTTCTCAAAAATCGTATCAGTTCTTCAGCATGTTGCACCGATTTTCGGCTGGCCAGGGACATGCCGAGCATAGAAAAGCTGCCCTCTTCGATAGCACGCACAACCTCAAGTGGTTTCAAGCGAATTGCCATGCGCACCCACAGCCCGTGTCGACGGAACTGGTCCGCCGCCACAAAGGCACCCAGTGTGTGATCCTCGGTTTCGGGTAAGATCATCAGGATCGATTGGCCCAACGGCACGGTGCGATCCAGCCACTTGCCCTGCGGCGACTGGCTTTCGTCATGAAACAACGCCTGCAGACGGCTGGCTCCGATAGTAACTTGCACGAAAGTCACCTTGTCCAGGACCCAAAGCTCGCCTATGCGACGGGCCGCTGCGGGCACGTAGATCTGGAAAACATCCTCGGACGAGACACCGGTCGCCATCAGAGCCGTGATCACGCTTCGATGACTGGTCTCCGACTCTGACATGATCTCGACACAGAGCTTATCTATCCACTCTTCACGAGTACTGGGTACGCAAACATGCTTTTTGGCGGCAACCGATTGCAGAGCCGCCTCGACTAGAAAACGAATAGCGGTGTCACGATTGGTGGCCAGCGCTTTTCCCCCTGATATGCAATTCATCCCCCCCCTCCCAAGGTTAGCAAGAATGCTGTTCTGATCAAGCGAGTCTTGCGTGGACGTTCCCGCTACAAGAGTGCTCCAGAGCGAAATACCTGTCAACTTTTATTGACATTCAGCCGCTGGTATGCGGCGGCATGCACCCCGGAGGGCCATGGAAACGTTGCACTAAATAATTTGATATCTTGGAAACCGCGCCTAGATGCCAGCGCAAAGGTGTGAGCCTGAAGGTACATTTCGCGATAAGCAAATGTGTAAGTTTAGATTGACACATTGCCTGCGAGGCCAGTAGCATCAACGAAGAATTAACTTCGAGGACGCGGCCAGATGGTGTCAGAGACTCATCCTGAAATCGGCGAAAAGGGGCTGTATACCAGCGCCCAACGCGCTCGCCGAGACGAAAGTGTCTGGACACTGATCCAAGGCATTCTGGCACCTCTTCAATTCGCCGCCTTCCTCATTTCCGCTGGCCTGGTGCTGCGGTTTATGATGACCGGACTAGGCTACGACGCCGCAACCCTGTCTATCCTGGTCAAAACAGGCTTCCTGTTCCTGATCATGGTGACCGGCGCGATCTGGGAAAAGGTTGTTTTTGGTCAATACCTTTTCGCCCCCGCCTTTTTCTGGGAGGACGTGTTCAGCTTTGTCGTGATCGCACTGCACGCCGCTTATGTCTGGGCACTGTTCACCGACAGCCTGACGGCCAATGCATTGATGGCTCTGGCGCTCGCCGCCTACGCAGCCTACCTTATCAACGCGGGGCAATTTCTGCTGAAACTACGCGCCGCGCGCTTTCAGACGGAGGCCGTGGCATGACGTTGCCTCACGCCCCTCTATCCGGTGGTTGCCGCGATGTGCCGGTGCTCAAACAACGCGGCCAGCACGAGGTCTTTTGCGGCCTGACGGGAATCATCTGGCTTCATCGCAAGATCCAGGATGCGTTTTTCCTCGTTGTGGGAAGTCGCACATGCGCTCACCTGCTGCAAAGCGCCGCTGGCGTGATGATATTTGCCCAGCCCCGGTTCGGAACCGCGATTCTCGAAGAGACGGATCTGGCAGGGCTCGCCGATGCGCAGGCCGAACTGGAACGCGAGGTCGACCGCCTGCTTTCGCGCCGTGGTGACATCCGCCAACTCTTCCTTGTGGGCAGTTGCCCGTCCGAAGTCATCAAACTCGATCTCGCCCGCGCGGCCGAGCGTCTGTCGGCCAAACATGCGCCCAAGGTGCGCGTGCTGAACTATTCCGGCTCCGGCATCGAAACCACCTTTACCGAAGGCGAAGACGCCTGCCTCGCCGCAATGGTCCCGGCCCTGCCGCAAACCGACAAGCGGCAGTTGCTGCTGGTGGGCGCCCTGCCCGACGTGGTCGAGGATCAGGCGTTGGACCTGCTAACGAATCTGGGGATCGAAGACATCGCCGTTCTGCCCGCCCGCCACGCCGATTCAGGTCTGGCGCTGGGGTCGAACACGGTCTTTGCCCTCACTCAGCCGTTCCTGGGAGGCACCCATGCCGCCCTTGAACGGCGCGGGGCGCGGCACATTCCCGCGCCATTCCCGTTTGGCGAAGAAGGCACCACCGCGTGGCTTCAAGCTGTGGCGCGGGAGTTCGGCGTTGATCAGGCGCGTTTTGACGCCGTGACCACCGCGCCCCGCGCCCGCGCCAAAAAGGCGGTCGCCCAGGCGGCGGCGCGCCTGACAGGCAAGAGCATCTTCTTCTTTCCCGACAGCCAGTTGGAAATCCCGCTGGCACGCTTTCTGACCCGCGAATGTGGCATGACCGCCATCGAGGTCGGCGCCCCATACATTCATCGCGCCATCGTCGGCCCGGATCTGGACCTGCTCGGCCACGGCCCAACCATTTCCGAAGGCCAGGACGTGGACCTGCAACTGGACCGTTGCCGGGCCGCGCATCCGGATCTGACGGTCTGCGGCCTTGGCCTTGCCAATCCGCTGGAGGCCGAGGGCCTGCCGACCAAATGGGCCATCGAACTGGTGTTTACCCCGGTGCATTTCTACGAACAGGCGGGCGATCTGGCCGGGCTGTTCTCGCGCCCGCTGCACCGTCGCGCGGCGCTTCGTATGGAGGCTGCGGAATGAAGCTTTCGGTCTGGACATACGAAGGCCCACCCCACGTCGGGGCCTTGCGCGTCGCGACAGCGATGAAGGGTCTGCATTACGTGCTGCACGCGCCGCAGGGAGACACCTACGCCGATCTGCTGTTCACCATGATCGAGCGACGCAACCACCGCCCGCCGGTAACATACACCACCTTTCAGGCCCGCGATCTGGGGACCGACACGGCGATGCTGTTCAAAACTGCCTGCCAGAACGCTTATGACCGCTTTCAGCCGCAGGCGATGATCGTCGGAGCGTCCTGCACGGCCGAACTGATCCAGGACGATCCCGGCGGCATGGCCGAAACCATGGGCCTGCCCTGCCCGGTGATCGCACTGGACCTGCCCAGTTACCAGCGCAAGGAAAACTTCGGTGCAGATGAGACGCTGTTCCAACTGGTCCGCGCGCTGGCCAAGCCGATGACGCGCAGCGCCCATGTCACCTGCAACCTGATCGGCCCGACGGCTCTGGGGTTCCGGCACCGTGACGACATCACCGAACTGACCGGTCTTTTGTCGGACATGGGCATCGGCGTGAACGTTTGCGCCCCCTATGGTGCCACCCCGCACGACCTGACCCAACTGGGGGCCGCGCATTTCAACGTGCTGATGTACCCCGAAACCGGAGAGGCGGCCTGCCGGTGGATGGAACGGGAACTTGCCCAGCCATATACCAAGGTTGTGCCCATCGGCGTCGGGGCCACCCGCGACTTTGCAGATGAGATCGCCGCAATAATCGGTCGCCCGGTCGCACTGGATGAAAGCCGACTGCGCCTGCCGTGGTACTCCTCCAGCGTCGACAGCACCTATCTGACGGGCAAGCGCGTTTTCATCTTTGGTGACGGCACCCATGTGGCCACCGCCGCCAGGATTGCGCGGGACGAGATGGGGTTCGAGGTCGCCGGGATCGGCTGCTACAACCGCGAACAGGCCCGGATGATCCGCGCCCTGGCAAAGGACTACGGCGTCGAGGCGCTGATTTCCGACGATTATCTCGACGTCGAAGAGCGCATCGAACAGCTCGCACCAGAGATGATCCTCGGCACACAGATGGAGCGCCACATCGGCAAACGGCTGGGCATCCCCTGCGCCGTGATCTCTGCCCCGGTGCATGTGCAGGACTTTCCGGCGCGCTATTCGCCCCAGATGGGGATCGAAGGCGCAAACGTGATCTTTGACACATGGGTGCATCCGCTGGTCATGGGGCTGGAGGAACATCTGCTGACAATGTTCCGCGACGATTTCGAATTTCATGACGCAGCTGGACCAAGCCACCATGGCGGTCACGCCACGTCCGCCCCTGCCGACAGTCCCCAGCCGATCCACGCTCAGGTTGGCGAACCGGACACTGCGCCCGTCGATGCTGTCACCGCGCAGGTGATCTGGCTGGCCGATGCGGAGCGTGAACTGAAAAAGATCCCGTTCTTTGTCAGGGGCAAGGCTCGCCGCAACACAGAAACCTTTGCCGCCCAAAAGGGTCTGAACGAAATCGGCCTCGAAACCCTCTACGAAGCGAAGGCCCACTATGCGAGATGATGGCTTCATGACGGGCTTCGACGGCTCTTCGGCTTTCGAGTATCACATCGTGATCCTCACGCTGGATTCGCATGTGGCCGGCCCCTGCAACCGGGCCGCCGAGCGGCTGGTGACGGATTTCCCCGGCCTGTGCATCAGCGTGCACGCCGCCGCCGAATGGGCCGAAAGCCCCGCCACGCTGATGCAGGCCCGTGCCGACATCGCGCAGGCGGACATCATCCTGTCAGGTTTGATTTTTCTCGACGAACACATCCGCCAGATTCTGCCAGCTCTTCAGGCGCGCCGCGATACCTGCGATGCGATGATCGGAGTGATCTCGGACGCGCAGATCGTCAAGCTGACGCGCATGGGCACGTTGGACATGTCCAAACCCGACACCGGCCTGTCCAAGCTGATGAAGAAGATGCGCGGCGGTGGCAACGGCGCGCCGGGCACACAGGATGCCGCGAAAAAGATGAAGATGCTGCGGCGTCTGCCGCGCATACTGAAACTGATCCCGGGCAAGGCGCAGGACCTGCGCGCCTGGTTCCTGATCATGCAGTATTGGCTGGGCGCGTCTGACGACAACATTGAATCGCTTATCCGGTTCCTGATCTCGCGCTATTGCCGCCACGCCGAATGGCGCGGCACGAGTGCTCCGGACCCGGTGGAATACCCCGATGTGGGCCTGTACCATCCGGATCTTCCGGAACGGATCACCACCAATGCCGCCGATATGCCCGCCCAAGCGGGCACCAAGGCCACCGTTGGCCTGCTGATGATGCGCAGCTACGTGTTGTCCGGCGATACCGCCCATTACGACGCGGTGATCCGCGCGCTGGAGGGCCGCGGCTTGCGCGTGCTGCCGGCCTTTGCCGGTGGTCTGGATGCACGCCCCGCCATCGACGGTTTCTTTCAGGGGCCGGAAGGCCCACGGATCGACGCGCTGCTGTCTTTGACCGGCTTTTCGCTGGTGGGCGGACCTGCCTACAACGACAACGAGGCCGCCTGCACATGGCTTCAGGCGCTGGACGTGCCTTATATCGCCGCCCACCCGCTAGAGTTTCAGACGCTTGCACAATGGGCTGGCTCCACGCAGGGCCTTGGCCCGATCGAGACCACCATGCTGATTGCCCTGCCGGAACTCGATGGGGCCGCCAATCCCACGGTTTTTGCCGGGCGCCATGGCGAGAATGGCTGCAACGGCTGTGCGCACAACTGCGCCATCACCTCGACCGTCAAGGCGATGGCCCCCTGCCCCGAACGTATCGAAAAGCTGGCGCTGCGGGTTGAGCGGCTTGCCGCGCTGCGCCGCTCTCAGGTGCGCGATCGTCGAGTCGGGATCGTCCTGTTCGGCTTTCCGCCCAATGCTGGGGCTGCGGGCACGGCGGCTTATCTGGATGTGTTCCGCTCGCTCTACAACACCCTGCATGCCATGGCCGACCGCGGCTATGACCTGACCCCGCCCGCCAGCGTCGAGGCGCTGCGCGAGACCGTTCTCGAAGGCACAGCCAAGCGCTACGGCACAGAGGCCAACGTCGCCGCACATGTCAGCGCCGACCAGATCGTGACCGGCACGCCATGGCTGACAGAAATCGAACAGCAATGGGGCGCGGCCCCGGGCAAGATCCAGAGCGACGGACGCGGTGTGTTCATCCTTGGCGCGCAATTCGGCAATGTCTTTGTCGGGCTGCAACCGGCTTTTGGCTACGAAGGCGACCCGATGCGCCTGTTGTTCGAGGGCAGCTTTGCCCCGACCCATGCCTTCACCCAGTTCTATCTGTGGCTGAAGAACAGCTTTCAGGCCGATGTGCTTCTGCATTTCGGGATGCACGGTGCGCTGGAATTCATGCCCGGCAAACAGGCCGGTCCCAGCTCAAAATGCTGGCCCGACCGGCTGATCGGCGACATGCCAAACGTCTATCTTTACGCGTCGAACAACCCGTCCGAGGCGACGCTGGCCAAACGCCGTACCGGGGCGGTCACCGTGTCGCACATCACGCCGCCGCTGTCGTCTGCGGGCCTGTACAAGGGCTTGGCAGAACTCAAGGACAGCCTGACACGCTGGCGTCGCAGTGCGCCCGACGCCCATGAGCGTGACGAGCTGGCGCTGTTGATCGCCGAACAGGCCGAGGCGGTTGACATGACCGGCACCGACCCGGACGCCTTGTGGTTGCGCCTGCTGGATACCGAGGATGCGTTGATTCCCGAGGGGCTGCATGTGGTCGGTCAACCGTTGTCTGACAAGGCCCGCGCCAGCTACCTAAACCTGCTACCGGCAGGGTCCGACCGTGCGGCAATCGAAGCGTTACTGATGCAGGACAGCGAAATCCCAGCGCTGCTGAACGCGCTTGAGGGCCGCTTTACCGCGCCAGTGCCGGGTGGTGATCTGATCCGCTCGCCCGATGTGCTGCCGACAGGGCGTAACATTCACGCCTTTGATCCGTTCCGCATGCCCAGCGAATTTGCCTGCCGCGCCGGGACACGTCAGGCGCAACTCCTGCTGGACACGCATCACACCATGCCAAGATCCGTAGCGGTGGTGCTTTGGGGCTCGGACAACATCAAATCTGATGGCGAACCGCTGGCCCAAGCGCTGGCGCTGATTGGTGCACGGCCCCGGTTCGACAGCTTTGGCCGGTTGTGCGGAGCCGACCTGATCCCGCTGTCCGAATTGGGCCGCCCACGCGTCGATGTGATCATGACCCTTTCGGGGATTTTCCGCGACCTGTTGCCGCTGCAAACCAAACTGCTGGCCGAAGCCGCGCTGAAGGCCGCAGAGGCCGACGAACCGACCGACCAGAACTTCGTCCGCGCCCATGCGCTGGCGAATATGGCTGACACCGGCTGCGATATGGCGACCGCCGCGCTGCGGGTGTTTTCCAACGCCGAAGGGGCCTACGGTTCGAACGTCAACCAGTTGGTCGACAGCTCATCCTTTGACAACGAAGACGAACTTGCCGACGCTTACGAGGCACGCAAAAGCTTTGGGTACGGCACCGATGGCAAGGCGCAGGCCAGCCCCGCCATGCTGCAACGGGCGCTGAAAAACGTCGATCTGGCCTATCAGAACCTTGAATCAATCGAACTGGGCGTGACCTCGGTCGATCATTACTTTGACACGTTGGGTGGGATTTCGCGAGCCGTGAAACGCGCGCGCGGCGGCACCGATGCGGCGATCTACATCTCTGACACCACGCGTGGCACCGGCAAGATACGTCCGCTTGCGAATCAGGTGGCGCTGGAAACCAGGTCGCGCACGCTGAATCCAAAATTCCACGAAGCGCTGCTGAGCCACGGCGCCGAGGGCGTGCGTCAGATCGAAAGCCATCTGACCAACACCATGGGCTGGTCCGCCACCACCGGGCAGGTTGACCCTTGGGTCTATCAGCGCATGTCGGAGACCTTTGTTCTGGACGAGTCGATGCGCAAGCGGATGGCCGACCTGAACCCGGCGGCCTCCTCACGCTTTGCCAATCGCCTGCTGGAGGCGCACGACCGCGCCTATTGGCAGCCCAGTGACGAAACGCTCGCCGCGCTGCGCCATGCCGCAGACGCGCTCGAAGACCGGCTAGAGGGAGTGGCCGCAGAATGAACCCCCTCACCCAACCCGAAAGGACCGCAACATGAGCCCGCGCGACGACATCCCCGATCTTCGGGGCCAGGACGGCGAAGGATCGGTGCAGGTGCATCAGGATCCTTCGGCACAGATCACCGGGGCCAAGGTGTTTTCGGTCTACGGCAAGGGCGGAATCGGTAAATCGACCACCTCGTCGAACCTGTCCGCAGCCTTTGCCAAGATGGGCAAGCGGGTGCTTCAGATCGGCTGTGACCCCAAGCACGACAGCACCTTTACCCTGACCGGACAGTTGCAGCCCACGGTGATCGACATCCTCAAGTCGGTGGATTTCCACCCCGAGGAACTGCGCCCCGAGGATTTTGTCACCGAAGGCTGGGGCGGCGTGAAATGTGTCGAAGCCGGCGGCCCGCCCGCAGGCACCGGGTGTGGGGGCTATGTTGTCGGCCAGACGGTCAAGCTGCTGAAACAGCACCACATGCTCGAAGACACCGATGTGGTGATTTTCGACGTGCTGGGCGATGTGGTCTGCGGCGGCTTTGCCGCGCCGCTACAGCATGCCGACCGTGCGGTGATCGTCACCGCCAATGACTTCGACAGCATCTACGCCATGAACCGCATCATCGCCGCAGTTCAGGCCAAGTCGGTGAACTACAAGGTGCGTCTGGCGGGGTGTATCGCCAACCGCTCGCGCGAGACCAACGAGGTGGACCGCTACTGCGACACCGTCGGTTTCAACCGCATCGCACATATGCCCGACGTGGACGCCATACGGCGGTCCCGCCTGAAGAAAAAAACCCTGTTCGCCATGGATGACGAAGAGGACATCGTTCGCTGCCGCGCGGAATACGTCCGGCTGGCGGAAACCCTGTGGCGCGGCACAGACCCGCTGGCCCCCGCCCCGATGGAAGACCGCGATATATTCGAGCTTTTGGGATTCGATTGATGAGCTACGAGCGCACTCTGACCCGTGTCGAAACCTATTTCGACAAGACAGCGACCCGCACCTGGGAACGCCTGACCAGCGATGCGCCGGTCAGTCGGATCCGTGAAACGGTGCGGCGCGGTCGTGACGAGATGCGCGCACAGATGCTGTCGCGCCTGCCGCAGGACCTGCGCGGCGCGCGGGTTCTGGATGCGGGCTGCGGGGCCGGTCAGATGACACAGGCGCTGGCCGAACGCGGGGCCGATGTGGTGGCGATCGACATTTCGCCCTCACTGGTGGAGATCGCGCGCAAGCGTCTGCCCATCGACCTGCACGGTCGGGTGCGGTTCACCTCGGGCGACATGCTGTCCGACAATCTGGGCCGCTTCGACCGCGTCCTCGCCATGGACAGCCTGATCTACTACGCCGAGGACGATCTGACCCGCGCGCTTGACCGCCTTGGCCGTCGCACCGACAACAATGTGGTGCTCACCGTCGCGCCGCGCACGCCGCTGCTGATGGCAATGTGGCGCATGGGCCAGATGTTCCCGCGCGCGGACCGCTCACCCAGCATGGTGCCGCATGCGCCCGCCAGACTTATGCGCTCCCACTGCGACGCCGGGTCACCGGGCACGCTGACCGCGCTAAATCGTGTCAGCGTCGGCTTCTACATTTCTCAAGCGATGGAGCTGACAGCATGATCCTGCGCGCCGCGCATCTCAAACAGTTGACCACGCGGTTCCTGCCCTTTGCGGATGCCGCCAGCGAAGGCTTGCCACTGGGTCAGCTGTTGCGCCTGTCGCTGTTTCAAGTGTCTGTGGGCATGGCCTCGGTGATGCTGCTGGGCACGCTGAACCGGGTGATGATCGTCGAACTATCAGTCGCCGCGATCGTCGTCGCCGCGATGATTGCCCTTCCAGTACTGATCGCGCCGTTTCGCACGCTGCTCGGGTTCCGCTCCGACACCCACCGCAGCGCGCTAGGCTGGAAGCGCATTCCCTACCTCTGGTTCGGATCGCTGTGGCAGATGGGCGGACTGGCGGTCATGCCCTTTGCACTGCTGGTGCTGTCGGGCGACACCGTCCACCATGTCCCCTTTGCGGGCGAAGTGCTGGCTGCCATGGCCTTCTTGATGACCGGGCTTGGCCTGCACATGACCCAGACCGCCGGTCTGGCCCTGGCGACAGACCGGGCCGACGATGAAACCCGCCCCCGCGTGGTGGCGCTGCTGTACGTTATGTTCCTTGTGGGCATGGGGCTGTCGTCGGTCATCATCGGCTGGCTCCTGCGCGATTTCACGCCTCTGCGGCTGATCCGCGTCGTGCAAGGGGCCGCCGTTGTCGGCATCGCCCTGAACATGATCGCCCTGTGGAAACAGGAAAAGGTCCGCCCCATGACGCGGACTGAACGTGAAACCCCGCGCCCCCGCTTCCGGGACGCATGGGCCGATCTGGTCGCTGGCGGCCAAGCAGGGCGGCTGCTGGCTGTGGTGTTTGTCGGGACAATCGCCTTCAACATGCAGGATGTGCTGCTGGAACCCTACGGCGGCGAAATCCTCGGCCTGTCGGTGTCCTCGACCACGTTGTTGACCGCCGCATGGTCGGTCGGTGCGCTGGCCGGGTTCGCTTTGGCAGGTCGCAAGCTGGCAATGGGGAGCAACCCCATGCGCCTGGCAGCCTTGGGGCTTCTGGCCGGGATCCTTGCCTTTTCCATCGTGGTGTTTTCCGCGCCGATGGGGTCGCCCCCGCTGTTCTTTGCCGGGGCCACGCTGATCGGCTTCGGCGGCGGGCTGTTCTCCGTCTCGACGCTGACCGCGGCGATGACCCTGCCGACGCGTGGCGCAGCGGGCAACGGGCTCGCGCTGGGAGCTTGGGGGGCCGCGCAGGCCACCGGGGCCGGGCTGGCCATCGCCCTGGGCGGCGGTCTGCGTGACTGGATCGGCTCCTTGGCGATCCACGGCCAGCTTGGCGCGGCGTTGAATGCCCCCGCCACCGGATACTCCTTTGTCTATCATACAGAAATCGGACTGCTTTTTGTGACGCTGGCGGCGCTTGGCCCGCTGGTGCGTAGCGCAGGCCGCCCCGCAACAACGCAAACCCAACACCCGCAGTCGGCCCGTATCGGCCTCGCCGACTTTCCGACCTGAAAGTGCCGCGCCTTTTGAAAGGAACAGGACATGACTGAACCATTTTTTGGCAATTTCGATCTGGCGAGCCTCAGCCTCTGGCTTTTTTGGGTCTTTTTTGCGCTGCTGATCTTTTACATCCAGCGCGAAAACATGCGCGAAGGCTATCCGCTGCAGGATGACGACGGCAAACTGTCGGCGAACCAGGGCCTGTTTCCGGTGCCCGATGACAAAACGTTCAACCTGCCGCACGGCCGTGGTTCGGTCACCGTGCCTTCGGACCAAAACGCCGAACGCCCCAACCTGCCGATGGCCAAGACCGCTGCCGGCAACGGCTTTCCGTTCGAGCCGACCGGCAACCCTATGCTGGACGGTGTCGGCCCCGCCTCATGGGTCGCGCGCCGCGACGTGCCGGAGCTCGATGGCCATGGCCACCCAAAGATCGTCCCGATGAGCGCCAGGCAGAGCTTTCACGTCTCGGCAGGTCGCGATCCGCGCGGGCTGCCCGTGATGGCCGGTGACAACGAGGTGGTCGGCACGATCAGCGACATGTGGATCGACGAACCCGAACAGCTGATCCGCTACCTCGAAGTCGACCTGATCAATGAAGGCGGAAAACGCCTGATCCCGATGACCGTCGCCCGCGTCCACAAATCCCACGTCAAGGTGCGTTTGATCTTTGCCAAGCACTTCCCCGGTGTGCCGCAACATGCCTCGCTGCGCCAGGTGACCTTGCTCGAGGAGGACAAGATCATGGGCTATTACGGCGGCGGCATGCTCTATGCCAGCGAGGCGCGCCAAGCGCCCCTGCTCGGCTGATCCCTCGACAGAAGAACAGGAGCGCCACACCATGAGCCACCATACGGACCACGATGATTTCGCCTTTGAACCCGTTGAGGGACTGCCCGAACTGCCGCCACAGGGCGAAGAGATCCTGTGGCAGGGCCGCCCCGACTGGTGGGCCCTGACGAAGGAGTCGATGAACCTCAAGTGGGTGGCTCTCTACTTTGTCGTGCTGGCATTTTGGCGCTTTGGCACAATGATCGACCAAGTCAATTTCGCCACTGCCTTTGCCGCCTCCATGCCGCTGCTGATCCTGGGTGGCATCGTGGTGGCGATGTTCATGCTGGTCGGTTTCGTGCAGGCCCGCGCCACGGTCTACACCATCACCAACCGCCGCGTCGCGATGCGCATCGGGGCGGCGCTGACGGTGACGCTGAACCTGCCATTCAGCCAGATCGGCCGCGCTGATCTGGCCCTGCGCCGCGACGGCACCGGCACCATCGCGCTGGATCTCACCGACGACGACACCCGCCTGTCCTATCTGGTGTGTTGGCCGCATGTGCGCCCCTGGGTGCTGCGCCGCACCCAGCCCGCCCTGCGCTGTATCCCCGACGCGGAGAGGATCGCCCACATGCTGGGCGAGGCCGCCGAGGCCCGCGTCAACACTCCGCAGATTGCCCGACGCACGGCAGCCAAGCCCTCTGCCGTTGCCGCTGAATAAAGGAACACCCGCGCCATGACCCAGATCGACACCCACGCCGCTCCGCCGACTCACGACAGGGACCTCGTGCCGCGCATGATGGTGCGCGCCATGCTGGCGCTTGTCCTGACGGTGCTGACCGTGGTGACGATCGCACGCGTGACCGGGCAACCGCTGATCGCAACCCTCCCCGAGGGCAAAATCATCATCCAACGCGAGATCGTGCTGTCCGGCGACATGTCCGGCGCAGCGCGGGTCCATGCCCCTGACGGCACCCTGATCGCAGTCCTTTCGCCCGAAGAGGGCGGATTCATTTCCGGTGTCTACCGGGTCCTCCTGCATGAACGCAAGAAGACCGGCGTCGCGCCTGACGCCCCTGTCTTGCTTTTGCAAAAGGACACCGGCCGCCTGGAAATTCACGACCCCAGCACAGGCTGGCGCGCCGATTTAATGGGCTTCGGTGCGGATAACGCCAAGGCCTTCGCGCGGCTTTTGGCACAATAGGAGAGGAGGCCAATAAATGGGATGGCTGACCAAGGAAGTTGAACGCGCCCCGTGCACCGTCGAGGTGTCACACTGTTTCGAAAGCCTGCACGCGCATGTGCGGTTCAACAACGGGGCGACGGTCTATCCGGGCGACGAAGTCCGCGTCCATGGGCCCGAGATCATGGCCGCATACGGCGAAGTCGTAAGCGAAGACCGGGAGGCAACCATCCTGCGCGCCTCGGCGCTGGAACGGCTTTGGACCCGCCTCACCGGCGATTTCGAAGTCATGGAGCTGTGCGAATTCTCCTTCTCCGAAGAGGTGACGCTATGAACATGCAGAACACCCGCCACACGGCCGATGCCACAACGGTCGAGGAAGGCCTGGCCATTCAGGAAGAACAGGCCAAGTTCGACAGCACCGCCGCCACCGAAGTGGCCATGCAGAACACCCTGCTGACGCCGCGCTTTTACACCACCGACTTTGACGAGCTGGACGCCATCGACGTGTCCCCGGTCCGCGAGGACTGGGACAAGCTGATCGCGCAGATGGTCAGCGACCCGAACAAGGGCCACTTCAAGAAGAACGCCGACTGGGACAAGGTCGACTGGGACGGCATGGAACCCGCCCTGCGCAAGGAATTCATCGACTTCCTGATTTCGTCCTGCACGGCAGAGTTTTCCGGCTGCGTGCTGTACAAGGAAATGAAGCGCCGCGGCAAGAACAAGGACATCACCCAGCTGTTCCAGCTTATGGCCCGTGATGAGGCACGGCACGCTGGCTTCATCAACGATGCTCTGCGCGAGGCCGGCGTGGCAGTAAACCTCGGCTTTCTGACGCAATCCAAGAAGTACACCTACTTCAGGCCGAAGTTCATCTATTACGCCACGTATCTGTCTGAAAAGATTGGGTATGCCCGGTATATCACAATTTTCCGGCACCTGCAGGAACACCCGGAGCACCGCTTTCACCCGATCTTCAAATGGTTCGAAGAGTGGTGCAATGACGAGTTCAGCCATGGCGAGGCCTTCGCCCTGCTGATGAAGACCGATCCCAAGCTGACCTCCGGTACCAACGTTCTCTGGATCAAGTTCTTCCTCACGGCGGTCTTTGCCACCATGCATGTGCGCGATCACCAGCGGCCGGTGTTTCACGCCGCACTTGGCGTCGATCCGGACGCGTACGGGCATGAAGTGTTCGTGAAAACCAGCGCCCTGACCAAACAGATCTTTCCAATCACGCTGGACATCGACAACCCGCGTTGGGCTGCAGGTCTTAAGCGCCTGCAACAGGCCAACGCCGATCTGGACAATGCGCGCCAGTCAAAGGGTGTGGGCGCCATGGCGCGACGCATGTCCGCACAGGCACGCGCCGCGACAGCCTTTGTCGGCCTCTTCACCATTCCGGTGAAAAAGCACCGCGTGCCCGACTCCACCCGCATGGTTCCGGCCTACTGATGTGCGGGGCGCCCACATATCACGCTGACCGTCGGGGGCTGGCGCAGGCCGCTTCCGGCGGGCGTGTGCATTACGTGGGCGGGGGGCTGACATGACCAGTCCCTGGATCGCCGCGCTGGCTGCCTTGTTCCTGTGGTGGTTTTCCACCGGAGCGATCCTGATCGTGGTGCGCCGCACCGAAGGCGCGCACTTTCGTGCCCGGCTGGGGGCAACCCTCGCCGGCTTGCCTTGTCTCGTCCTCGGGATCTGGACCTTTGAACACACGCTGTCGGCCACGACCCACGCCAGCGCCTACCACGCCTTTCTGGCGGCGTTGGCCATCTGGGGCTGGATCGAACTGTCCTTCCTCACCGGAGTCATCACCGGCCCCAACCTGTACCCCTGCCCCGAAGACGTGCCGGAATGGGAACGCTTCATCCGCGCTTGGGGCACACTGGCCTACCATGAGATGCTGCTGACGACGATGCTGATCCTGTTGTGGCTGCACGGGCATGATGCGGAAAATACCTTTGGTTTGTGGACGTTTACCGTGCTTTACCTCGCCCGCGTTTCGGCCAAGCTTAACCTGTATCTGGGGGTGCCGCGCATCAACGTGGAATTCGTCCCACGCGCGCTGTCGCACCTGTCGAGCCACTTTCGCATCCAGTGGATGAACTGGCTGTTTCCGCTGTCCGTCACCGGCCTGACCCTTGCTGCGGGCTGCTGGCTGGAACGGCTCTATTCCGCGCAGACCTTGCAGGACATCACCGGCTTTGCCCTGCTGACATCCATCACCGCGCTCGCGCTGCTGGAACACTGGTTCATGGTCGTGCCGCTGCCGGACGCGAAACTGTGGCGCTGGATGTTGCCCGCGCCCGACCAGAAGACACAAAAATCAAGACACCCGGAGGAACCCCATGGAATTTGACAGCCTGTTCAATGCACAGCTCAAGGCGCTGAAAGACGAAGGCAATTATCGCATCTTCGCCGAACTTGAACGTCGCTGTGGGCAGTTCCCCACCGCCAAGAGCTATGACGACGACGCCCCGGACGAAGTGACGGTCTGGTGCTCCAACGACTACCTTGGCATGGGCCAGCACGAAGCCGTACGCCAGACCATGAAAGACACCGTCGACCAATGCGGTGCAGGCGCGGGCGGCACGCGGAACATTTCAGGCACCAACCACCACCACGTCCGGTTGGAAGCCGAACTGGCCGACCTGCATGGCAAAGAGGCAGCCCTGCTGTTCACCTCGGGCTACGTATCCAATTGGGCGGCGCTGTCGACCTTAGGCAGCCGCCTGCCCGACGCAATCATCGTGTCGGACGCGCTGAACCATGCCTCGATGATCGAAGGCATTCGCCACTCCCGCGCCAGAAAGGTCATCTGGAAACACAACGACCCCGAGGATCTGGACCGCAAGCTGGCCGCGCTGCCTGCCAACGCCCCTAAAATTGTGGCCTTCGAGTCTGTCTACTCCATGGACGGCGACATCTGTCCGATGCAGGAAATCGTCGAAGTTGCGGAAAAGCACCGTGCGATGACTTACCTTGACGAAGTCCATGCCGTGGGCCTCTACGGGCCGCGCGGCGGTGGCATCTCGGAACGAGAAGGCCTGGCCGACCGCATCACACTGATCGAAGGCACCCTGGGCAAGGCCTACGGATGCATGGGCGGCTATATCTCAGGGTCCCGGACGCTGTGCGATTTCATCCGCTCCTTTGCCAGCGGGTTCATCTTTACCACCGCACTGCCCCCTGCGGTCGCTGCAGCGGCACAGACGTCAATCGCGCATCTGAAGGTGTCGCAGACAGAACGCGATCTGCACCAGCGCCAGGTGGCCCGCTTGCGCCAGATGCTGAACGCGCGCGGCATCCCGCACATGGACAACCCCAGCCACATCATTCCCGTGATGATCAAGGACCCTGTGAAATGCCGGATGCTGGCGGATATCCTTATGAATGACTACGGCATCTATGTGCAGCCGATCAACTATCCCACCGTCCCAAAGGGCACGGAGCGCCTGCGTTTCACCCCTTCACCGCTGCACACAGACGCCGATCTAAACCGCTTGGTCGAGGCGCTGACAGTCCTATGGAAACAGTGCGCTATCGCCCATGAGGTCGCCTGAAATCTAAACGCAACAGTAGCGCTTCGGGGATGAATGTCACCCCTTTCGCTACACCCTTAACCCACGGGGACACAGGAGAGGAACCCAACCATGAAACCGATTTTTCTGGCAATCGCATTAACGAGCGCGTCGACAATAGCCATGGCCGAAAGCCACGCAACAGGTGACCCTGCGGCTGGTGAAAAGGTATTCAATCAATGCAAGACCTGCCATGTTATCGAGGATGCCGACGGCAACGCGATACAGAAAGGTGGCAAGGTCGGACCCAACCTGTACGGTGTCGTCGGTCGCACTGCCGGCAGTGTCGAGGGCTTCAGATATTCGAAGTACATGGTCGCCGCTGGCGAGCAGGGTTTAGCTTGGGACGAAGACCATTTTGCCGTCTACGTCAAAGACGCCTCCGCCTTTCTAAAAGACTACCTGGATGACAAGTCCGCCCGCGGGAAAATGACTTACCGCTTGCGCGATGATCAGGATGCCTTGGACGTCTGGGCTTATCTGGCCTCGGTCGGACCTGAGCCAGACATGACGGATGCAGACGCTCCATCGAACTGACCCTTTCGACGGATCGCTTAAAGATATCAAAGGATACGACCGCGCCAGAAAAGATTGGCGCGGTTTTTCCGTCGCAAAACGGCGAACCATTTTGCCCCTCCTCTCCCACATACTAGTATTTACTGGTGAGCAGCGGCACGGGGCCGGCTTGCCAGCCGGATTGAGAGAACTGGCTGTGCCTTGAAACAAACTCACACGTGCTCTGTGTCAGCGATTTTGCCAATGTCGCGACGTGGCAAAAGGTCTGTTTATGGTCTTCGTCATTGTTGTTTTGCGCGGCGGGTCGTGAGATGTCCGAAAGCCGCACAGCCAATGAGGGCTTCGTTTCAGAGATTTTGGGCACAGGCCATTTACCAACAAAGCCCAGCACAAGATAAGTTTCTGTATCATTCGGGTCGCATGTTGCACGACGTGTCGAAAAGTAGACTGACCGACTGGCTGAAGCGCTGAATACACCTATCGTCGGCCGCGTTCAGAGCTCGCTCCATTATCACGCACATATGCATGCATTGCCGGGCAACGGACACTGCTCTGACCGAACCGATCACCCGCTTGGTCAAAGCAGAAACCCGGTCTCAAAGATAGTGTTGAATGTTTCTGAGACCTGACCCGGTAGCCTGATAAATTGTCACTGAGATTTGACCCATGTAAACACTGCCCCGATGGTTTTGGTGGGGGATTTGGAGTAATCGGCATGGGATTTTCGAGTGTTGTTAGATGCTGGGTATTTCGTGGCAAAATGCCAATATAGGAGATCGCCCGTCGAACGGGTTTATTGCCACACCTTCAAAAGGACCTGCGTGAAGCCACTGTGGAGCCGAAGTTAAGGACGCCCAGGTGTCCAAGCAGTTTGGGCCCGTATGCGGATCGGCTTTCAGCTTGGCGTTTGATCCAGTCATACATGTCGCGCAAAGCGCGGCGGACAGTGAAGCAGATGTACGCGGATCTGGTAAAGCTGGGTTATGATTTCTCTGAATCGCCCCGGGTTTGTCGGAGATCATCAACTTAGGTAAGGATGGTGGTTATGGCGAAAAGCAAAATGGCAAATCGCTACTCGCCTGAGGTCCGCGCGCGTGCGGTCCGGCTGGTGTTCGAGCACCAAGGCTCCTACGAAACGCAGGCGGGCGCGATTGCGGCAATTGCACCGAAGATAGGCTGTATATCCCAGGCTCTTCACGGTTGGGTGATGCAGGCAGAGAAAGATAGTGGCATGCGCGACGGCGTTACGACGGAGGAACGGGACCGGATCAAAGCGCTTGAATGTGAGGTTCGCGAGCTGCGCCAGACGAATGAGATCCTGCGCAAGGCAAGCGCGTATTTTGCGCCCCCTCTCAGCAAATTGCGTGCCGGGCGGGCCCTTCCAAAGCTTCTGCACGGCATCAGCGTGACGCAGAGCTTCGGCTCGAGATTAAACGGATCTGGGACGAAACCTATCAGGTCTACGGAGGTCGCAAGGCGTGGCACCCGTTGAAGCGCGAGGGCTTTTCGCTGGCGCGCTGCACGTTGGACCGTCTCCCTCTCGGGCATTGCTGCGCAATACCCTGCCGGGCAGTGGGACGAGCAATATTTGTCCATTCGATACACCGAGCGTTTGGCTGAGGCTGGCATTGAACCGTCGGTCGGCAGTGTCGGTGACTCGTATGCCAACGCCCTCACCGAGAGGATAAACGGTCTCTACAAAAACGAATTGGTCCATCCATTGCCCGCCATGCGATGCGGGCATCGCCGAGAGGGGCCAAGGACCGTGGCGCAACATGCAGGAACTGGAAATGGCAACCCTCGGCTGGGTCGATTGGTTCAACAACCGTCGGCTGCTTGGACCCATCGGAAACATCCCGCCAGCAGAGGCGGAAGAGGCCTTCTATGCACGGCGCGACGTGCTCGATATGGTCGCGCAAGATGAAGCTATAGGTTTCCGACAGATCCGGGGCGATACAGGCGATGTGCCTGTGATGCAGCATCAAAGCAGGCGGATCGTGCCTGTCCGACAAGGCCATGGGAAAAGCCGGACAAAACGGGGAGACCCTCATCCGCCTCGACCTCGTGAACCTGAACGAGCTCGGATACTTGTCGTTCAGCGCTTCAGAGGGCGCTCTGGGTCGTGGGAAAATTGATCCTTGGATCAATTCCTGATCCTCCTGTATCCACCTGTTGGGCAAGTTCTACAAGCGCACCAACGTGATCATCACCACCGAGCTCAGCTTCAGCGCGGTCGGCCACTGTGTTCGGCGCCGTCAAGATGACTACTGTATTGCTGGACCGGCTGCCCCCTCTCGGAACTGGCCATTGGGCTTGAACCGATCGCGCTTAGTGCCTCAATCCTTGAAACCAAAAACGACATTTTCCGCCTCAAAGACAGCGCGGTTGCAGCAACGCGGAAAAAGAGGGCGGAGAGCCAACCTCCGCTTCGTTCGCGGTTCCTGGCCCGGCTCGATACGGAAGCGGATCTCCAGAAAGGATGCCGTACCGGAGCTTTGTTGCGCAAATTGAGGCCTGAACGCACTTCCCCAATCCCCGGACGGACTTATCCTGCGGCCTCGGTGATAGGTATGCCAAGAGCGGTGTAGCGGTTGAGCACTGCGACGCGCATCTGGATTTCCGCGACTTGCCGGTCGAAGTCCGTCGCCATGAGGCTCTGCCCCAGCAGCTTCACACAATGCATCCACTGACCGGCAGGGTATTTCCGCAGGAAATGTCCCGAGAGGTTTGGTTTCGACACGGCTTCGACGGTGGTATCCGCTCCACCGTCGCCACAGGGCACGGCCCAGGTATCGCGATGCATTGACTGCTTCGTGTCTGGCGATGGCCCCCGCGCTCGTGGGTTTGCAGGGCTTGGCGTTCTTGCGCGGTGGAATAACGGCATGAGCGCCACGGACCGCAATCGCATCGTGACATTTGCGCGTGTCGTACGCCCCGTCAGCGGTCACTGACCCGATGGTCTGATCGGGTGGGATCTGCGCAAGCAATTCCGGCAGCATCGGGGCATCCATTGCCCGGCAGGCGCATGCGCAGCATGCTGCCGAGAGGGGCCGACATTGCTGGTGGTGACCTCCACGGCCCGCACCTCCAGGGTTTCTTCGTCGATCCCTATGTGTATCTTGCGCCAGATGCGCCGTTTGGGACCGCCGTGCTTGCGTGCGTTTCATTCGCTTTCACCCTTGGATTTGATGCCGGTGCTATCAATCAAGCGGTTCAGCGGGTCGGTTCCGCCACGGTACGGAAGGCTGACTTTCAGAGTCTTCTGACGCCGACATAGCGTGCTGTAGTCCGGGACCGACCAGTCCAATCCGATCAGCCTCAACAGGCTTTCCACGAAGCCCGTGGTTTGCCGTAACGGCAGGCCAAACAGGATTTTCAGCGTAAGGCAGGTCTGGATCGCAGCATCGCTAAATTGCTACTGTCGCCCGCGCTTACCACTGGGACGCGGCACCCAGATCATGCCCGGATCGAACCGGACCGATAGTGACCCGCTCTGCTTCAGCGCGCTCGCCATTGTGCTCGAACCAATGGCGCATCAATGGCTCGCTGTACGAAGGCCAATTCATGATCTTGTATTTCGTAGGGGACCAACTGCTCATCCCACCCAGCTATCATGCTGGTTTCACACAGTGAATCCCTCACCTGATTTGTGCAACAAAGCCGCCACAGGCATCTCCACCATGGTCCGAACCGGCCTCCAACCAGCGCTGCGGTACGGCCCTTTCTAAGCATGAGCCCAGTTTTGACAGCGCCGCTTTTCCAATCAAAACAAAGCAGTTCTCGGTCCCCACCGAAGGCCGAGCAACTTCAAGTGTTGATTTTCCTGCTCTCACATCCGCCACTTTAAGGCACTAGGCACTAGGCACTAGGCACTAGGCACTAGGCACTAGGCACTAGGCACTAGGCACTAGGCACTAGGCACTAGGCACTAGGCACTAGGCACTAGGCACTAGGCACTAGGCACTAGGCACTAGAAGAATATGAAGCAGGCTTCGCCCCGTGAACAGCTAAATAAATTTCCCGGATGGCGTCTTGAGTGACCGGCTTTGCTGCAAACACAACATCCGGAGGCAAATCCGCTGGAGCGCCACGCGTGGACATCAGCGCGACATGACACTCAGGAAGAAGCCCGCGCGCCTGCACGATCAGATCCCGCCCACTGTACCCGTCATCGAGCCAAAGGTCCGTCAAAATCAGGTTGAGATGCTCGAGCGCCTTCAAGGCTTCGACCGCCTCCGCAAAGGAGGCAGATCGCATGACCTTTGCCCCTAAAGCTTCCAGACACTCGCAGGATCGTTCGAGCGCCACCGGATCATCATCGACAACCAACGCCGTAACCGAACCGCAGCCAGACGGCGTCTCTTCGGGGGCTTCATGCCGCGGGAACGACAGCGAAACCGTCGTTCCGCGTGATTGGCCATGGGTTGCCGTCTCGATATCAAGCCGACCCCCGGACTGATGCACAAACCCGTCTACCATCGAAAGTCCCAGACCTGTGCCGCTGCCATCCGGCTTCCGTGTGAAGAACGGGTCCGTCGCATGGCGCAACACCTCTTCGGACATACCGCATCCGGTGTCACGCACCACGACCCGGACCATGTCATCGGCCTGCACCGACACCACTATTTGCCCGGCGCCGACACCTGTCGCGACGATGGCCTGCCCGGCATTGATGCATAGATTGAGAATGGCACTCTCAAGTTGGCCCGGGTCGACCAGACAGGTCACCGGAGTCTCCGGCACATCCACAACCAACGAGATCAGCTCGGGTATGGTGATCTCCAGAAGATCCGCCATGCCCGTTACCAGTTCCGAAACATCCGTCACTTGCGGCGCGAGATGTTGCTTGCGGGCAAAGGCCAAGAGCCGCTCCGTCAGGCTGGCTCCCAGGTCGACCGCCGCCCCCAGCCGGTTATGCAGATCGCGCCGACGCTCCGGTTCGGCCTGCTCCAGCAAGTGTAAGTTTCCAGAGATGCTCGAAAGGATATTCCCGAAATCATGCGCCACTTCCCCCGACACCTTGCCCAGTGCCTCCACCCGGCGGATTGCTTCCAGCCGGGCCTCAATGCGTTTCCGTTCGGTGGTCGCAGAAATCAGCCAGACTTTGCCGCCGTCAGGCAATGGCGACAAGTGGATCTCGATCACGTTGCCATCCGTATCGCCGTATTCCTCGAAACCACCGCGCTCCTCTCCTCCGGCGGATCGCGAAAAAGGAGAGGCTAGAATCAGGTCGCTCATGCGATCGGTTCTCCCTTCCGACCCGGGCGGAAGCCGGAGCAGGCGACGCAGATTCTCATTCTCCGCGATTATACGACCGTCCTCGGCCTCTACCGCGACGCCGTCCTTGATGTTCTGAAACACACGCGAAAAAAGCGCATTCTGATGACGTATCTGTGCTGTACGCCGGTCGAGTTTTCGGGCGTTGTCGCGGAAGACACCAAACGCCGTGAACAATTGGCCGATCTCATCCTGCGACGTCGGCGGATCGGGTAGGTCCACGCGCAGGTTCCCAGACGCGAGCTGTCGCATCGCGCCGGAGATCCGTTCGAGATTGCGCGCAACGTACCGCGACACGTAGAACGAGGAGGTCACCGCCACAAATAGACTGGAGAGGATCAGCGCGAGAAAGGCATTGCGCGCGTACCCCAGCGTGTCTGAGGTCGCGGCGCGGGCCCGGGACAGTCGGTCTTCCGCCTGAACCACCTTCGTCTCGGCGAAGGCGTTGACACGTCGGGTTTCTTGCCGAATGCGAAACAAGGCATTTTCGGCGTCGAGTCGCGCCGACAGTTGACCATGCTTGAGCACGAACAGCCCTGCTCCGCGCTGGACGACCTCGGAAATCTCGTCGAAGGTTTGGCGCTGATCCCCTGATGCAAAGGACTGGAGGGCCGCGCTCTGGCGCTGGAAATCGCGGCTGAATCCACCCAGTTCGATTAATTCCTCTGCTCGCGCAGCATCAAGCGCAACCGCCGTCAACTGCTGGAGCGCGCTCCAGTCCTGGCGCACCCCCAATGGCAACACCTCATCGCGAGCCATACGCCGGCTGCGTGTGTTGAGCCGAACGAGCGCGCGATCAATGGCCTTCAGCTCCGCCTGGCGATCGCTTTGCGGCAGAAGCGCCTGTGCCAGATCGTTGATGGCACTGCGAAGACGCGACAGCGGAAGGTCCAGAGCCGGATCGCTCCCCGATGATCGCTGCACGCGATCAAGGTTCGAAATGACCTTGGCGACCTCCTGCTCCAACTGGTAGGGCGCGAAAAGCGCGAACAGGAAGGGCGCCGATGTCGCAAGATCCGAGGCCTCACGGGAGAGGTCCATCGCGGCGGCCACTTCGGTCAGCGTGTCGCGGTGCAGCACGTTCATCCAGACCTCGGTGCGGTCAAGAACCCGCAATCCGATCACACTGACCAGTAGCATGAGGCCGAACATCACCGCCAACGCCGCTGAGAGCCGGATCCTTACGCCGAGATCACGGAACCGATCGCGCAGACGGCTCATTCGGTTCCCAGGTGGAATACGTAGCCCCGCGCCCGACGGGTCTGCAGATGCACCGGCTTGGCCGGGACCGGCTCGATCTTGCGGCGCAGGCGCAGGATCAGAACATCCACCGTGCGGTCGACGTATCGCTGGGTGTCGGCACCAAGTTCCTTCAACAGCTCTTCGCGCGGGACGACGCGCTCCGGGTTGCGGGCAAAGAACTCCAACAGCCGGTATTCCGCGTTGGTCAGCGGCACTTCCTCGCCGTCCCCGTCCAGCAGCCGACGCGCGTCGAGATCGATACGCTTCTCGCCGAAGGCGATCTGACGCTTGCCCGCCGACGCAGGTCGGGCCGAGGCATGGCCGTAGCGGCGCAGCACCGCCCGGATGCGCGCCACCAGTTCGCGCGGGTTGAAGGGCTTGATGAGGTAGTCGTCCGCGCCGGTTTCGAGCCCGATAATCTTGTCGATCTCGTCCCCCACACCGGTCAACATCACGATGGGGATCTCGTGCCGTTCCCGCAGATGTATGGCCAGCGTCAGGCCGGATTCCCCCCGCAGCCGCAGGTCGATCAGCACGAGGTCCACGGGGGGTGGATCTCCGAGGGCGTGAAACGCCTCGATATCCGCGCAACAGACGGCCCGGAAGCCGCTGTCGTGCATCAGCTCCGACAGGGTTTCGCGCACCTGCGCATCGTCATCGACGATGCCGATGACGGGGCCGGTCCCCGGTGTCAGACTGGAAGCCTGCATGTGACGCTCCTCCTGCGACGTGCTGGCGAGACCGCCTCCCCGACGATCAGACCTCAGGCGTTGCGCAGAAACCCGGAAAATTCAAGATGTGGGCAGCCCTTTGTAACACTGTTAACACTTCAACCCGCCTGCACGAGTTTCATTAACACTTCAATCCTCGTCAAACCGCATCCCCCGCGCCTAGCCTGTGTGTATTGATGCAGGTGCGGCCCGGCCCCGCCTGCTGTCAGAGGGAGGAAACCATGACATTATTCATCACCCGTGCGGTCACCGCACTGGGCATCCTGACATGCAGCACCATCGCCGCCCATGCGCAGGAATGCTCCGAACGCGGCGCGCTCGACGTGCAGTATTGCGACGCCAACGGCGATCTGGTCGCCGACACGCCCACCGATCCGGCGGAGCTGAATGATCCGGATACGCTTGTGTTTGCATATACCCCGGTAGAGGATCCGGCGGTTTATGCCGACATCTGGGAGCCGTTTATCGAACACTTGTCGGAGGTCACCGGCAAAGACGTGCAGTTCTTTGCCGTACAGTCCAACTCGGCCGAGGTCGAGGCGATGCGCTCCGGCCGTCTGCATGTGGCGGGTTTCTCGACCGGGCCGACGCCGTTCGCTGTGAACCTCGCGGGCGCTGTGCCCTTCGCGATCATGGGCGCAGAGGACGGTCAGTTCGGCTACAAACTGCAGGTCTTCACCCAGGCCGACAGCGACATCCAGGAAGTCGCGGATCTTGCGGGCAAGCGGGTGGCACATACTTCGCCAACCTCGAACTCCGGCAACCAGGCGCCGCGCGCACTTTTCCCGGCCCTTGGGGTCGAGCCGGACAAGGACTACGAAGTCGTCTATTCGGGCTCGCATGACCAGTCGATGCTGGGCGTCGTCGCCGGTGACTACGATGCGGCCCCGGTCGCCTCCGAGGTGGTTGACCGCATGGCCGAACGCGGTCTCTATGACCCCGCAGACGTGCGCAAGATCTGGGAAAGCGATCCATTCCCCACGACGTCCTTCACCATGGCGCACGACCTTGACCCCGCACTGGCCGAAAAAGTGAAGGAAGCCTTCTTCTCCTTTGACTTCGCGGACACCGCGCTGGGTGAGGAATTTGACGGCGTGTCGAAGTTCGTGCCCATCACCTACAAGGACCAGTGGGCCGTGATCCGTCAGATCCAGGCCTCCAACGGCGTCGAGTACACGCCGCAGGGGCTCGCCGGGAACTGATCCCTCCTATTACATCGCCAACCCGGTGCGCGTCCGCGCGCGCCGGATCCTGCGCACCGCCCGACCGCCCCACGGTCAGGGCACTGGCCGCGCCATCCCAAAGAGGCATTCCATGCTGAAGATCACAAACCTGACAAAGCGCTACGGCGGCGGCGATCCCGTACTGAAGGAACTGAACCTGGCGGTCGAAGGCGAACAGTTGACCTCCGTGATCGGCTCATCGGGCGCGGGCAAGTCCACACTGCTGCGCTGTATCAACCGCCTCGTGGAGCCGACCTCCGGTTCCGTCGAGCTCAATGGCACCGAGTTCACCACGCTGTCGCGCCGTCAGCTTCGTAGCGCACGGCGCCGCATCGGCATGGTCTTTCAGGGTTTCAACCTGATCGATCGGCTGACCGTGATGGAGAACGTGCAGGCCGGGCGGCTGGGCTATATCTCCACTTGGGCGGCGCTAACCCGGCGCTACCCGAAGGAAGACATCCGCCGCGCCTTCGAGCTGATGGAACGTGTGGGCATCGCCCACTACGCGGACAAACGTGCCGACGAACTTTCGGGCGGCGAGCGTCAGCGTGTCGGCGTGGTACGGGCCCTGATGCAGCGCCCCGAGATCCTGCTTGCAGACGAACCCACCGCCTCGCTCGACCCCAAGACCTCCGAGCAGATCATGTCGCTTCTGCGCGACCTCGCGCAGGAGTTGAACCTGCCCGTCATCATCAACATCCACAATGTGACCGAAGCCAAGGAATTCTCTGACCGGATCGTTGGCATGCGCTATGGCCGGATCATCTTCGACGACAAACCCGATGCCCTGACGCGCGACGAGATGGACAAGATTTACGCCGGCGTCCCCGCACAGGACCGCGCCGAGGTGGGGGCCGCCGCATGACCGCAACACCGGACATTCCGCGCGACGTCTGGCGGAAACCGCCCTTCATCGCCAACCCTGCCCTGCGCTACGCTCTCTATATCGGCGTTGCGGTTTACGTGATCTTCACCCTCGCCACGCTGCCCATCGACTGGGACCGCGTGGCGGACGGCATGAGCCGGGCGCAGCGCATCTTCAACGGGGCCTTCCCGCCCAGCTTCGAACGCGCGGGCCTGCTTTTCGACGGCTTCATGGAGAGCCTGAAGATCGCCATCCTCGCCACTGTGGGCGGCATCATCCTGTCAGTCCCGCTCGCATTCATGGCGGCGAGCAATATCGCCCCCAAGCCGATCTACCTGCTGGGCCGTGCGCTTATCATCATCGCGCGCAGCTTTCACCCGGTGATTGTTGCCATCATCTTCGTCAAGGCCGTGGGCTTCGGCCCTTTCGCAGGGGCGCTGACGCTGGTGGTCTACTCCGTGGGTTTCGTCGCCAAGCTGCTGGCCGAGCGGATCGAGGAGATCGACTTCGGCCAGGTCGAGGCCATGCGTTCCGCCGGAGCCGGGTTCCTCACCACGCAGGTCTATGCTGTGCTGCCACAGGTCATGCCGCGACTGGTGGGCCTTGGCATCTACCAGCTCGACAGCAACCTGCGCGCCTCCGCCGTGGTTGGCATCGTCGGCGCGGGCGGCATAGGAGCGACGCTCGCCAATGCCTTCGGTCGCTACGACTACGACTTTGCCCTCGCCATCACCATGGTCATCGTCGGGGTGATCCTCGTTTCCGAAGCGGTCAGCGGCGTCATACGAAAGCGTATCACATGAACACTTTGAACCTCTCCGAACCGCGCCCCCTCTCCGAGGCCCTAAGCGGGCGCGACAGCTGGTCACGCTTCACCATGAAACAACGCCTGATGCGCTACGGCGGATTTGCCGCCGCCGCCGCCGTGGTGGCTTGGGCCTTGGGCAGCATCGACGTGATCTGGGCCTGGGTCTGGGACAGTCCTGCGCAGATGGCTGACCTCTTCGGGCGGATGATGCCGCCGGATGCGTCCAATCTGCCCTCCATACTCGAGGCGATCTGGCAGACGGTGAACATCGCCACGCTGGCAACGCTGATCGCGGTCTTCGTCTCCCTGCCGGTGGCCTACATCGCGGCGCAGAACACAACTCCCAACCGCACCTGCCTGTGGCTCGGGCGCTTCATCCTCGTGTCCTCGCGGTCGGTGAACACTATCATCTGGGCGCTGCTGTTTGTCGCCATCTTCGGCCCTGGCATCGTGGCGGGGATCGTGGCGATCATGTTCCGCTCCATCGGGTTTCTCGGCAAACTGCTTGGCGAAGCCATCGAGGAAATCGACCGCAAGCCGGTCGAGGCACTCGAGGCCTGCGGCGCCTCCCAGTTCAAGATCGTGCTCTACGCCATCGTGCCGCAGGTCATGCCCGCCTTTTTTGCCGTGTCGATCCTGCGCTGGGACATCAACCTGCGCGAAAGCACCGTGCTGGGGCTCGTTGGCGCGGGCGGCATCGGGATGATCCTGCAAGGTGCGATCGACACCTTCAACTGGCCGGAGGTTTCCATGGTGCTGCTGACCATTCTCTCGCTGGTTATCTTCGGCGAGATGGTCTCCTCCTTCCTGCGCCGCAAAATCCTGTAAGGGCGAGAAATGATTACGACCGAAGCGGCCTTTGCACGCTATGAACGCCTGCGGCCCATGCTGCCGCAGGCGCAGTTCCCTGAGGCGTCGCGCACCGGCCAGACGCTTGAAGATACGAAGGACGACTACGATGCCTACATCCTCGACGCCTTCGGCGTTCTGAACCGGGGCGAGACGCCAATCCCCGGCGCGGTCGAGCGCATCGCCCGATTGCGTGCTGCCGGGAAGCGTCTCGTGGTGCTGACCAATGCGGCCAGCTATACGCGGTCGGGCGTACTGGCAAAGTACCATCGGCTGGGCTTTGATTTCAGCCTGGACGAGGTCGTCTCCAGCCGGGATGTGGCATTTGCCCATCTGCCCAACGTCCACGGAGTCTGGGCAGCGATCACGGACGGGGAGGACGACCTTTCGGACCTGCCTCCCGGTCATTACGTGGCCGATCTGCTTGCTCAACCGGGTCTGCTGAATACAGCTGCGGGTTTCCTGTTCCTGTCCGCCGCGCGCTGGAGCCACGAAGACAATGCGCGCCTTCGGCGAGCCCTGCATACCCACGCCAGACCCGTCATCGTTGCCAATCCCGACATCGTGGCCCCACGTGATGACGGCCTGTCTCTTGAACCCGGTTGGTATGCTCAGGACATCGCTTCGGCCTGTGGGCTGTCGTTATTCGGCAAACCCTATTGGAACGCGTTCGAAGCGGCACTTCAACGGCTGCCGGGGATTCCCCGACACCGCATCGCCATGGTCGGCGACACTCTCCACACGGATGTCCTCGGCGGAGCAGCCGCCGGCCTCGGTACCATCCTAATCCAGAAACACGGCTTGTTCCGCGGGCTTTCGCCAGCGCCGTTCATTGAATCGAGCGGAATTCAACCCGACTGGCTTGTTGAAAGCACCTGAAATCATCACTCTTACATTTCTGTCTATACGCGTAGCTTGTGCAGCGAACCAAACCGTTTGGAAGACCACAATTCTTGGCGAAGCGGGCAACACCGGGAGGGGCAAGACGGACTGGCTCCGGTCATCCTCGGCGCCAGTCAAGAACGTCGACTTTGGGCCGGAGTGAAGGGCGACCTGAGCGGCTCATCGTCCGCTCGCTTCGCTGCCGCAAGTCAGCTTCGAATTCCCAGTGGTTAGTCCAGACCTGTAACTTTGTAATCTCTGGCAATTTGTGCCGTCGCAGCTCCCCATGCGGACTCCCGAATTCGCTCTTGGTGCGAGGTGAATGAGTCCCGGTCTTGGAAATGCTCTTCCACTGTCCAGATCAGAAGGTCTTCCGTTGGGTAAACATTAAAGGATATACATCCCGGTTCGGCTCGAGTGAGGTCAATATGTTCGGATAGGTGCCGACGAACAGCCTCCGCCTCCTGCTCCGATGAGCATATGAGGCGGCCTGACAAACGTACGCCCAAGTTTTTCTGACCCAAGCTATCTGCCATTTGTTAAAACCTTTGTTTACCTACCCCATGTGGCATGAACAACGAATGACACGAAACTCTCGCGCAGCCCACCTCCGGTCCTAGGAAATGCTGCGGCAGGGACGAATAACTGCTTCGATGACGCCGCCGTTCTGAACCCGCGGTTGCTTCGAACGGCAGGAGTGGGCCGAGGCTTTGTGGAAACGGAAGCTCGGGTCCTCTGGGAACTGCTGTAGTCGTCGGAGGGCCGGAGTTCAGCCGAGCTTGCTCTTTCTGGCTCAGATCGCGTTCTGGTGGCGTGCTTTCCGGCAGTGAGGGGCGTGTTGCTCGTGCTCAGGGCGGAATTCGGCCGTTTTCACAGTCTGATCCCTTCCAGAAGCGCCCTTGACCCGATGATGTTCATCACGCGCTTGATGTTGTAGGCGATGACGTGCAGTGCCATTTCAGTGCGCACGTTCCGGAGTTTCCGCATCTGGAAGTGAGTAGC
>NZ_JAGEMH010000011.1:0-123719 GCF_040148795.1 Sagittula sp. NFXS13
GCAATCGCCCGCCCCGCTGCGCGAGATGAAAGCTCCGCGCGTCGGGCGATTGCTCAACCTGCGCCAATCGGCGTAAACACTAACCGGGCTCCGGTCGCGGCTGGATGAAAGTTCAGTGGCAGGTCACAGCTTCCCGAAACCGGACACTCATGACGTCGTGCGGCAACATCGGATGGGAGAAAGTCGGCTGTCCGGTAAAGTTGACTTTAAGCAACACCAATCAAATGGCCGCGTCCTGATCTGCGCATAGTCAGCCCGCCGTCAAAAACGACGTCGATACCAAGGCAGATTCTTGCCCTTGAATTCTGTCGGAAACCTGTCTCGATTATTTTCCAAGACCGACCAGATGTGGTCCGGGACAGAGAATGGAAATTCATACGCCCCGTAAGCATGTCCGCCCTGAGCATCCGATTGAATAAAGCGGCGCTTGTAAAGCGAAGCGGCGTGCCCGCCGTCCATTTCAGCTGTGAAGCTTTTCCGGCTATGAGTGAGGAGATAGCCAAAAATATCCAACTCGCTATCCGTCATGTAATTTATGTGCTCAACGAATTTGCGCTGATGCTCTGCAATTTTTCGCTTCTGTTCTCTTAATTCTCTACGTTTCTTTACCGCCGCTGTCACAGATTTTGTGACTTGCTCGATCAATGAAGCAAGACCAAGTCCCCCCGTAATAAGAGTGGCCAAGGGTAATCCGTAGACAACAAAAGGCGATTCCGACGGAGGAAGGATATTAATCCACAGCAGAATCCAAAAACCGCCCAAAGCAAAACTCAATCCAAGTAGCTGCCAAGCACTTGCCTTTAGTATCGCCAACCATCCTGAATCCAACTTACTCGCCCCGTGCTTGAACTTTATTTGATTACGTTCCTAGTGGATGTCCGGCACATGCATCACCGTGGAACAGTGCCTTCGTTGTTACCCACACGTTGCCGCCGTTGGCACGAAGGAACTTGGACTTGGGCCGGACTCGCGACGCTGCGGGTTCGGCTGCTGCTCGTGAGCGTCATGAAGCTTCCGGCCCCAAGCCGACACTCAGCAAGAGAAGCGCAGAATGTCGGCCTCGTTCAATTCCTCGATTGACTAATTGCTAACTTAAGTTCTCCAACTCGATCAGCAAACTCACCGTCCTTCAGGCCTTCCAAGCGGTTAACTGTGTCATCCCAATCGAGAAAAATTTCAACAGTCTCTTTGGACAGCGGATAATAGACTTTGTCACTCATAGACCAGCCTCTGAGATGGTTCAGTATGCTGAGAAACCCCTCGTCGGTTTCGCTGTATTCTCGAACCCAGTCGATGGCTTGATCATTTTCAGTTATGTTTAGCCAACCATATAGGTAGGCTGAAATGTCAGGCAGATTTGGTATCAGTTCTTTTGTGGCTTGTTCGCTGACGCGCGCTTTTAAGATTTCTATGGCTTCATCCAGAACCTCGTCCGAAATTTCCCATTGGTCCGGACTATCTGCTTTATTGCCGACTTTCCCGTGGCGAAACAGTTGGCTTCTAAAAAACTTGCCGACCAACCAATTTATGGCCTGTCCTTCCCTTGCTATCTGTCGGACCGTCTCAGCCTGTGTTTCTGGGTTCAGACCGTGCAATCGACTTAGGCAACTCTTGATAACCATGTTCGCAATGCCATCAAGTGAAAGAGAAAACGCGCGCTGCTCACCGTCTTCTGCCATCGCGGCGTCCATCATTCCGGACAGCGCTTTTACAATCCCAACAAGCTGAGCTTCATCCAACCCTGCTATGCACTCGTCATCTAGTCGGTTCAGCACATGCTCGAACCACGTTTTGCCTGAGCTACGGCGCTTCATAACTTCTTCGTTAAGGCGTATAGTCAACTGTACGACATTTGCCCGCGCCAACTCCAAAAGATCATTAAAATCATCGTCTGGCATAACTGTCTTTGGACCAGTGAGCGCAAAATAAAATCGATAGTGCAATGGGCTACCGAGCCTTTTGAGCGTGATAGTCTCGGAAACAGCGGCCGAATTCATCGTGTTAAAAACTCGCTTTTCTGCCTCTTCCACATCAGCTACGCCCGGAATGAAGCGTCTCAAACTCCAGATCGAACGTCCAGAGTCAGGGCTCTTGGAAGGCAAGAGCGTCTTTAACTGTTCACCCATTTTGGCCTTTTCATCACTTGCAACCGTTGCATCTCCAGTTACCAATACTGAGCGCACTGAAAGATACACCTCAAGCCATTGATATAGTTTGTAATTGGTGGTTTTGATCAAGTGTAGGCGGCAAAAATCTGGGAAATATACATCGTCTTTGACCTGTGGGAACACAAAGCGAATGCTGTTCAAAGCAAGTTTGACTTCGCGTGGTGTAGACAGCCCCATTCCTTCTCGGTCGACAGCTGAGCCTAAATCGTTGAGGAGATCGCCGTCAGCGTCATTCCCCGTAACTTCGGCATAGATGGATTTTGCTTCGTCTCGAAATTGGGTGCGAAGATCAAATGGCTCTGGAAGCGGGATATTGAAGGTAAGTTGCACAATTTTCTGAAGGAAAAGATCACCGTCTGCAACTTTGAGGCCGGTCTTTAACGCCTGAGCTAAAACCTCGCGATCGTAGCACATCAAGTAAGCAACGCGTGGAAAGTCCGCGACCGAACGAACCAGTCTAACAACCTCAACAGCTTGCTCGGGCTCAAGACGATCTAAATCGTCGAGAATGACGACAAACCCGATATCCAAATCTTGGATTTTTTGCGCGATCTTCCACTTTAGCTCGGATGGAGTTTGACCAACAGGCATTACTTGATCTGCCGCGTCTGCCCCAGCATTTAAAACTTCTCCAACGAACTGCGCTCCAGGTATGAAGTGGCCAGCAACATTAGCAACTGACGCAATCTTACGTGCAGTCCTCGGCCCGTAGTCCCGTAGAAGCTGACCGACTTCGGCCATTTGTTCCTTCGTTGCATTCGTTTGTTCGCCACCAGCAACAACGATTTCATCTTCTTTGGCCTTCAGTATCGCAGTCATGGGCTCCAGTAATGAGCCGACCATTGATGATGTATCCCCGTTCAACCAAGGCGCGATTGTAATGGTATAGATGCCTTCGGCCTGCGCTATGACAAGTTCGTTGCGTAGGAAGTTTAAAAGCGACGTCTTTCCCGAACCCCAACGGCCTTCCAGGCCGATCACCATGCCATCGCCTTTTGATGCTTCTATAATTGATGGAGCAAGTCGTTTTGCCATCCCAACAAAACCGAATTTGTCGAGATCCTCTTTTTCAAGTGCGCGGTCTGAATCTAATGCGGTTGCCATGACTTCTTCCCAATGACTATGGCACCATGATGTTTTAGTTAGGTAACTTGCAACAGGAACATCGACCACCGCAACTAAACTTTGAGTTTTCTGAAAGCTGCCGTTCGTGCAGATTGCAGCGAATGTCAGCATCCCGCCCCTGTGTAGTTCGCGCCGCACCGAGGGGCGCGGTCCTAGCTAGAGGTCCGCTTCCACCTAATGACAAGGGGGCGTTCGCGCCTGCAGCGAACTTCCGGTTCCCGCCCTTTGAGCCAGGGCAGATCATCTTGCAGCCCCGGGCGTGAGCGGTGACTATGGCCCTTGAGGCAAACCATTCGCCCCCAAGAGCGATGACGCTTCGTGTATTCGTAGCTGGTGTTGAGCCCAGCACCCCAGGAAGCCCCCTGGAGGCGTCACTCAGGTCTGATCTCGCGCTGATGGCGAGCAAGAAGCGCGACCAGTCTTCGGCCGGAAATCACCTTCTGGCGCTTGAGGTGGATGAGGCCCCGTTCGACCGGGTCGAGGTCAACGTCGTCTCCACAGACGCGAGCAAGGGTATCGGCGTAGATATCTGTTGCTGTGACGGGCACCTGACAATTTCTCCGCCGCTGATATCGGCTGAGGATCGTAGCGACAGCTTGCGTCGGCTCAATGGTCTTCATTGGAGTTCCCACTGCTTCTAAGCGACCTCGTGTCCAGGGTCTCACCCTCCGAGCCAGCCGCAATGCGCCATGCTCAGGCTCATACGGGGAGGGCACAAGGGCCCTCCGCCGGATCCGCCGCTTCATGCCACGAAGCGCGCACATCCCTTTCATACGCGAAAGGCGCCGGAGCGTCTACCCCAGCGCCTCTATCACCGTCTTTCAGAGAGCAGCCCAGGGACAGCAGGCGGTACGTTTCGCCCGACACCCCTTGCGCATTCATCTGCTTTCTCTGATTACCCCTCGCCGAAGCGATCGGCCTCTCATTTCAGTCGCTTCAACAAGCGCACCATGCGCACCGTCCAAGCCAGTCCATCCGAGAGCCTATGGTCGGTCGAAGCGTCTCACTTGACCAGATGCTGAAGGGACTAACCGCGAAGCCGACTGAACGCGGGTGCATCCACGTTCTTCAAAATTGTCCTCGGCCGGATCTTGTGACCTATTTGGCCGCAACTTGATCCCGATTTACAAAATCTCAGTGCGTCCAGGGCGTCCGCCGGTCCACTGCGAAGTTTTCGGCGTAGCCGCGTGCGCGGAGGTTGGCCTTGCGCTTCTTCGGTTCGGTGACCGTGGCAGTGATGCCATGCTCCTTGGCGTAGGCGAGCGCGGCGTCCTTGGTGTCGAACCGCAGGCGAACCTGCTGTTGGGTGTCCGACGAAGAAGTCCAACCCATCAAGGGATCGATCGACTTGGCCTCATCGGCCACATAGTCGAGATACCAGTGTTTTGTCTTGCCTTGCCCGGACGACATTGCCGTTCTCGCGGGCTGATAGATGCGTGCGCGCATGTCCACACCTCCTGTGATCACCATCGCTTATCTGAAATTCTCGAGCCGAGAGCAACCGTTGATGCAATGCCAATTTTCACGGCCTTCGTCACAGGGCGCAAGCAGCCTTTCGGCTGCGGTCCAGTCGCCACGGGGAGCGAGGGGTGGGTCTTGTGGCGGCGGCACGCCGTCGGCTGCTTGCCTGAGAAAGATACATCTCTGGTGCGATTTCACGCAACGGTTAAACACTTGTTTATCTTTGGGCGGCAGGGTGGCCATCCCCGCGAAATCATCTGTAACCAACTCAGGAAAGGCGATTCTTCCCGACGGGTGCAAAAGCTTGGTCGACCAAAGTCGGTGGTCTCATGTCGTCTTCGACAGCGCTTCGATGAGTTCTTCGGCAGAATATGAAACGATAAAATTGTTCTGGTCTTCGATTCGGTAGCCGTCGACCGTTTGCTGGAACATGCGGCCCGTTCCAAAGCCGGCATCCGAATCGACGAGGATCCCGCGTCGTGCACCACGACGGTCCGGCAGTTTTTGCAGATCAAACGCCAATGTGCGAACCATGTCGCTGGTGCATTGGGCGAAATCGCAGCCGCGCAGATCCCACAGTGTTGCGACATTCGCGGGATAATCCGACGTTGCACAGATCTGCTTCAGAAGAGGCAGCAGGACATCGCGGCTGAGCGAAACAGGTGGGCGGACATACAGGAGGTGGGGCGACGTTCTCAAAAGAGTGATGCAAGGCGTCGCGCTTTCGATCCTGTCGGGAAGGCTGACCTCGAAGGTGCTTTGAGACGGCATGGGAGGAGACCTTGATTCGACGGGAAAAGAAGTCGGGCTTATCGTCTTCTGCGTGTTGAAGGACCAGTCCTTGTAAAAGTTACGCCCCGTCACGCGCCTTGGATCACCGATCGCAGGCCCCTCCTGACGCTTTCCGGCAGCAGCAGGGGTGGTCGTGGGCCGCCACTGACCCTATTTCCATGCGGACAGCCCCGGTCAGGACACCTCAGATGCACAACAACAGCCCGCAATCCATGCCCATCCTGCATTCGCCGGCGCCGGACGTGCGAGAGCGTGAGAAGCTGGAAGGTGGCAAGCAGTTCTTTCTCAAGACCGAATTCTCCCCCGCCGGGGACCAGCCCACGGCGATCGCGGAACTGACCGAGGGCGTGAACAACGGCGACCGGGATCAGGTGCTGCTTGGGGCGACCGGCACGGGCAAGACGTTCACCATGGCGAAGATCATCGAGGAAACGCAACGCCCCGCGATCATCCTTGCGCCGAACAAGACCTTGGCCGCCCAGTTGTACGGCGAATTCAAGGGCTTCTTTCCTGACAACGCGGTGGAATACTTCGTCTCCTACTACGACTATTACCAGCCCGAAGCCTACGTTGCGCGCTCTGACACCTTCATCGAGAAGGAAAGCCAGATCAACGAGCAGATCGACCGGATGCGCCACTCGGCCACCCGCGCTCTGCTGGAACGTGACGACGTCATCATCGTGGCTTCGGTGTCCTGCATCTACGGCATCGGGTCGGTCGAAACCTACGGGGCAATGACGCAGGACCTGTTTGTCGGCCGGGAATACGACCAGCGGCAGGTCATGGGCGATCTCGTGGCGCAGCAGTACAAGCGCAACGATCAGGCGTTTCAGCGCGGGTCGTTCCGCGTGCGCGGCGACGTGATCGAAATCTGGCCAGCCCACCTGGAGGACCGCGCATGGCGGCTGTCCTTCTTTGGCGAAGAGCTGGAGGCACTGACCGAGTTCGACCCGCTGACCGGGCGCAAGACCGACACGTTCGAGCGCATCCGCCTGTATGCCAACAGCCACTACGTGACGCCGCGCCCGACGATGAATCAGGCGGTAATCTCCATCAAGAAAGAGCTGCGCCAGCGCCTCGATCAGCTGGTGGGCGAGGGGAAACTGCTGGAAGCGCAACGGCTTGAACAGCGGACCAACTTCGACATCGAGATGCTGGAGGCCACCGGCGTCTGCAACGGGATCGAGAACTATTCGCGCTACCTGACGGGCCGCGCCCCCGGTGAGCCGCCCCCCACGCTGTTCGAGTTCATTCCCGACAACGCGATTGTCTTTGCCGATGAATCGCACGTCTCCGTGCCGCAGATCGGCGGCATGTACCGGGGCGACTATCGGCGCAAATTCACACTGGCAGAGCACGGCTTTCGCCTGCCGTCCTGCATGGACAACCGTCCGCTGAAGTTCGAGGAATGGGACGCCATGCGCCCGCAGTCGATCTTTGTCTCCGCCACGCCCGCCGCGTGGGAACTGGAGCAATCCGGCGGCGTATTCACCGAACAGGTCATCCGTCCCACAGGTCTGCTCGACCCGGTGGTCGAGGTGCGCCCGGTGGAGATGCAGGTGGACGACCTGCTCGACGAAATCCGCAAAGTCACCGCAGAAGGCAAGCGCACGCTGGCGACCGTTCTGACCAAACGCATGGCCGAGGATCTGACCGAATACCTGCATGAACAGGGGATCAAGATCCGCTACATGCACTCCGAAATCGACACCATCGAACGAATTGAAATCCTTAGGGATTTGCGCCTTGGCGCCTTTGATGTGCTGGTCGGGATCAACCTCCTGCGCGAAGGTCTGGACATCCCCGAATGCGGGCTGGTGGCGATCCTCGACGCGGACAAGGAGGGCTTCCTGCGCTCGGAAACCTCGCTGATCCAGACCATCGGCCGCGCCGCGCGAAATGCCGAAGGCCGCGTCATCATGTATGGCGACCGCATGACCGGCTCGATGGAGCGTGCGATTGGTGAAACCAATCGCCGCCGCGAAAAGCAGATCGCGTACAACGTCGAACACGGCATCACGCCCACCACGGTCAAGAAGAACGTCGACGACATTCTGGCCGGTCTCTATCAGGGCGACACCGACCAGGCCCGCGTCACGGCCAAGATCGACCCGAAACATCAGGGCTCGAACATTCAGGCGGTGCTGGACGGGTTGCGCACGGACATGCGCAAGGCGGCGGAGAACCTAGAATTCGAAGAGGCCGCGCGTCTGCGCGACGAAGTCAAGCGCCTCGAAGCGGTGGAACTCGCGGTGTCCGACGACCCACTTGCCCGGCAACAAGCGGTGGAGAAGGCCTCCGAAGAGGCCGTCAAGGTGCGTGGCCGGTCAACCGCGGGCAAGCCGGGTCAGCGCGGCGGGGTAAAACGCCGCAAGCGCTGAGGTTCAGCGCGTCGGGATGGACACGCGAAAAGCCACCGTTTCGATGCCGGGGTTCTCGTCGTAGATCCCGGCGTTCGACCTGTGGTCATAGCTCAGCCCCATGCGCAGGCCGCCGCGCGTCTCCCAGCCCAGCTCCACGCCAGAGCGGAACTCGATCGGCCCACCGAGGTCGTAACCGCCGTTGTCGAAATACAGCCCCGGCATCGCGTGCAATTCACCGTACAGCGGGGTCGAGGCGAGCTGCATCTTGTACGTCTGGCCGAACCCGACCCATGTTTCACCATCTTCACCGATGGACAGGCCGATGGCTTCGCCAAAGGGGCCGCGTTTATGGGGCAGGTCGTAGCGCAGATAGACCTCGGCGCCCGGTTCGGCGTGACGCTCCAACACATTCCCGCCAGAGATCATGATGCGGCCTTCGGTCGGCGTCTTGCCAAGGCAGCCTGTTTCTGTGCCGCAATGATTTACGCCCATGTCGGTCAGCCCGAGCACAAGCATCAGCACTGCAAAAGTTCCGTCTGCCATCTGAAATCTCCCCAATCCGGTGTCTCTGTGATGGCGAAGTTTCGGCGCTGTGTCCAGAAGCCTGCCGTCGACGGAACGCAACTGTTGCAGGTCTTGAGGGGCGGTCCAACGTCATTAACTTTTTGCTTACCTGATCGTGCGACAAAGTCAGCGCGGTGGGGGACGTGCTGACGCAAGGCAAAAAAAATTGCTCTCTCTGGATATTGTGTGACGGAGACCGGTTTATGAGCTCGAACCCGCAGAATGGCTGCTTGGCGACAGAGGGGCCGACCCGAACGCCCTGCAACCGGGACATGCTCCGCTCATGACCAGGATCCTCATCGTCGACACCGACACATCACGGGGGGAGGAGACGGCGGCGCTGGTCTCTGAGGCCTTGCCAGACGGCTTGAAAATCAGTCTGGCGACAGATGCGGAAAGCTGCATCAATCTGCTCGACGGGCCCCTGTTGGTTGATTGCATCCTGATGGACGAACAGCTGGTCGGCACATCGCAGGACGGGCTGCTCGAGGACTGTCTGAAGAAAGACCCCTTTCTGGCGATTATCGTGACAGGGGCGGGCGGATGCGAGGACAGTGCCGTAGATGCCATGAAACGCGGCGCGTATGATGTCTATCCTTGGCACAAGTTTACGCCCGTCGGGCTGGGCCGCGCGATCAAAAACGCCTTGTCGCGCGCCGCCATGGCCCGCCAGATCGAGGATCAGCAAAACAGCCTTCGGACTTTTGCACATGTTCTGGTGCACGATTTGCGCGCGCCCTTGCGTTCCGTCCGAGGGGGGGTGGACATGCTGCTCGAGGATTTGCCGCCGGACGCACAGGCAACCCATGCTGAAACGCTTGGTTTCATACGCAACGGGGCGGAGCATATTGACCGCTTGCTGGTGAATTTGCACCGCCACTGCAACGTGTCCGATGCGCCGCTCGAACGCAAAGATGTTCCTTTGTCCGATATCGTGACGCAAGTGAAGGACGCGCTAAGACAAGACCTCATGGAGCGCGAGGCCGAGCTTGTCGTACGGGGCACTCTGCCAGAGGTGCGCGGTGATCCGGTGCAACTCACGCAGTTGCTTCAGAATTTGGTTGGAAATGGCCTCAAGTTCAACAAATCTGAGGCCCCAAGGGTGGAGGTCAGCGCCAAGGACCATGCCGAAATGTGGTGCATCGAAATCTCCGACAATGGCATTGGCATCGAACCTTCATATATCAACGAAATTTTTGAACCCTTTCGGCGGCTGCATACGCAGACAGCGTTCGCCGGCACGGGGTTAGGGCTGGCCACGTGTCGCCGCATCGCGTTGCGCCACGGTGGGAGCCTGTCCTGTAGCTCAGAGGTGGGCGTTGGGTCGACCTTTGTGCTTAATCTGCCCAAGCCAGTGGGGTACAGCGCCGGGGACGGCGGCGGAATGGTGGTCAATGACGCAGTTGCGGCGAACGCAGTACGTTGATATTGCGCGACGCTCTGCCACCCAAACGCCGCGCCGCCTTGTATCTCGGCCCATGATGCTTAGAATAGGGACAACAACAGACCCTCAGGCGGCCCGGACACGAGGCCGCTTTTTCAGTAGGAAGCTCCGATGTCGTGGACTGATGAACGCGTTGAACTGCTCAAGAAGATGTGGTCGGAAGGCCAGTCAGCCAGCACGATTGCCAAAGAACTGGGTGGTGTGACGCGCAACGCCGTGATTGGCAAGGTGCACAGGTTGGGCCTGTCGAACCGGGCAGGGGCCGCGCCCGCGCCCGCGCCGTCTGCGGAGGTCAAGCCAGAGCCCAAAGCCGCTCCGGCCAAGCCCAAGCCCGCGCCAAAACCCGTGGAGGCCAAGCCGGATCCCAAGCCCGAGCAGACACCGGCCCCCGCCGCCGCGACCCCTGCGACGATCCCGGCGCGCAAGCAGATCATTCCCGCGGGGCAACCCTTGCCGCCGCAGCCGTCGACCAATGAAATCAGCCCCGAGGCGCTCGCAAAAGTGAGCGAGGTCGAAAAGAAGGCCAAGAAGCTGACGTTGATGGAATTGACCGAGCGGACCTGCAAATGGCCCGTTGGCGATCCGGCCACTGATGACTTCTGGTTCTGTGGTCTGCCGGTGCAACAGGGCAAACCGTATTGCGAAGCACATGTGGGCGTAGCCTTCCAGCCGATGAGCGCGCGCCGCGACCGCCGCCGCTGACATCCACATTGCTATGACAAAGGCGCCCCACCGGGCGCCTTTTTGCCTTACTCGGTGTCGTCTGCCTTCTGGATCGGCAAAGGCTCCTTGAACGTAAGCGTCCGATACGGAAAGGGAATTTCGATCCCGGACTGATCCAGCGCGCGTTTGATCGCGGACACTGCCTTATCCCGGCTGCGATGCTCGTCGATCGGGGGGGAATTCACCCACCAGCGCACGAGAAAGTCGATGGACGACGAGTTGAATTCCGTCGCAAACACCTGCGCGGGCTTGTCGCTCTCGTGTTCGGCCACAGGTGTGATGGCGCGCTCAATGACGCTCCGCGCAGTGTCGACATCCTCGCCGTAGGCCACGCCGACCACGATCGAGACGCGCCGCAGCGGCTCATCCGTCAGAATCTCCACCGGGTTTTTGAACAGATGCGAATTGGGCACGAGGATCAGCTCGCCGGACCGCTTGCGCACGTAGGTGTCGCGAATCGTGATCTTCTCCACCCGGCCACTGATGCCATCACATTCGATGTCATCGCCGTGGCGCATCGGCTTGCGCAGCAAGATCAGGAACCCGGCCAGGAAATTCTCGAAAATATCCTTGAACGCCAAGCCAATGGCAATCGAGCCAAGGCCCAGCCCCGCCAGCAACTTTGTCGGCGTCAGGTTCGGGAACAAAATGGTCATCGCGATCAATATGCCAAAGACCCAGACCGTCAGGCGCACCAGCTTGCGCACCGCCTCGACCAGGGAGGCACGCGCTTTGGACCGATTGAGCAGGCGCAGCACCATCGCACCGGCCCCCCAGGCCACCAGCCCGGTCAGCAGGATAATCACCAGCGCGGCCAAAAGATTGGGCAACAGTGCAATCGCCCCCTGTATCAGCCCCTGAAGCTGTTCCGTCACGATCTGAAACGGCTTGATCTGAGTAATCATCTCTGTCGTTTGGTCCATCGTGGGCTCCTTCTTTGACATCTAACGGACCAGAACGGAGGGGGTTCCCCGAGACGTGACAGAGGCGTATACGCCGCTCATGCAGAATCCTCCTGATCTTCGCCCAGACCTTGCGCGTGCCCGCGTTTCCGAAACCCGCCGTGATGGCCAGCCGACCATCGGGATGGTGTCGCTCGGCTGCCCGAAGGCGCTGGTGGACAGCGAGCGCATCCTCACCCGCCTGCGGGCCGAGGGGTACAGCATCAGCGCCGATTACGCCGGGGCCGACGCGGTGATCGTGAACACCTGTGGCTTCCTCGACAGTGCCAAGGCCGAAAGCCTCGAGGCGATTGGCGAAGCCTTGTCCGAAAATGGCAAGGTCATCGTCACGGGCTGTCTGGGCGCAGAGCCCGACTACATCACCGGCGTGCATCCGCGCGTGCTGGCTGTGACCGGCCCGCATCAATACGAACAGGTGCTGGACGCCGTGCATGGGGCCGTGCCGCCGTCGCCCGATCCGTTTGTGGACCTGCTGCCCGCCACCGGGGTCAGCCTGACGCCGCGCCACTACAGCTACCTGAAAATCTCCGAGGGCTGTAACCACAAGTGCAAGTTCTGCATCATCCCGGACATGCGCGGGCGTCTCGCCAGCCGTCCGGCCAAGGCGATCCTGCGCGAAGCGGAAAAGCTGGTGGAGGCAGGCGTGCAGGAACTGCTTGTGATCAGCCAGGACACCTCCGCCTATGGCACCGACTGGAAGGACCGCGACAGCAAGTTTCCCTTCCTCGATCTGGCCCGTGACCTGGGCGAGCTCGGCGCATGGGTCCGGATGCATTACGTCTACCCGTATCCGCATGTGCGCGACGCCATTCCACTGATGGCGGAGGGTAAGATCCTGCCCTACCTTGATATTCCCTTCCAGCACGCGCATCCCGACACGCTGCGCCGCATGGCGCGCCCGGCCGCCGCCGAACGCACGCTGGACGAAATCGCCGCATGGCGCGCGACCTGTCCGGACATCACGCTGCGCTCCACCTTCATCGTCGGCTACCCCGGCGAGACCGAGGCGGAGTTCCAGCATCTTCTTGACTGGATGGACGAGGCGCAACTGGATCGCGTCGGCTGCTTTCAGTACGAAAACGTCGATGGCGCGCGCTCGAACGCGCTGCCCGATCACGTCGCCCCGGAGATCAAGCAGGACCGCTGGGACCGCTTCATGGAAAAGGCGCAGGCCATTTCAGAGGCAAAGCTGGCGGCCAAGGTCGGTCAGAAAATCGACGTCATCGTCGACGATGTGGACGAGGACGGCATTGCCACCTGCCGGACCAAGGCCGACGCGCCGGAGATCGACGGCAACCTCTTCATCGACGAAGGGGCGCGCCACCTGAAGCCCGGTCAGATCGTTCGGGTCGAGGTCGACGAGGCCGGGGAGTACGACCTCTGGGGTCAGCTGGTATGAGCAAGACGCGTCAGGATTTCCGGGACAAGACCGCTCAGGACTGTCTTGCCGCGCTTGCCGCCATGCCGCGCAAGCAGCATCTCACGCAGGCCCGCTTGCTGATCTACAAAAAGGGCCAGCGCCCGCGCGACCTTGGCGAACAGTTCGATCTGCTGGACGGGCTGACGAAAGATCCCGTCCTGACGGAATTCGACCGCCTCTACGCGTTGATCGCCGGCGGGCACAAGCTGTCCGAACAGGTTTCGCCGCTGTCCTCGGACTGGCTGGACCGCATGGTTGTCGCGCTGCACGAGGTTCTGGCCATGCCCATCGGCTACGGGCTGCGCAAGGACCGCACGCATCTGGTGTTCTCTGCGCTGAACGTGATGATGAACCTCGATCTGGCCACAGGCGCGCATCAGGGCGACCGTCTGGCGCAGATCAGTTTTGACGAAGCCGCGTCTTTGAATTTGCGGCGCATGACGCCTTACCTCTTCAACTCCGTCTGCAATCTGGTGAAGGTCGTCGGCATCGCGCTGCTGCACCGCCCCGATGCGGCGCATCGACAGGCAGAGCGCTGCGCAAAGCTCATGTCCTACGCCATCGAAATCAACAATTCCGAACATTGGTGGGTCTTCTCGCGGTTCAAGGCGCCGCGCCGCGTCGACGACCTGTCCCTGCGCGCGGCCTTTGGCTCCTTTCGCAACACGATGAAGCGTCTCGACGCCATCGAGCAGGCCGCCAACGCCGACGCTGCCGCGCGCCGCCCTGCCTTCGAGGCGGTCGCGGACCTATGCGTTGGACAAGCGCAACCGGCACAGAAAGCGGCTTTGATCGCAGCAGCATCGCGGGTTCTGGACCGCACGGTGACGTAAACGCGCCTCGGTCGGCGCTTTTCGCTGGCCCCGGTATCTTGTCCTTCGGGCGCGGCTGGCGCAAAAGCGCACCATGGCCAAGCTGCATTTTCATTTCTCCACCATGAACGCGGGCAAGTCGACTTTGCTGTTGCAAGCCGCGCATAACTATAACGAACGCGGGATGGACACCTACCTGCTGATCGCGGCCTTTGACGACCGCGCGGGCAAGGGGCGCATCGGTTCGCGGATCGGTCTGTCACGCGCGGCGGATGTCTTCGGCGCCGACACCGATCTGTTCGACATGATCCAAAAGCGGCTCGCCGAGGGCAAAGTCGCCTGCATATTCGTCGACGAAGCTCATTTCATGACCCGCGATCAGGTCTGGCAACTGGCGAAGGTGGTCGACGACCTCGGGGTGCCGGTGATGGCCTACGGGCTGCGCGTCGACTTCCGGGGAGAGCTGTTCCCCGGCTCCGCCGCGCTGCTGGCCATTGCCGACGTGATGCGCGAGGTGCGCACCATATGCCACTGCGGGCGCAACGCGACCATGGTGATCCGCCGCGGCCCGGACGGGCGCACGGTGATGGACGGCGCGCAGGTGCAGGTCGGTGGCAACGAAATGTACGTGTCGCTGTGCCGGCGTCACTGGCGGCAGGAAGTGGGGCAGTAATGGGTGGTATTCAGGCGCTCGCAACGGGCTTCGTCGTGGCCATCGTCGGGTTCTTTTCCTCCTTCCCGATTTTTCTGGCGGGGGTGGAGGCGATGGGCGCCACCGCGCCGCAGGCCTCCTCGGCACTGATGGCGGGCGGGGTGGCCATGGGGCTGTCGGGCATCGTGCTGGCCTTGTGGTTCAAGGCACCGGCATCCTGTGCATGGTCCACGCCCGGCGCGGCGCTGCTGGCAGGATCGGCGGCGGACGCAGCGGGGTTTTCCGGCGCGGTCGGGGCCTTCCTGATTGCGGGCGCACTGGTGGTGGTGGCGGGCTTCTGGAAACCCTTGGTCCGCCTGGCCCAGGCCATTCCCGGTCCGATCACCCTGGCAATGCTGTCGGGCGTTCTGCTGCCGATCTGCTTTGCCCCGTTCCGCGCCTTGGCAGAGGCTCCGGTGGTCGGTGCGGTGATCCTGCTGACGTGGTTTGGGGTCTCCCGCGTGTCGCGCCTGTTTGCCGTTCCGGCGACGGTTCTGGCGGCCGTGGCGCTGGTGATCTGGTGGAACGGCACGCTGCCGATGCCGGACCACATCCTGACGCCGCCGGTCTGGGTGACGCCGACCTTCTCGCTCTCGGCGCTGATCGGTCTTGCTTTGCCGCTGTTCATCGTGACCATGGCGACGCAGAACGTCCCCGGCGTCGCGGTGCTGAAAACCAACGGGTACACGCCGCCCACCGGCAAGATGTTCGTCACCGTCGGCGCAGCTTCGATCCTGACAGCCCCGTTCGGTGCCATCGCCAACAACCTCGCCGCGATCACGGCGGCCATGTGCTCCGATGAAAACGCCCACCCGGACAAGGCCCAGCGCTACTGGGCGGCGGTCTGGGCAGGGCTGTTCTACGTGCTTTTCAGCGTGTTCGCTGCCGTGGTGACATTCGTCGCCGCCTCTGCGCCGCCAATGACCATGTCCGCCCTCGCGGGGGTGGCTCTGTTGCCGGTCTTCATGACCTCCGCCTCGGCCGCGCTAAAGGACGAGGACACACGCGAAGCCGCCGCGCTGACCTTTGTCCTCACCGCATCGGGGCTGACCCTCTTCGGCATTGGCAGCGCGGTCTGGGGCCTGCTGCTGGGGTCACTGGTGCATATGCTCAACGTGTGGCGGCGGCGATGATCCGGCGCGCCCGGCCAGACGACGCTGCCCCTGTCGCCCGGATCGCCGAGGCCGGAATGCGCGAAAACCTGACGATGTATCCGCATCTTGGCTACACCGAAGTGGACCGCCGCCAGATGGACGGCTTCGACTGGGTGTTCTTTGAAAAAGGCGTTCAGGCGCGTTCGATCAACACCGATCCCACGGAATAGCCCGCGCCAAACGAACAGATCACGCCCTTGTCGCCGGGCGTCAGATCGTCGGAATGCTTGGAAAAGGCGATGATCGAGCCGGCGGAGGATGTGTTGGCGTAATCTTGCAAGATGTTGGGCTGTTCGCCCTCTTCCGGCACGCGGCCCAGCACTTTCTTCCCGATGAAATCGTTCATCGTCTTGTTGGCCTGATGCAGCCAGAGCCGCTTCAGATCGCCGGCAGCCCATCCGGCATCGTCCATGTGCTCTGCGATGTGGGTGGACACCATCGGCAGCACTTCCTTGAACACCTTGCGCCCGTTCTGCATGAACTGCATCTCGCGACGGTCGTCCATCTGGTCATGTGTCCGGCGCAAAAAGCCATTGTTGTTGCGGATGTTGTTGGAAAACTGCGTCGCGCAGCGCGTGGATATGACGTCGAACCGCGCGCCCTTGGCGTCCTCCGACCGTTCCAGCACCACCGCCGTGCAGACGTCGCCAAAGATGAAATGACAATCCCGGTCGCGCCATTCCAGATGGCCGGAGCAGATCTCCGGGCAGACCACCAGCGCGCGCCGCACCGATCCCGCGCGCACCATATCCGCCGCCGCCTGAATGCCAAAAGTGGCAGAGGAGCACGCCACGTTCATATCGAATCCAAAGCCCGCACAGCCCAGCAACTGCTGAATCTCGATGGCAATCGCCGGGTAGGCGCGTTCGTGGTTGGACGCGGCACAGATCACAAGGTCGATCTCACCGGCGTCGATCCCGGCCATCTTCAGCGCTTTGCCGCAGGCGTCTACCGCCATCTCCGCCATGTAGGACGGCTGTTCGTCGTCACGCGCGGGAAGGGCGGGAAACATGCGTGTCGGGTCCAGCACGCCCGCCTTATCAAGCACATAGCGCTGCTCGATCCCCGACGCGTTGAAGATGAAGTCGGACGACGACTGCGGTTTCGCCTCAACCTCACCCGCTGCGATGGCCTCGGCGTGTTCGGCGTTCCACAGATCTGCATAGGCGTTGAAGGCCACCACAAGCTCATCGTTGGTGATGGATTGCGTGGGGGTAAAGACACCGTGGCCGGTGATCGCGGGCTGGTACATGACGGTCCTCCTCGGGTGCAGGCCACAATCGCCATGCACGGCCCCAAGTCAACCCAACCAGCGATTGCCTTAACGGAACAAATCATGGGCTGACGTGTTTTTCAGACATGATTTCTCATCAGGAGGCTGTCATGAATCGCAATCTCACCTTTTTCATCGGCCATATGGCAGGCGTCAGCGTCGCCTATATCGCCACAATTGCTTTCTTTGTGTTTGGATGGGTCAGCATCTGGTCTTTTGTGACCGCGGCGGCCTTGGGCTTGATCGCCGCATGGCCCTTGGGCAAGCTGATCTCCCGCCGGATCAAAAAAGATGACCCGACGTGGAGCGCGCGTCACGATGCGCCGATCCCCTCGAACACGACGCAAACCTGACTTAGCTCAGGCGGGCGCCGTTGTTCACCGGGTGATCCGTGCGGCTCAGCGTGACGTTGCCGTCAGCATCATGGACGCCAAGCACCAGCACTTCTGACATGAACTTGCCGATCTGGCGGGGTGGAAAGTTGACCACCGCCAGAACCTGTGTGCCCACCAGATCTTCGGGCGCATAATGGTGCGTGATCTGCGCCGAGGTCTTGCGCTCTCCGATCTCCGGACCAAAGTCGATCCACATCTTGATGGCCGGTTTCCGCGCCTCCGGAAAGGGCTCGGCGCGCAGCACAGTCCCGGCCCGGATGTCGACTTTCAGAAAATCGTCGAATGTAATCTCAGCCATTGGCCAGCTCCCGCGACCGATCTGCGGCAGCCTTGACGGTCGCGACCATAAGCGGCGGCAAACCCGTCCCCTCGTCCATCAGCACCTCCAGCCCCGCTTGCGTGGTGCCATTGGGCGAGGTCACATTACGTCGCAACTGCGCCGGATCGTCGTCCGCCTGCTTCGCCAAGGCGCCGGCCCCCGCGACGGTCGCCTTCGCCAGGGACATGGCCAGCTCTGGCGACAGGCCCTGCGCCTCGCCCGCGGCGGCCATGCACTCGATCATGTGAAACACATAGGCCGGGCCAGAGCCGCTGAGCCCCGTGACCGCGTCCATCTGCGTCTCGGACTCCAGCCTGACCACCTCGCCCACGGCGCTCAGCAGCGTCTCCGACAAGTCGAGGTCTTCGGCGCCGGCACGACCGTTGCCGATAATCGCGGTGATCCCCTGACCCACGGCGGCAGGTGTGTTGGGCATCGCGCGGACGATGGGCGTGGCCTCGCCCAGCAGCGTCTCGTACGTGGCGATGGAAATGCCAGCGGCAACCGACAAAAACAGGGTCGGGCCGTTGCCCATGGCCTTCAGCGACGGCAGGGCGTCGGCCATCATCTGCGGCTTCACGGCAATCAAGACAATGGCGGGGGCGTCCGGCAGGGGCGCGTTCAGGTTCACACCTTGCGCCTGCACCCAATCCGACGGGTTCGGATCATTTACCCAAACCGAGGTGGCAGGCAAACCGCGCTTCAACCAACCTTCGAGCATGGCCGAGCCCATCTTGCCACAGCCCAGCAGCACCAGCCCGCGCTCTGCGATCACACCGTCTTTCATCCCGCTCTCCCATTGCATGCTTACGTTGCACAAAGGGGTAACCGGAACCGCAGGTCTTCGCAATCAGCGGCGCTCAGGCGTGGCCGTAGGCTTTGGCGATGGCGATTTGCAGCGCCTCTTTCGCCGTCTTGTCGGTCCAGCACATCAGTTGAAAGGCCGGATAATAGCGCTCGGCGGAGGTCACGGCAGCGGCGATCATGGTGTCGATCTGCTCGGGCGTCGCGATATTGCCGCCTGCCAGCATCAGACCGTACTTGTAGACCATCAGCTTTTCCTGCGCCCAATAGCTGAAGCACCCGGCCCAGCATTGGTCGTTCACGGCGTTCAGCCCCTCGTGCAGGGTGGCCAGACGTTCGGCGGGCGGATCGATCTCGAAGGTGCAGATCAGCCGCAGTGTCTCGTCGTTGTGCGACCAGGCCAGCGTGATGGAATAGTTGCGCCACTGGCCATCCACCGCCATGGCGATCTGATCGTCTTCGAGCCGATCAAAGTCCCACTCGTTGTACTGGGCAATGCTCTCGACGATATCGATCGGATGCATTTCTTCCGTCAGGTAGTGCTCGGACAGGGCCATTTCGCCACCTCGTTTTTATCATTTTTAGCGCGGGATGCGGATCAATCCCCCAACGCTTGCAGACTGCTCTAGGGCTGCGGTGCCTGTCCCGCGCCCTCACAACATATCGTGCCTGCCCTGCGAATCGGCGTAAAGGAAATATTCAGTGACTTTGGCAATAAGTTGTGGATAGGTGGCGATTCGCCGCCGATAAAATGGTTAAGATTCAAGGGCCACACGCAGAGATTGTACAAAAAGCTGCTGTGACCGGCTGCTGGCGGCCTCTGGCTGCGTCATCAACCCCACCGGTCCGGCGGTCAGGCTCAGGTCAAAGGGCAGCGCGTGCAGTCGCCCGTCGGCCAGATCCTGCGCCACCACCCCTTCGGAAATGAACCAGACCGCGTCCGAGGCGCGCAGGTAATTGCGCCCAAAGGCACCAGACACGCAGTCCACCTGATCGCGAAAGGGCTGAACCCCATGGGCCAGACACCAGCGGTCCAGCAGGGGGCGGATTGCGGCGTCTTCGGGCGGATACAGCACCGGCCAATCGGCCAGCCTGTCGAGGTCGGGGCTTTCGATCAACGGATGGCCGGCGCGCGTGACGCACACCACCTTCTCCACGTACAGTTGGGTAAAGGACAGGCCCTGCATGGTCTCCGCCCCACCCATGCGCCCGACAACGATGTCCAGTTCTCCGGCCCGCAGCAGCGCCGTCAGCGCGCCATGCGCCCCGTCGCGCAGCATCAGACGGGTGTCCGGTGCCACGCGCCGAAAGGTCGCCACCGCCTGCGGCATCAGCCGCGCCGCCACGGATGGCAGCGACCCCACGCGCAACGTCTCGCGGCCGCCGTGCCGCAGATCGGACAGCCCTTCGACGCCGCGATGCAACGCCGCGAGGCTTTGATTGGCAAAGCGCAGAAACAGCGCGCCCTCGGCTGTCATGCGAATGCCGGCCCGGTCGCGGTGCATCAGGGTGGTGCCCAGCGTGTCCTCCAGCTCCTTGAGGGTTTTGGACAGGGCAGGGGGCGACAGGTGCAGATGCGCGCAGGCCGCCCGCAGGCTGCCGTGCCGCGCGATGGCGGTCAGCGCCTCAAGATGGCGCAGCTTGATCCGGTTAGTTGTCATTTTGGGAAGCTAAATCGCATAAACCGTCAATTTACAATGCGTTTTGGTTCAGCATTATGCCCGCAAAGGGAGTTGGATCATGAGAACACAGGTTTGCATTATCGGAGGCGGCCCCTCCGGCCTGCTTTTGGGTCAGCTTTGTCATCAGGCGGGCATCGACGCCATCGTTCTGGAACGCCGGACAAAGGACCACGTCCTCAGCCGTATTCGCGCGGGTGTTTTGGAACAGGGTCTGATCAACCTGCTGGAGGAAGCCCGCGTCCCGACCCGCATGGGCACCGAAGGCTACCCCCACGACGGCACGGTCATCTCCTTCGAGGATATGGAAGTCCGCATCGACTTTACCAAGCACACCGGCACCGCGGTCATGGTCTATGGCCAGACCGAGGTGACGCGCGATCTCTATGCTGCGCGGGAACAGACCGGCGGCACCACCCTGTTCGAGGTCGACGAGGTGGAGATCCGCAATGCCGCACTGGAGGGGGACGAGGGCGCCTCCGTCACCTTCATGCACCAGGGCACGCGCAAGACGATCGAATGTGATTACATCGCGGGCTGTGATGGGTTCCACGGTCCGTCGCGTCAGGCGATCCCTGCGGAAAAGCGAAAGGAATTCGAGCGGGTGTACCCCTTCGGCTGGCTTGGCGTTCTGTCAGAGACCAAGCCCGCGCACCACGAGCTGATCTATGCCAACTCCGAGCGCGGGTTTGCGCTGTCCTCCATGCGCAACGAGAACCTCAGCCGCTACTACATTCAGGCCCCATTGACCGACAAGGTCGCGGACTGGTCGGACGACGCCTTCTGGGAAGAGTTCAAGCGCCGCATTCCCCGCCGTGTGGCCGAGCAGATGGAAACCGGCCCGACCATCGAGAAAAGCATCGCGCCGTTGCGCGGGTTCGTCTGTGAGCCCATGCAATACGGCCGTCTGTTCCTCGCCGGGGACGCTGCGCACATCGTGCCGCCCACCGGGGCAAAGGGTTTGAACACTGCGGCCTCCGACGTGCACTACCTCTTCCGCGCCTTGCAGGCGTGCTACCTCGACAAGGACCCGAAGGCGCTGGGCGGCTATTCCGAAAAGGCGCTGGCGCGGGTCTGGAAGACGCAGCGCTTCAGCTGGTGGATGACCAAGACGCTGCACCGCTTCCCGGACACCGATCCTTACGAGCTGCATATCCAACGCGCCGAGATCGAGCATCTCGCCAGCACGGAAAGCATGCAAAAGACCATGGCCATCAACTATGTCGGCCTGCCATATTGAGCTTGGGGAGATCACTATGACCAACCGTTATGACACCGGGATGCAGGTGCGCCGCAAGGTTCTGGGCGATGCGCATGTGGACCGGGCCGAGGCCGCCAAGACGCCCTTTGACGTGCCGTTTCAGGAGCTGATCACGGAAACCGCCTGGGGCAATGTCTGGGCCTCTGACGCGATCAGCGACCGGGAACGGTCCATGCTGACGCTGGCGCTGCTGGCGGCCACCGGAAACTTCGAAGAGATCCCGATGCACATTCGTGCCACCGCCAACACTGGCGCGACAAAGGAAGACGTGACGCAGGCCTTCATGCATGTGGCTGTCTATGCTGGCGTGCCGAAGGCCAACCATGCCTTCAAGCTGGCCAAGGCGACTTACGCCGAGATGGAACAAGACTGACCGACCCAGGGAACGCGCACCCCCTGCCGGAGAGGAGACCGGACACCATGACAAAGACAAACGGATATGCCGCGCGTGACAGGAGCTGGCACCCGCCCGCGCTGACGCCGCTGTACAAGACCAGCGTGACGCGCAGCCCGCGCTTTGCCCCCATCGGCGCCGCGACCTCGCTGTCCGAGGAAACCGGGCCGGTGTTCGGCCATGATATCCTAGGGGCCAAGGACAACAATCTGATCACCAACTTCGCCGCGCCTGGAGAGATGGCCATCGGCCCGCGCATCGTGGTGCAGGGCCATGTGCGTGACGAGTTCGGCCGCCCCGTGCCGCACACGCTGGTGGAGGTCTGGCAGGCCAACGCAGGCGGGCGCTACCGTCACAAGAAAGAGGGCTACCTCGCACCGCTCGATCCCAACTTCGGCGGCTGCGGGCGCTGCATCACGGACGAGAACGGCTTTTACGAATTCCTGACGGTGAAGCCCGGACCCTATCCCTGGCCCAACGGTCCCGACGACTGGCGCCCTGCGCATATTCACGTCTCGGTCTTTGGACATTCGTTCGCGCAGCGACTGATCACCCAGATGTATTTCGAGGGCGACCCGATGATCTGGCAGTGTCCCATCGTGGGCACCATCCCGACGCGGGAGGCGATCGAGACGCTGGTGGCCAAGCTGGACCGCCCCGGTTCCATCCCGATGGACTCGCTGTGCTACCAGTTCGACATCACCCTGCGGGGCCGTCGTCAAACCATGTTCGAAAACCGCATGGAGGGCATGTGACATGAACCGCTACAAGGAAAGCCCTTCGCAGACCGCCGGGCCGTACGTCCACATCGGCTGTACGCCGAACTTCCTTGGGATTGAGGGGATCTTTCCCGAAGACCTTGGCACGAAGATCATCACCGGCAACCCGGAGGGAGAGCGCATCACCATCAAGGGCTCGGTGTTCGACGGCACGGGCAACCCGTTGAAGGATGCTTTGATCGAGATCTGGCAAGCCGACCCGTCTGGCAAGTTCGCGGGACGTGGCGGTGTCGAGGGCTTCACCGGCTGGGGCCGGTCGCCGGGCGACATGGACACAGGCGAATTCACCTTCGAGACGCTGAAGCCCGGTCGCGTGCCGTTCACCGATGGGCGGCTGCAAGCGCCGCATGTGACCTTCTGGATCGTGGCGCGGGGCATCAACCTGGGACTGCACACGCGCATGTACTTTGCCGACGAAGAGGCCGCCAACGCCGAGGACCCGATCCTGACCCGGATCGAGCACCAGTCACGCATCCCGACGCTGATGGCGGTCAAGGAGGGGGATCACTACCGGTTCGACATCCGCCTTCAGGGCGAGGGAGAGACCATCTTTTTCGATATCTGATGATACCGAGAATGAAGAACGGAAATTGTCAGCTGACAACTTTATGATTTTGTTAACCAATCTTGCCGGGGCAGTGCCCTTTGCCCCGGCTTCTCAGTGCGACGAACACGCAGTACACTGCGCAAAATTCGCAGACCAACGCCCGAGGACCCTATGACAAAGCCCTGCATCATCTGTGTTGCCATCACCGGCTCCCTGCCGAAGAAGGCGGACAACCCCGCTGTGCCGATCTCTGTCGCGGAGCAGGTGGAAAGCACGCAGGAGGCGTTCGAGGCCGGGGCGACCATCATGCACGCCCATGTGCGCAATGACGACGAAACGCCGACCTCCGACCCGGAAAAATTCGCGCGGCTGGTGGAGGGCGTCCAGAAACACTGCCCCGGCATGATCGTGCAACTGTCCACCGGGGGCCGCTCTGGCGCGGGTCAGACGCGTGGCGGGATGCTGTCGCTGGCCCCTGACATGGCATCGCTGTCGGTGGGCTCGAACAACTTTCCGACCCGCGTTTACGAGAACCCGCCGGATCTGGTGGATTGGCTGGCCGCCGAGATGAAGACCTACAACGTCAAGCCGGAGATCGAGGCGTTTGACCTGAGCCACATCCTCAAGGCCGCCGAGATGAACAAGGACGGTCGTATTCCCGGCAAGCTGTATGTGCAGTTCGTCATGGGGGTGAAGAACGCCATGCCTGCCGACAAGGAGGTCTTTGACTACTACATCAAGACCATGCAGCGCGTCGCGCCCGAGGGGGAATGGTGTGCCGCGGGCATTGGCCGGCACCAGATCGAGATCAACGAATGGGCCATCGCCGCCGGTGGGCACACCCGTACCGGTCTGGAGGACAACATTCGCATTGATCGGTCCACCCTTGCGCCGTCCAACGCCGCGCTGGTGAAGCGGGCGGTCGATTTGTGCGAAAAGTACGAGCGCCCGGTGGCGTCCTTTGCGCAGGCGCGCGAGATCCTGGGGCTGCGCGCGGCCTGAGTTACAGGCCGCCGAGATAGGCCGCGATGGCTGTCAGATCCTTTTGCGGATCGACGATCGTCGGGAACAGAGCATAGTCATGCGCGGTCTTGATGCCATCCATGGACAGGCCGCGCAGGTCGGCGCCGGTGATCTTGGCGCTGTCGGCCCCGTGACAGCGCTGGCAGGCGGCGGTGTAGATGACACCGCCGATGTCGGACTGGGCGGAGGCGGCCTCTGCCATGGGCAGCAGCGCAAGCGAAAGAAGCAGGGTGTGGCATTTCATGGGCTCATCCGATCCAATACATCATGACATTGGCACGCTGCCGCGGCAGGCGCGCTGTACGGCGGGAACACTTCCGGCGGGCAGGACGGTGAAGTGCTGCTCCAGGACGATGTCATCTGCTCGTGCAATCTGGAAACGCCAGTCGCCCTGAACAAGTTCATATGGCAACTCGAATGTGAACAGGTTGAGCGCCGGATCGCCGGGGGACAGCGTGGTGGTCCAGCTTTCGACTGTCTGTCCCTGCGGCCCCATGGGCGGGTGCGTGACGATGATCGAAAAGGTGCCGCCCTCGGCCCCGTCGGGGAGGTCGGCGCGGATGCCGAAGCTCAACCCCATTTCCGCAGGGACAGTCGCGGTGTGGACGTCGATGGGGTGGTGCTGGTTCACGACGTTGAGGACGCCGGACACGGTGTCGGGCGCTGGGCGGGTGCGCCCCTTTTCGATGTCGCAGATCACCCCGTAGCCGGTGAGCGCGAGGGCTTGGGCGGATAGCGGGCTGGCGAGCAGGGCGAGCGTTAGGGCGAAGCGCAGCATCGGAATCTCCTGTCTGTCGGGGCGCAGAGTATCAGGTCTGCGCGCAGATACGAGCGGCCCCCTGTCACAGCTTCGTAAACGCAAAAGGCCCCCCGCGCTGCGGAGGGCCTTTCGTTCAGGAGCGCGGCGTTCAGCCGATTGCGGCGGCTTTCACGTCCTCGTCGATGTAGGGCACGTACTGTGCAAAGTTCTCGGCGAACATGGCGACGAGTTTGGCCGACTGCGCGTCATAGGCTGCCTTGTCATCCCAGGTCTTCTTGGGGTCGAGCAGCATGTCCGGCACGCCTTCGACGTGGGTGGGAACCTCGAACCCGAAGTTCGGGTCCTTGCGCATCGGTGCGTTGTTCAGTGAGCCGTTCAGCGCGGCATGCAGCAGGGCGCGGGTTGCCTTGATCGGCATCCGCGAGCCGGTGCCGTAGGCGCCGCCGGTCCAGCCGGTGTTCACCAGCCAGCAGGTCGCGCCGTGCTTGGCGATCTTGTCGCGCAGCAGGTTGCCGTAGGCCTCGGGACGACGCGGCATGAACGGCGCGCCAAAGCAGGTGGAGAAGGTCGGCTCCGGTTCGGTCACGCCACGCTCTGTCCCGGCCACCTTGGAGGTGAAGCCGGACAGGAAGTGGTACATCGCCTGCGCCGGGGTCAGGCGCGCGATCGGAGGCAGTACGCCGAAGGCATCACATGTGAGCATGATGATGTTCTTGGGGTGGCCGCCCAGCGCGGTCTTGGACGCGTTGGAGATGTAGTTCAGCGGGTAGGCGCAGCGCATGTTGGCGGTCAGGCTGTCGTCCTCGAAGTCGAGGTCGAAGGTTTCCGGATCGAAGACCATGTTCTCGATCACGGTGCCGAACTTCTCGGTGGTGGCGTAGATTTCCGGCTCCGCATCGGCGGACAGGTTGATCGTCTTGGCGTAGCAGCCGCCTTCGAAGTTGAAGGTGCCGCGATCAGACCAGCCGTGCTCGTCGTCGCCGATCAGAACGCGCTCCGGATCGGCGGAGAGCGTGGTCTTGCCCGTACCGGAGAGGCCGAAGAACACGGCCGTGTCGACCGGGTTGTTGGGCGCGTGGTTGGCAGAGCAGTGCATCGCCATGATGCCTTTGCCCGGCAGGATGTAGTTCAGCAGCGTGAACACGGCTTTCTTGTTCTCGCCGGCGTATTCGGTGTTGCCGATCAGGATGAGCTTCTTGTCGAAGTTCAGAGCGATGACCGTTTCCGTGCGGCAGCCGTGCTTTTCCGGGTCCGCCTTGAAGGTCGGGCAGTTGATGATCGTGAAATCGGCGACAAAGCTGTCGAGATCTTCGCGGTCGGGACGGCGCAGCATGTGGCGGATGAACAGGTTGTGCCAGGCCAGTTCGGTGATCACGCGCACGTCGATGGCGTTGGCCGGATCGGCCCCGCCGACGAGATCCTGCACGTAATAGTTGCCGCCTTTCATGTGCTCCAGCATGTCGGCGTGGAGACGGTCAAAGGCGTCGGCGTCCATCGGGGCGTTGTTTTCCCACCAGATCGAGTCCTCGACCGAAGGGGTGCGGACAATGAACTTGTCCTTCGGGGAGCGGCCGGTGTAAGTGCCCGTCGTCACGAGGAAGGAGCCGCCTTTGCCGAGCGTGCCTTCTTCGCTTTTGAGCGCGGCTTGTATCAGCGCGGGCTCCATGAGGTTGTAATAGACATTATCAAGCCCTTCGATCCCCTGATCCTCAAGCTTGAACTGCGGGTTGACCCGTCCAAATGTCATCTGCCTTGCTCCTGTTGCAGCGCTGCGCGCGAAAGAAAGTTGCGGCGCGGTATGCGTCGGTATTCGTTCCTTTAGCATGACGTTTTTCAGAAGTAACAGGACGCAAGTGCGCAGTTAGCGCAACCAAATGAAGTTTAGCGTTACCACCCACCCGCATTGGCAGATCCGTGCCAAGATTGGGGTCCGACTATCCAAAAGGGGTGGTACATTTTAGTCATTCCTTTGCCAAATTCGGGTCCCATGAGCGTGCGGCGCTTTGCTGATTCGCACTTAATGATTGCCGCAAGGCAGGAATTCGCTGATACTTGGGGAAAAAATCAGGTAACAGAGCAGCATAAGGACAATAAAATGTCTAAGATCGCCCTAGTGGACGATGACAGAAATATCCTGACATCGGTTTCGATGACTTTGGAAGCCGAGGGGTTCGAAGTCGAGACGTATAACGACGGACAAGCCGCGCTGGACGCCTTCAACAAGAAGATGCCCGACATGGCCGTTTTCGATATCAAGATGCCGCGCATGGATGGCATGGACCTGCTACAGCGGGTGCGCCAGAAATCCAAGATGCCGGTGATCTTCCTGACCTCAAAAGACGATGAAATCGACGAGGTTCTGGGTCTGCGCATGGGCGCCGACGATTATGTAAAGAAACCTTTCAGCCAGCGGCTTCTGGTTGAACGCATCCGCGCGTTGTTGCGCCGCCAGGAAGCCGTTGCCGGCGACGTGGTGGGGGACACCGAGGAAACCAAGCTGATGACCCGTGGGTCCCTGACGATGGACCCGCTGCGCCATGCCGTGACATGGCGGGGACAGGACGTGTCCCTGACGGTGACGGAATTCCTGTTGCTGCAGGCGTTGGCACAGCGACCGGGCTTTGTTAAATCGCGGGATCAGCTTATGGACGTGGCCTACGACGATCAGGTCTACGTCGACGATCGCACCATCGACAGCCACATCAAGCGCTTGCGCAAGAAGATGCGGACTGTTGATACAGACTTCTCCGCCATCGAGACTCTTTACGGTATCGGGTACCGCTACAACGAAGAGTAATTGATGGCCCTGGCCGAACGGATTCCCATGCGTGATGGGGACGATGACAATCGTCGAGATGCAGATGTTGTGCTGGGAGACGATTGGGTCGCCCCGGACAGCACCGTCGAAAAGGAACTGCGCGACTCGCGTGCGCAGCGCGGTCTTTTCACGCTTAATCGATCGCCGCTGACCCGCAAGATCATCACGTTCAACCTGATTGCCTTGAACGTGTTGGTGGCGGGGGTGCTTTGGCTGAACTCCTCACGGGATACTCTGGCCATTCAGCGCATCAACGCGCTGCAGTCCGAAGTCGAGCTGATCGCTGACACCTTTGAGGTCCAGATGCAGGTCAATGCGGCACCGCTGGGCAGCAGCAGTGGCGTCGATGTGGCCAGCACACTGAACGGGATCGACCTGCGCGAGGGGATGCAGGTTCTGGTCTATGACAGCGCCACCTTTCTTGTGGGCGAGGCCATCGGACGAGTGCCGCCAGCGGTCGAAGTGTCCGCCGATCAGGATGACCCCACGCTGATCGCCGATTTTCTCAACGGGCTGTGGCAAGGCGTTGCCGGTCTGTTCACCTATTTTTCCGATGAGCCGGATCTGGTGCTCGAAGACCGTCTGCGGCGCGAGATCGAGACCGGCGACCCGGCACTTACCCGCGTGGTGCAGGCCGGAGGGGGAGGGGACACGGTCTTTTACGCCTTTTCGCCCATTCGCGTGGGGGATGCGATCCTCGGCACCGTGGCGCTGGCGTCCTCTGCGGCAGAAATCGATGCCGCTGTTCGCAAGGAGCGGGAGCGCGTGTTGGAGATGTTTATCATCGCAACGCTCGTGTCCATCGGGCTCAGTCTGGTGCTGGCCTCGACCATCGCGAACCCGATTTCCGACCTCGCCGACGCGGCAGAGATCGGGCGGGACCGGGACCGCAAGCACAAGACGACGGGGCGCATCCGCATCCCGGACCTGACCGCGCGACCTGATGAGATCGGGCGCTTGTCGGGGGCGCTCAGGGGGATGGTGTCCGCGCTCTACGACCGGATCGATGCCAATGAGCAGTTCGCGGCTGACGTGGCGCATGAGATCAAGAACCCGCTGGCCTCGCTGCGATCGGCCGTGGGGTCGATGCGTATGGTCAAGAAGGACGAGCACCGGCAGAAGCTGTTGGATGTGATCGAGCACGACGTGCGTCGGCTGGATCGCCTGGTGTCCGACATCTCCAACGCGTCGCGGCTTGATTCCGAGCTGGTGAAGGAAGAGGAACAAGAGTTCGATCTGCTGAAGATGATCGGCAATATCTCTGAATTCCTGGGCGAAGACGCGCGGTCGAAAGGGATCGAGTTCATCTCCGACCTGCCGAAAACCAAGATCACGACGAATGGTCTGGAGGCGCGTCTGGCGCAGGTCTTTGTCAACCTGATCACCAACGCGATATCGTTCTGCGAGGACGGTGATGCGATCCGCGTCTGGGCGCGCAGGCGGGACAACAGGGTTCTGGTTGTGGTCGAGGACACTGGTCCCGGCATTCCCGAAGAGGCCTTGCAGAAGATCTTCAAACGTTTCTACACCTCGCGACCGCAGTCGGATTTCGGCAATAACTCCGGCCTCGGTCTGGCGATTTCCAAGCAGATCATCGAGGCGCATGGCGGCGTGATCTGGGCCGAGAACATTCGACCGACCGAAGCCGATGTGACATCCGAACCGTTGGGCGCACGCTTTGTCGTGGGCCTGCCGATCTGATAAATGGAACAGATGGTCCACAGCAGTTCGGTTGCAATCAACGGGCGCGGCCTGTTGATATGCGGCAGGTCCGGGGCGGGGAAGTCTTCGCTGGCACTCGCCATGATGGCGCTTGGCGCACAGCTTGTGGCGGATGACCAGACGCGGTTGCGGCGAGAGCGCGAGACGGTCTGGATGCAGGCGCCGGAGGCCATTCGCGGGATGATCGAGGCGCGGGGCATCGGCGTGCTGGCGGCGCAGAGCACGCGCGCCGAATTGGTTGCCGTGCTCGACCTGGATATCGAGGAGGAAGATCGACTTCCGCCTGAACGATTGAGAAATGTGCTTGGGGTAGACTTCGCGGTGCTTCACAAAAGCGCGGGTCCCTATTTTCCTGCCGCTCTCATACAATATCTGAGAACGGGACGCAGAGAGTGACATGGACTGTTCGACACAAGAGACCAAACGGATTGTACTGGTCACCGGGCCTTCGGGCGCCGGGCGGTCTTCGGCGATCAATGTGCTGGAAGACCTCGGCTTTGAGACGATCGACAATATTCCCCTGAGCTTCATTCCGAAGCTTCTGGAAGGGGATGACGCGCTGAACAGACCGTTGGCGCTGGGCATTGACGTGCGCAACCGGGATTTCAGCGTCGGTGGGCTGTTGGAATTGCGGGAGACGCTCGGCGCGCCGGATCGGTTGATCGATCTGCTCTATCTCGACTGTTCCGTCGAAGTGCTGATGCGCCGCTACTCCGAGACGCGGCGGCGGCACCCCCTGGCCCCGGATGAAAGCCCGTCGGACGGGATCGAGCGCGAGAAAGCGCTGCTGGAGGACCTGCGCGTCCATGCCGACATCCTGATCGAAACCAGTGAGCTGACGGTGCACGATCTGCGGGCCGAGATAGAGGGCTGGTTCGGCCTTGTCACGGGGCAGGGCATGGCCGTCTCTGTGCACAGCTTTTCCTACAAGCGAGGGCTGCCACAGGGCCTGGACATGGTGTTTGACTGCCGCTTTTTGCGCAATCCGCATTGGGAGCCTGAGCTGCGGTCGCACACCGGGCTCGACAAAGAGGTGTCGGAGTATGTGGCGGAGGATCCGCGCTTTGCTGCGTTTTCCGAACAGGTCAGGGATCTGATCCTGTTGGTGCTGCCCGCCTGTGTCGAAGAGGGCAAGGCGCATTTCGCCATCGGCTTTGGCTGCACCGGGGGGAAACATCGGTCAGTCACCCTCACAGAAAGCATGGCTGCGGCTCTTGCAAGCGCGGGCTGGCGCGTGTCTATTCGGCACCGGGAGTTGGAACGCCGCACTGCAGCACCGTCGGTGCCGGGATCAGCCAATCTAGGTGGAAGGAAAGCCGGGTGATCGGAATCGTGATCGTCGCACATGGTGGACTGGCCCGCGAGTATCTCGCGGCGGTAGAACATGTCGTCGGACAACAGCCCGGCATGGCGGCCATCTCAATCGAGGTGGATTGCGACCGGCAGTTGAAGCAGTCCGAGATTTGCGCCGCCGCCGACGCGGTGGATCAGGGAACCGGTGTCGTGCTGGTGACGGATATGTTTGGCGGCTCCCCGTCCAACCTGTCGTTGAACGCCTGCCGTCCGGATGATCGCCGGATCTTGTATGGCGCGAACCTGCCCATGCTGATCAAACTGGCCAAAAGCCGCCATATGGCCGTCGGCGACGCCGTGCGCAGCGCGCTGGAGGCCGGGCGCAAATACATTGACAGTCAGAACGTTCCGGCTGATCCAGCCTGAGACGCGAGACAGCAGGAAAGACCGACAGTATGAGCGATTCCGTTCGCAGAGATCTCAAGATCATCAACGAAAAGGGGCTGCATGCCCGCGCCTCGGCCAAACTGGTGGAGGTGGTCGAAGGGTTCGATGCCAATTGCGAGGTGTCACGCGACGGCATGTCCGCCGGCGGAGACAGCATCATGGGTCTTTTGATGTTGGCAGCCGCGCGTGGAACCACTATTGAGGTTCAAACCTCTGGCCCGGATGCAGAGGCTCTGGCTGACGCTGTGGAGGCCCTTGTGGCTGACCGTTTCGGCGAGGACTGCTGAGTTCGGGTCTCCAGAACGGGACGCATAGGGGCTATGGTAGACAGCACCCAGACCACTGAGATGACTGGCCCCGCCGTCCCGGCGTCGGAGCCCTACGACAAGAGTCGCGTCAGCTACGCCAACACCTTCACCAACCCATGGAAAGCCAACATCATCCGCGTGATGGAGTGGACGACCGGCAAGCTGCCGCTGTTGCGGATGGTGCGCCGGTTCGAGGCGATGGGCGCTGCGGAGGGGCAGGCCTTTTGGGGTCAGGCGCTGAAGGTGATGGGCATTGACCTGAAGACGCCCGACACGCAGGTCGCCAACATCCCCAAGGACGGCCCGGTGATCGTGGTGGCCAACCATCCGCATGGGCTGGTCGATGGCATGGTGCTGGCCGAGCTGATCGGACGGCAGCGGACGGACTACAAGATCCTCGTGCGGTCCCTGTTGACCGGGGTGCAGGAGGTCGATCCCTTCATGATCCCGGTACCATTTCCTCATGAGGCAGATGCCCGCGAGCAGAGCCTGGAGATGCGGGCCAAGGCCATGGCGCATCTCAAGACCGGCGGCGTGATTGCGCTGTTTCCGTCGGGGGTTGTGGCGTCTTCCAAGGATTGGTGGGGGCCGGCAGAGGAGCAGGGCTGGAATCCCTTCACCGCCAAGATGGTGCAGCGTTCCGGTGCGACCGTGGTGCCAATCTACTTTCCGGGGCAGAATTCGCGCGCCTATCAGATCGCCAATCAGCTGTCCGCGACGATGCGGCAGGGCTTGTTGATCCACGAGGTCGTGCATGCCTGTGGCCGTCCGCAAAGCCCGGTGGTGGGCACACCGATCACGCCCGAGGAGGTGAAGGCCTTTCCCGGCGGGCAGCGGGAATTCGTGGCGTGGCTGCGAGAGCGGACGCTGGCGCTGAAAGACAGCTGAACGGTTGGTTGGGTCGGGGGCCGCAGTGCCCCCTGAGCTTTCGCCGGGATCAGCGCGTGGGGACGGGCTCGTCGCCGCGATAATCGTAGAAACCACGCTGTGTTTTGCGACCGAGCCAGCCCGCCTCGACATATTTGGTCAACAGTGGGCAAGGCCGGTATTTTGTATCCGCCAACCCGTCGTGCAGCACGTTCATGATCGCAAGGCAGGTGTCCAAGCCGATGAAATCCGCCAGTTCGAGCGGTCCCATGGGGTGGTTCGCGCCGAGCTTCATCGCCATGTCGATGGATTTCACGTTCCCGACACCTTCGTAAAGCGTGTAGACGGCCTCGTTGATCATCGGGATCAGGACGCGGTTCACGATGAAGGCGGGGAAATCCTCGGCGCTGGCGGCGGTCTTGCCGAGTTTGTTCACCACGGCGAGGCAGGCGTCGTAGGTGTCCACGTCGGTGGCAATGCCGCGGATCAACTCCACCAGCTGCATCACCGGGACGGGGTTCATGAAGTGGAACCCCATGAATTTTTCGGGCCGGTCGGTGCGCGATGCCAGCCGCGTGATCGAGATCGACGAGGTGTTCGAGGTCAGGATCGTCTCGGGGCGCAGGTGGGGCGCGAGCGATTCAAAGATCTTGTGCTTCACCTCTTCGCGTTCGGTGGCGGCCTCGATCACCAGGTCCGAATCGCCAATCGCGGCCATATCCATCGTGGTGCTGATTCGCCCCAACGCGCCGTCACGGTCTGTCTGGCTGATCTTTTCGCGGCTGACCTGCCGGTCGAGGTTCTTTGTGATCAGGGCGAGCGCGTCGTCCAACGCCTCTTGGCGGACATCGTTGAGGCGGACCTTGTACCCTGACAGCGCCATGACGTGAGCAATCCCATTGCCCATCTGCCCTGCGCCTACGACCCCGACTGACTTGATTTCCATGACGCATCTCCAGGCTGTTCGGCGCAACCATATGGCCGCGCGCGGTACAATCGCAAGGGGCGGAGTTTTATCGTCTTATCGAGGAATTTTAACATTAGCGAATTGGCAAAGGGTTTCAGTGATTCTCCTCCCTGGGTGAAGAAAAAGGGGTGATGCTATGTCTGTACATGGCGGGGGTCATGGGGCCCTGGAGTACTATCCGTGCCGTTACGGAAATTCGCGCGTGCTGTTTCGCGGTCCGTGCAAACAGTTGGATGGCGATTATGTCGCGTTCCTGGGGGCGACGGAAACCTACGGTCGGTTCGTTGAAGAGCCGTTCCCGCAGCTTGTCGAATCGCAGCTGCATGTGCCTTGCGTCAATTTTGGCGTCGTGAATGCGGGGGTGGATCTGTATCTGAACGATCCGGCCGTGATGGATTTGGTGATTCAGGCCAAAGCAAAGGTCGTTCAGGTCATGGGCGCGCAGAGTATGTCGAACCGCTATTATTCGGTGCATCCTCGGCGGAACGACCGCTTTCTGAAGGCGTCGGAGCAGCTGGAGGAGCTTTTTCCGGAGGTTGATTTCACCGAATTCCATTTTGTTCGGCATATGTTGGGACGGTTGGCCGAGGTCTCTCAGGATCGTTTCGCGCAGGTGGTGGATGAGTTGCGGCTGGCCTGGGTGGCGCGGATGAAGAACATGCTGACCCAGATCCGGGGGCAGGTGATTTTGCTTTGGTTTTCGGATCATCCCATTCCGGAAGACGATACGCCCGACATGCGGCAAGATCCGCTTTTTGTCACACGGGATATGGTCGACACTTTGCGCCCTCGGGTGAGCCAGGTGGTGGAGCTGATCTCGTCCGAAGCGGCGCGGATGGAAGGGACGGCCGGGATGGTTTTTTCGGATTTCGAAAGCTGCGTCGCCGTGGAGTTGCAGGGGCCTCGGGCCCATGCCGAGGCGGCCCGCGATCTGGTGGACGTCCTGCGCCCGATGGTGGGCGGGACGCCGGTCCTGGATTGAGGCCCTCCGCAGAACGGAGGTGGCGTCGATTTTGGCGTGGTGCCCCACTGGAACGAAAAGACCCGCCACGGGGGCGGGTCAAATCGGCTGTGTGGGTCAGGGCAGGTGCCCCGACAGGCTCACAGTTTTTCGGTCAGCTCGGGGACGGCCTCGAAGAGGTCCGCAACCAGACCGTAGTCCGCAACCTGGAAGATAGGTGCTTCTTCGTCCTTGTTGATCGCGACGATGACCTTGGAGTCCTTCATGCCGGCGAGGTGCTGGATCGCGCCGGAGATGCCAACGGCGACATAGAGATCCGGGGCGACGACCTTGCCGGTCTGGCCGACCTGCCAGTCGTTCGGAGCAAAGCCCGAGTCGACTGCCGCGCGGGACGCGCCAACGGCCGCGCCCAGCTTGTCCGCCAGCTTTTCGACAATGGCGAAGTTCTCTTCGGAGCCCAGGCCACGGCCGCCGGAGACGACGATACCAGCGGAGGTCAGCTCCGGGCGGTCGCTTTCAGCCACTTTGTCAGAGACCCATTCGGACACGCCGGGGTTTTCGCCAGTCGCGATAGTTTCGACAGAGGCGGAGCCGCCGGTTGCCGCCGCATCGAAGGTCGAGGTCCGGAAGGAGATGACCTTCGTCGCGTCGGCCGATTTCACGGTCTGAATGGCGTTGCCCGCGTAGATCGGACGTTCGAACGTGTCGGCATCGACAACGCCGGTCACGTCGGTCAGCACCATCACGTCCAGCAGCGCAGCAACGCGCGGCAGGATGTTCTTGGCATCGGTCGTGGCAGGCGCGACGATGTGCGAGTAGTCGCCTGCAAGCGAGGCGATCAGCACCGCAACCGGTTCTGCCAGGCGGTGGCCGTACAGCGCATCCTCGGCGACGAGCACCTTGGCCACGCCGTCGATGGTGGCCGCTTCATTCGCGGCCTCCGTGGCGGAGGAGCCCACGGCCAGAACGGTCACGTCACCCAATGCTTTGGCGGCGGTCACGGTCTTCGCGGTGGCGTCCATGGACAGGGTGCCATCGGTGATTTCGGCAAGCAGAAGAACAGCCATTACACGATCCCCTTCTCTTTGAGTTTCGCCACCAGTTCGTCAACCGAGCCGACGATCTCACCCGCGGAACGGGTTGCCGGTTCGGAGGTTTTCACGATCTCGAGGCGCGGGCTCACGTCGACGCCGTAGTCCGCTGGGGTCTTGGCATCGAGCGGCTTTTTCTTTGCCTTCATGATGTTGGGCAGAGAGGCATAGCGCGGCTCGTTCAGGCGCAGGTCGGTGGTGATGATGGCGGGCATCGACACCTTGACGGTCTGCAGACCGCCGTCCACTTCGCGCGCCACAACGGCGGAGTCACCGTCGACTTCGACGGAGTTCGCGTTGGTTGCCTGGCTCCAGCCCAGCAGGGCGGCCAGCATCTGGCCTGTCGCGCCGAGGTCGTTGTCGATCGCCTGCTTGCCGAGAATGATCAGGCCTGGCTCTTCGTCCTTGACGATGGCGGCGAGGATCTTGGCCACGGCGAGCGGCTCGATATCGGTGTGCACGTCATCTGCGGCCTCGACGAGGATCGCGCGATCAGCGCCCATGGCCAGAGCGGTGCGCAGGGTTTCCTGGCTTTGCTTCACGCCGATGGAGACGGCGATGACCTCGGTGGCCTTGCCGGCTTCTTTCAGGCGGATCGCCTCTTCGACGGCGATTTCGTCGAAGGGGTTCATCGACATTTTCACATTCGCCAGATCGACCCCGGTGCCGTCCGCTTTGACACGGACCTTCACGTTGTAGTCGATCACGCGCTTGACGGGTACGAGTACCTTCATAAGCGTGTCTCTCCTCAAATGGCGGGATTTTCCCGCAAGATTCATCTGTCAGTGGGTGTAGCGCGCGTGGCCCCTTGGAAACAGGGCAAAAACGTCGCGTTGCGCACGTCCTACGTCACGAAATGGCCTCCCCACTTTGGCAGGCTTGTTACCGTCGGCGCACAATCATTACAATAGCAGCACTGGAAGTGGCACTTAATTACGTTGCGGCGGATTGGCCGGCTGTTTCACGCGTGACCGGGGATCAATCGCAGATGGATTGCAGGGCGCGCCACTCTGCATCAGTCAGAATCGGGGTGGTGTCTGATTGTGTTTCTGCAAAGGCCTCTGCCTGCGCGGCGCGGTTTGCGGTGACGGGGTGGGACGACAGGTATTCCGGCAAATTGATCGGCTCCATCTCTGCCAATGTTCCGAAGAAGTCGGCGAACCCGTCCGCGTCAACCTGCGCATCCGCCAACATGTCGAGGGCAAAGACATCTGCGGCGCCTTCTGCCTCGCGCGTGTAGGAGGCCGACAGCAGGTTTTCCCCGATGAGGGCAATGGCCGCGCCGCCGGTGAAATCACCGATGATCATGGTGAGAATCCCGGCAGAGCCTGCGGCGCGCAGGGTCAACCGGGTGGCGTCGCGGCTTTCGACGTGGCCCAGTTCGTGGGCGAGAACGCCGGCCACTTCCTCAGGCGAGTTGGCTTTGTCCAGCAGGCCGCGCAGGATCACAACCTGACCGCCGGGCGCGGCAAAGGCGTTGACCATCGGGTGGTCGAAGACCTGCAATTCGATCTGATACGCCATGTCCTGCGGATCGGTCAGGCGGGTGAGCAGCTTGTCCAGCGCGGCACTGCCTTTTGGTGACGCGCAGCCAAGGTCCCCGTCGGCGCCCATCCAGCGCAACTGCCGTTCCATCTGGCGGGTGACGGCCTTGCCAAAGGCGACCTCACGCTCGATGGGGATCAGCCGGGCCAGCGTGTCGGCCATGGCGGGCAAAATCACCAGCAAAACCAAGGCTGTCGCCGCAATGGCCCCGGCGGCATAGATCAGCAGCTTGCGCAGCGCGCCGGGGTGGGTTTCGACTTTGAACAGGTCAGGACGCGTGCCATGCAGCCAGCGAATCAGATCGGTGTCCAGAATGACCAGACGCGCGACGTCGCGTGGCGCTTCGTCGTCGGAGGCCGTGTGTCGGGTAACGGTCAGGCGGCTGTCGTCGGCCGTGTCCGACAGCGCACGGATATCCATGAGCCGCCAGTGCAGCGGCTCCGGCAGGCTGTCACCCGTGATGATCAGCGCGTGTTTGTCCGGCGTCAGGGCAACAGTCACCCGATGGCGCGCCGCCGTCAGACCGTCATAAAACTGAGCCTCTGTGCCGTGTTGCATCAGATCGCCCCGCCGATATCGAGCGCATCGGCAAACCCGTCCGCATCAATCCCGGTCAACGCCTCACGCTGGCTGACGCGATCCAGACCCGCCGGGTTCAGTACGGTGATCGTCTCGATATAATGGGCGAGAATCGGCTGGGTGATCAAAATCATGGAGAGCGCCTGCATGACGACAATGCCCACGAGGTAGCCGATCCCTGCAACCAACGCGGCGCCCACCATGCGGAACATCATCCCCGACTGGCCGCTGGGGTCGTCGGTCATGAAGGCGTCCTCCATGCCCAACATGAACGGCGTGACCAGCACGGCGACGGCACCAAACACAATTGAGGACAGCAATGCCAGCAGCAGGCCGCCGAGGATGTAGGTCTTGATGACCTGACGGGTGCGCGGGCGGGCGTCGAAGCGGATCTCATCCTCCGGCGTGTCCGCGACGACAACCTTGTGGCTCATCAGGTATCCGAAGGACCAGACGCCATAACACAGCATCCCGACCATCAGCCAGACGTACCCGACAAAGATCAACAGGCCACCCAGCACGGCGAGCGCGATCGTTTCATTTGCCATGCCGAAACCGAATGCCACGCCGGACGCCAATAGAATGCCCAGACCGATGAAGACATGCTTCATCGCCGGGTAAAGCGCGGTCCATTTCCCGTCCTGGCGGAGCGAGGTGGTGCCGTAAAAACTGCGGTCGGTCATGAATTTTTCCAGCCGGAAGGTCATGAGCGGCGAGAGCAGCCCCAGCGTGACGATGCTGAGCAGGCCATAGCCCATGGCGCGGATGACGTAGCCCCATGCGCCTTTCTTCATGCCAAGGCGGATACCACGAAACCGTGTGCGGGCCATCTTGTACCGGCGCGCGCGGTAGATCGCGAACAGGATGAAGGGCATCACCGCCAGTGCAGAAATGTAGAGGGCGGCCATCTGGCGGACGATCTGTTCATTCGAGGCAGTGTCCGGGTCCACCATCATGTTCAAGCCAAAGTAGAACAACACCATCTGCACCAGGCCGAGGTAAATTGCGAGAAACACGATGGCGACGAGAAAGCCGAGAAACTTTTCCAGCCCGGTTCCGGTGTATTCAAACGTGTCGCCCCCGGCGTTGACGGAGGACCAGATGTACTTGCGAATGCGCGTTTTTTGCCAAAACCGGTACAGCCCGAGCGTGATGAGCGACAGCAGGCCGGTTTTCAGCGTCAGGCCGAAAAGGGGGCCCTTGCTGCCGGAATACTCAATCGCCATCTGATTTTGTTCTAATGCCATGGGGTTTGCCTTCAAATTATTTTCGGCGGACCTAAAACGTATGGTTGTGCGGGTAAAGTCAGGTTTGCATGGCTCGGCTGGCCACGCTGTCAGGTATGGCTGAAAAGCCTGACGAGGGGGTGAAAAAATGGGGCGCCGCAGCGCCCCACCCTTGGATCAGTTGAACTTGTTGTCGCGAGGGAAGCCGCGTGGCGCCATGCGCCCGGCGCCGGCACGCTTGGCGGTCCATTCCGCCAGCTCCTCCCCCGTGACGGTGCGGGTCCGCCCTGCGGGATCCTGCCAGCTCAGCCCTGCCTCCAGCGTGAAGGTGCGCGCGTCGGACATGCCACCGTCCTTGTATTTCTGCATACGCACCCCCTTGCCACGGCCCATTTCGGGCAGCTCGTCGAGCATGAAGACCAACAGCTTGCGGTTCTCGCCCACCACGGCCACGGCGTTGCCGGTGACAGGCTTGCAGACCAGCGCGCGGGTCGGGGTTCTGACGTTCAGCACCTGCTTGCCGGAGCGGGTCTGCGCGACAACGTCGTCTTCCGGCACGATAAATCCGTCACCCGCAGAGGACGCCACGATCAGGCGCTGGCCGGGGCGGTGGATCATAATGTCGAGGATTTCGACATCGTTGGGTAGATCGACCATCAGGCGCAGCGGTTCGCCCATGCCACGACCACCGGGCAGGTTGGCGGCCATCACGGTGTAGAAACGCCCGTTCGACCCGAAGACCAGCAGCTTGTCCGTCGTTTCCGCATGGAAGATGAAGCGCGGGCCGTCGCCGTCCTTGAACTTCAGCTCGCGGTTCAAGTCGATGTGACCGGTCATGGCGCGAATCCAGCCCATCTGGGAGCAGACCACGGTGACCGGCTCGCGCTCGATCATGGCCTCCAGCGGGACATCCTCGGTTTCGGTCGCCTCGGCAAAGGCGGTCAGGCGCTGGCCGCGATCATAGCCCTTGGTGAACTGCTTCTTGACCTCTTGCAGCTGGTCCTTGACCTGACCCCACTGCATGTCCTCGGAGTCCATTAGGTCTTCGAGCCCGGCGCGTTCCTCCATGAGAGTGTTGCGCTCGTTGACCAGTTCCAGCTCCTCGAGGCGGCGCAAGCTGCGCAGACGCATGTTGAGGATCGCCTCGGCCTGCACGTCGGACAGACCCTCGGACCGGCCGGTGAAGCGGCGTGGGATGGTGGCGGGGCCGTCTTCGTCCAGCAGGACCCCACGGGCAACCGCGTCGGGATCGTCGTGCAGTTCCAGTGCCTTGACGTCGATCCCCGCCAGCGGAGACTGGTAATCGCTTTCGTCCGTGGCGCGGACGATGGTGGCCTGATGCGGCTTGGACCAGTCCTCGTACATCAGCGCGGCCTTGGGGTCGTCATCGTAGCGGATGATGTCGATCACGCGGTCGAGGTTCAGGAAGGCAATGATGAGGCCTTCGAGCACTTCGAGACGATTGTCGATCTTCGCCATGCGGTGCTTGGACCGGCGGATCAGCACGTCGCGGCGGAAATCGAGGAAGGCGCGCAGGCACTCCTTCAGCGAGCAGACGCGCGGCGTCACACCGTCGATCAGCACGTTCATGTTGAGCGAAAAGCGCGTTTCCAGATCAGTGTTGCGGAACAGCGCATTCATCAGCACGTCGGGGTCGACGTTCTTGGACTTCGGTTCCAGCACCATGCGGACGTCTTCGGCGGATTCGTCGCGCACGTCGGCGAGGATCGGCACTTTCTTGATCTGGATGACCTCGGCGATGCGTTCGACCAGCTTGGACTTTTGCACCTGGTAGGGGATCTCGGTGACGATGGCCTGCCATTGGCCACGGCCCAGGTCCTCCACATGCCAGCGGGCGCGCAGACGGATGGAGCCGCGACCCGTGCGGTAGGCGTTGGCAATGTTTTCAGCCGGTTCGACGATGACGCCCCCGGTGGGAAAGTCCGGCCCCGGCACATATTGCATCAGCGTGTCGTCCACGGCGTTGGGCGATTTGATCAGATGCAGGCAGGCGTTTATCAGCTCGCCGATGTTGTGCGGCGGGATGTTCGTCGCCATGCCGACCGCAATGCCCGATGACCCATTGGCCAGGAGATTCGGGTAGGAGGCGGGCAGAACGGAGGGTTCTTCGAGGCGACCATCGTAGTTCGGACGGAAATCGACGGCGTTTTCGTCCAGCCCGTTCAGCAGCGCCTCGGCCATCACGGTCATGCGTGCTTCGGTGTATCGGCTCGCCGCCGGGTTATCGCCGTCGATGTTGCCGAAGTTGCCCTGACCGTCCACCAGAGGGTAGCGAATCGTAAAGTCCTGCGACAGGCGCGCCATGGCGTCGTAGATCGCCGCGTCGCCGTGCGGGTGGAAGTCCCCCATGGTGTCCCCTGAAATCTTTGCAGATTTTAGGAAGCCTCCCGTGGAACTAAGTCGCAGCCTGCGCATTGCATATAAGATACGACGATGGACAGGCTTCAGCCCATCCCGCGCATCGGGCAACGCACGGTGCATAATGGTCGAAAGCGCGTACGTTAAGTAGCGCTCTCCGATCGCTCGCCGCAGGGGTTCTGCGGGGTTGCGGATGGGATCGAGGGGATCGAGTTCATCGTCTGACATGAGCGTCGTGATATCGCTGCCTTTCGGGCGCAGCAAGCGACAGTCTGGGAATAAGTCCTGCAATTTCCCTTAGGCGATCTAAGGGGGGCTGATAAACGTAACGCGTTGCTGTCTTGCAGGCGACGGGGTGTCGGGTTGCGACCGATCACCTCTGATAAAAGTGGGGGTATTTGGGGAATGGTACGTCTTTTCCTTGTGACATTTGGTCTTTTGGGGTGGGCTTGGTTCGAGCTGTCGGGGGGCACAAGTTTTGTGCCCGGCGAAAACGGAGTGCAACTTGTCGCCATTCCAAACGTCGAGACGCCTGCCAGCGTTCAAGTGGCCGCGGCACCCGCTGAGACGCCAGAAATTGTCGCCCGTGACACCCCTGCTGATCTGAATGCCGTTGTCATGCCCGCTGTTGCTGCGCGGCCTGCACAGGTCAAGACGGTATATGCTCCCTCAGCTGGCGATGCCGTTATCACCCCCGCGTCGATGACCGCAGCGATGCCGTCGGATGAGTCCGACTTTGGGATCGACGTGAGCCGCCCCGCCGAGATCGAAGCCGCTGTGGCCACAGCGGCGGTCGTGGATTACCGCGAGGTCACGGCGAGCCGTGTGAACCTGCGCGGTGGTCCGTCGACCAATTACAACGTGCTGACGCAGCTTTTGCGTGGTGAGGAGGTCGAAGTGATCGACGACACCGGCGCTGGGTGGGTCAAGCTGCGTGCGCTCGATGGCAACGACATCGGCTGGATGGCTGACAGTTTCCTCACCGCGTCCAACTGAGTATTGACGCGCGGCGGCGAAACCCGTCTGTACCGCGCATGTCTCAGAAAACGATCCTTATCACCGGGTGCTCTTCGGGCATTGGTTTGAACGCCGCTCATGGGTTGAAAGCTCGTGGGTGGCGTGTCTTTGCATCCTGCCGACAGGAGGCGGATTGCGTCCGGTTCCGGGAGGCGGGCTTTGACAGTCCGCGCATTGATTACACCGACACCGCCAGCATCGAGAGCGGCCTGACCGAGGTGCTGTCCGCCACGGGCGGCACGCTGGATGCGCTGTTCAACAACGGTGCCCATGCCACGCCCGGCGCGCTGGAGGATCTGCCCACAGACGCGCTGCGCGAGATTTTCGAATCCAACGTCTTTGGCTGGCATGAGCTGACACGCCGGGTGATTCCGGTGATGCGCGCGCAGGGGTATGGGCGAATCGTGAACCACTCCAGCGTGCTTGGGCTGGTGGTGATGCCCTGGCGGGCGGCCTACAGCGCGACGAAATTCGCCATCGAGGGGCTGACCGATACTCTGCGAATCGAGATGCGCGATACTGGCATTCACGTTGTGGCGCTGAACACCGGGCCGGTGACCTCGAAAATTCGCGTGAATTCCATCCCGCATTTCGAGAAATGGGTGGATTGGGAAAACAGCCCCCGTGCCGAACAGTATCGGGGCAAGCTGCTGAAGCGGCTTTACGAATCACGCGGCCCTGACAGGTTCGAGCTGCCGCCCGACGCCGTTACGGAAAAGTTGATCCACGCGATCGAACACCCGCGGCCGAAACCGCGCTATTACATCACCCGCGCCACCCATCTGATGGGTGCGGCGCGGCGACTGCTGACAACCCGCAGGCTGGACTGGCTGATCTCCAAGGGCTGACGTGCCGCAGGTGTGCGGGCTTCGCTTTTGCGATGAGGCGCGCTAAGTCGTCAGTCAAAGCGGTCGCAGGCCATTCCGGTCGGCGCAAAGGGAAGGAATCGACATGACAAACGATCCCCTGTTCATCGTCATGGCCTTGGTCATGTTTGCTGTGGTGGGCGTTTTGCTGTTTGGCATTGGCAGTTTTGCCAAGGGCGGGGATTTCAGCCGCAAGTGGTCGAACAAGGCGATGCAGTGGCGCATCGCTGCACAATTCGTCGCGGTGGTGTTGATTTTGCTCTTTGCCTATTTCCGCCAAGGCACCTGATCAAAGACCAAGTGGGGGCGACATGGTTGTACTGAACAAGATTTACACGCGCACGGGCGACGCCGGAGACACGGCGCTGGGCAATGGCACGCGGGTCAAGAAGTATGACGCGCGGGTGGAGGCCTATGGCACCTCGGATGAGCTGAACTCGTTCGTGGGCGTGGCGCGGCTGGCGGCTGAAGGGGACATGGATGACGCACTCGCGCGCATTCAGAACGACCTCTTTGATCTGGGCGCCGACCTGTGTCGTCCGGACATGGCCAAGGACGCGGAGTCCGAATATCCGCCGCTGCGTATGGTGGAGGCCCAGGTGGAACGCCTGGAGGTCGAGATCGACGCCATGAACGCAGATCTGGCCCCTTTGCGGTCCTTTGTGCTGCCAGGCGGATCGGCCTTGTCGGCGCATCTGCACGTCTGCCGGACAGTGGCGCGCCGGGCCGAGCGTCTGTCGGTGGAGCTGGCCTCCGAAGCGGACATCAACGCGGCAGCGGTGAAGTACCTCAACCGCCTGTCCGACTGGTTTTTCGTCGCCTCTCGCGTGGCGAACGGCAACGGCGCACAGGACGTTTTGTGGGTGCCGGGCGCCAACCGTTAAAGGCAGCCGGGCGTCCCATGGATGGCCCGGGGACCCAAAGGGCGGGGCCCCCGCTGGCGGGGGGCTTCCCTACGGATCAGACAGGCTCTGCCTCCAACCAGACGCCGCCATTGGGGCGGAGTGTCAGGATCATGACCGGTTCCGGATCGCGCCCTTTCACCGCGGTGAAGCGGAAGTTGGCGACCAGTGAGGCGAGGATGATTATGGCCTCCTGCAGGGCAAAGCTTGCCCCGATACAGATGCGTGGCCCGTCGCCGAAAGGCAGGTAGGCGTAGCGCTCCGGTTTTTGCTCCCACCGATCCGGGCGGAAGACGTGCGGCGAATCATAGAGCAGATGGTTGCGGTGCAGCGCGTAGATCGGGATGATGACCGTATCGCTCTTGCGGATCTCCCGGCCGCACAATTCATCCGCTGCCCTGGCCGTGCGCGATACCATTCCCGCGGGCGGATACAGACGCAGAGCCTCGTCGATGACCTTGCGAGTGAAGGGCAGATTCGCCACATCGTCGCCGCTGACGGTTTCTCCGGTCATGAGCGCGCGGGCTTCGGCGCGGACGCGGTCCTGTGCCTCCTGGTCGAACGCCAGCAGGTACAGCGACCACGACAGGGTCAGGGCCGTGGTTTCGTGCCCCGCGACGATGAAGGTCAGCAGATTGTCCCTGAGCTCGGAGGGCGACATGCTGCGGCCGGTTTCGGGATCCTTGCCCACTTGCAGCAGATCCATGAGGTCCGGCACCCCTTCGGAAGGGCGGTCGGCGCGGGCGGCAATGGCCCGGTCTGCCATGTCCTTCATCTGGTTCACGCCGCCGGCGTGAAAGGCGCGTCCGGGCCGTGGCACCCAATCCGGCGCGCCCAGAATGTCGAACAGCGACACTTTGCCCGCCTCGGAGATGTAGGCGTCGATGGCCTTGTGCACCCCGTCGCGGTCAAAGGTGCTGTCGCCGGAAAAGGTCACGTCGGAGATCACGTCGAACGTCACGCTGACCATCTCGTCGAGAAAGTTCACCGCGCGGGGCCCCGTCTGGCGAATGCGGTCGATGCTGCGCTGGGCGGCGGCGCTCATCACCGGGGCAAGGTTCATCACGTTGCGATGCGAAAACACCGGCGCAGCGGTGCGTCGCTGCCAGCGCCAATGCGCGCCCTCGGCGATGAACAGACTGTCGCCGATGGCGGGCTTCAGAAGGTTCTTGGTCACCAGCGACTTCGGGTAATTGTCGAGATTTTCCAGCAGCATCCGGCGGATTGCACCGGGGTCCATGACCATGTGCCAGCGTTTGCCGGTCTTGCCGGACACCATGGGCTGTTTTGTTGCGATTTCGGGGATAATTGACAGGACGTTTCGGCGCGTGGCCTGCAACGAGGCCCAAAGGCTCATCGGCTCTGTCACCAACGGTACCTGAACCGGCACGCCGGTCGGCGGCATCTGTGTCATGGGAACCCTCCAGGCGCGGCCAAGAGCGGCGCTTTGCGTGTTGTATCCTTGCAAAGATAGGCGGGAATGCGCCTTTGGCAAAGTGGTGCGCAATTGCACCTATGCCCTGTTCGCGCTACGGGACAAAACAGGATCGAAGGGGATGGAAATGGTTCGTGTATTTGCCATTGTAACGATGATGCTGTCGCTGGTTGCCTGTTCGGATGCGACAAAGGATCTGGCGCAACCGGTGGAACCGCTGGGCGATTTCACTCTTGGGCACGCGATCGTGGTGGCGCCGAACCTTCAGCAACTGCTGGTCTCGCGCAATGCGACCGAAGACGAATGGATCAGCACGGTGGACAAAGCCGTGGAGAAACGGTTTCGCCGCTTCTCTGGCGGGCGATACTATCACCTCGGGATTTCGGTCGAAGCATATAGCCTGCCGCCCCCAATCATCCCCGGCAAATCTGCCCTCGCTTTGCGTCTCACCGTCTGGGACGATGCCGCCAACGCCAAGCTGAACGCCGAGACCGAGCTGATCCACGTGATTCAGGTGTTCGAAACCCGGCTGAAGTACACGCGCGAAGAGCAAATGACCCGCCTTGCGGATCAGGCAGCCCTGCAGATCGAAGACTGGCTGCGCGAGAAGATGGCGGAGGAGGATTGGTTCTCCACAGCGCGATCCGCGCCCATGATTGTGGCCGAGCCGTCACCAGAGGCCGCTTCTGTAAACGCTCAGTGATTTGACGGGGTTGATTTTTCGTCGCCGACTCAATATGTGCCCCGCGATGGAAACCCGGGCCTCCTGTCTGGCCCCTTGAATAACGAGGCGTCTTTAAGAGATGGCAAAGGAAAAGTTCACACGCGACAAGCCGCACTGCAACATCGGCACAATCGGCCACGTTGACCACGGCAAGACCACGCTGACCGCGGCGATCACCAAGTATTTCGGTGACTTCAAGGCCTACGATCAGATCGACGGCGCACCGGAAGAAAAAGCACGCGGCATCACCATCTCGACCGCGCACGTCGAGTACGAGACCGAGGCACGTCACTACGCGCACGTCGACTGCCCCGGCCACGCCGACTACGTCAAGAACATGATCACCGGTGCGGCCCAGATGGACGGCGCGATTCTGGTCGTGAACGCTGCTGACGGCCCCATGCCGCAGACGCGCGAGCACATCCTGCTCGGCCGCCAGGTGGGTATCCCCGCCATGGTCGTGTTCATGAACAAGGTTGACCAGGTCGACGACGAAGAGCTGCTCGAGCTCGTCGAAATGGAAGTCCGCGAACTGCTGTCCGCATACGACTTCCCGGGCGACGATATCCCGATCATCGCGGGGTCCGCTCTGGCCGCGATGGAAGGCCGTGATCCCGAGATCGGCGAGAACAAGATCCGCGAACTGATGGCCGCCGTGGACGAGTACATCCCGCAGCCGCCGCGCGCGACGGACCAGCCCTTCCTGATGCCGATCGAAGACGTGTTCTCGATCTCGGGTCGTGGTACGGTTGTGACCGGCCGTGTGGAACGTGGCGTGATCAACGTTGGCGACGAAATCGAAATCGTCGGCATCCGCGACACCACCAAGACGACCTGCACCGGTGTGGAAATGTTCCGCAAGCTGCTCGATCGTGGTGAAGCAGGCGACAACGTCGGCATCCTGCTGCGCGGCATCGACCGTGAAGGTGTTGAGCGCGGTCAGGTTCTGTGCAAGCCGAAGTCGGTGAACCCGCACACGAAATTCGAGTGCGAGGTCTACATCCTGAACAAGGAAGAAGGCGGTCGTCACACACCGTTCTTCAAGAACTACCGTCCGCAGTTCTACTTCCGCACCACGGACGTGACCGGCACGGTTGAGCTTCCCGAGGGCACCGAAATGGTGATGCCGGGCGACAACCTTAAGTTCTCCGTCGAGCTGATCGCCCCGATCGCGATGGAAGAGGGCCTGCGCTTCGCTATCCGTGAGGGTGGCCGCACCGTGGGTTCCGGCGTCGTGTCGAAGATCCTCGCATAAGCGATGATCCCGTGACGCGCCATGACCGGTGTGTCGAAGATCCTCGCCTAAGCGATGATCCCGAGACGCGCCATGACCGGTGTGTCGAAGATCCTCGCCTAAGCGATGATCCCGAGACGCGCCAAGACCGGTGTGTCGAAGATCCTCGCTTGGTCAGCTACTGCTGATCAGCCAATAGAAAGGCCGTCCCCAGGGGCGGCCTTTTTTTATACGCCTCCATGCGTTCGACGGGCGCTTATCACTTGCTGAGACGTCGCCTCGACGTATCTTGAGCGTATGAATGATATCATCCCCCATCCCGACACACTTTTGCAGCGTGCCTATATCTTGAACGGCCCAGATCGCTGTCAGGCTATGTCTCCGGCAGATGCGCCGAGGGTTCTGCAATCCGAAACTCTTGGGTGGGTCCACCTTTCGGCGGGCCATGCGGAAACGCCGGGTTGGATCGTGGACAACCTTTCGTATCTCGACGAATCCATCGTCGACGCCCTGGTGACGGAAGAGACCCGCCCGCGCGTGACCCGCGTGGGCGATGGGCTGATCGTTATCCTGCGGGGCATCAATACCATAGACGGCGAGGCCCCCGAGGATATGGTCGCTGTCCGGCTCTGGATTGACCCCAACCGCATCATCAGCCTGTCGCGGCGGCGTGTGCGTGCGGTGGAGGATATCGCGCACATGATCGAGAGCGGGCAGGGGCCGGAGGATGCGTCGGAGTTCCTGCGGCTTTTATCAGAGCGGCTGAACGTCCGGATCGAGGCCTTTTGGCGTGATTTCGACGACACTGCCGACGCGCTGGAGGAGCAGGTGCTGGAGGGCGGAAACAAGGCGATGCGCCAGCAGGTCGCCGACCTGCGGCGGCAGACCGTGGTCCTGCGCCGCTACCTGCAGCCGCAGCGCGACGCTGTGCGGCATCTTCTGCAAAGCGCGCCAGACTGGATACAGGAAGACGATCATCGTCAGATGGGCGAAGAACTGGATGCCCTGCAACGGCTGGTCGAAGATATAGACGCGATGCGTGACCGACTGGCGCTGGTGCGCGATGAGCTGTCCGGGCAATTGTCCGACACGCTGAACCAGAACATGTACCTGATTTCCATCCTGTCAGCGGTGTTTTTGCCGCTGGGCTTCCTGACAGGGCTGTTCGGGATCAACCTCGCCGGAATGCCGGGAGCGGCGCATGAGGCGGCGTTCTGGATCTTTACCGCGTCGCTAGCAGTGCTGGTCGCGGTGCAGATCGTGGTCTTTCGCAAGCTGCGCTGGATCTGACCCCTCCAAATGTTAAGCCGCGCCCCGGTAAGGGACGCGGCTTTCACAGACCTCGCGCGAGGGAGGAGGGGCGCGCGACGTCAATGCGAGGCTGGCTTTACTGCGCCAGCGAACGGATCACGGAACGCTTTTCATTGTAGTTGCCACCGGCGTGCACTGCGGCGTTGATCTGGTGGATTTGCGTGTCTGTGAGCGCAACGGTTTCTGCATTCGGCAGGTAGCGCAGGGCTTCCGGGGACAGGCGCGGCGCGGTGGTTGCGGACGCGGCACCAGCGAAGAGAACGGAAGCGGTCAGGGCGGTTGCGATAAGCGTTTTCATTGTTTTAGTCCTTTACAAAGTCGCCGGCTGATTGTGTCCGGCCTATAACAGGGAGGGGGGGCTTTCCGGGTCAGCGAGCCGATATGACGGTGCGCAGGCCGGGGAGAGCCGTATCAGTTCAGGATGGAACGGATAGCGGAGCGTGTTTCGTTGTAGTTCTTGCCGGAGTGAACGACGCTGTTGATCGCGGCGACCTGGGTGTCCGACAAGTTGCTGTAGTTTGCATTCGGCAGGTAGGTTTGCACTTCGGAGGAGACCGGAGCGGCCTGCGCGGCGCCTGCAAAAAGTGCGGTCGCGGTGAGTGCGGATGCGATGAGAGTTTTCATAGTGATACCTTTTAAGATTTGGGGCGAGACGCCCCTGTGTGTGTTTCCAAGACTGTGTCGCCTCGGATGAGACAGAGATAGGCTCTCTTGCTGAGTAGTTGAAATCACGGAATAATCTCGGATCAGTCGCGAAAAAGTGAGCTTGAAATTTGAAACTCTGGGACAGCGTGGCGTTGCCCCTTTATTTCCTGAGGAAATCGCTAATCCTGCGCGGGAGATCGTTTTCCGCAGGGCCAACTTGTGCGTGAAATGGGGAGGTTGCACAGCTTCTGTGCGGTTTGCGCACAGACGAGGTGTCGGTCCAAAAGCGCCTCTTTGGCGGGCTTTTCCGTCGCGGGAAGAGGGCTTTGAATTTTGTCTGACGCGGGCTCTTGAACTCTGTGCGGAGCGCGTGTAAACGACGACACGGCCTTAAGTGGCCTGTAGGGGTATAGCTCAGTTGGTAGAGCGACGGTCTCCAAAACCGTAGGTCCCGGGTTCGAGTCCCTGTGCCCCTGCCATTTCGAAAATTTCCAAAACTCATCAGTGATCGAATGCGACCGTAGTGGCATCGCGAGATGTTTTGCGCGGGTCTGGGTGCTCTCGTGTGGGAGGCTTGGCGACTTGGCGAGTGCCCCGCACGTGCGGCTGTGCCAGGGAGCCTTGAGCGTGACGCGCTGATCCTGCCCTCTAGTGACCGCAACGCTTGGGCATGAGCGACAGTCAAACGCAAAAAGGGCTGCCCGAAGGCTGCCCTTTGCATTGGTGCTGTAAACTTGAATTAGTTCATCAGGTAGGAGCGCATTTCACGCTCTTTGTCGTTGTCGTTGCCTTCTTTGGAAGCAATTGCCACGAGAGCTGCTTTCTGTTCGTCGGTCAGCGTCTCGATGTCGACGTCCGGCAGGAAGGAGGCGATAACCTCATCGAAATATTCGCCATCATCTTCGGCGGCGACTTCTTCGGTCACGACAACGGAGTCAGCAGGAACGACCTTGACCACGGTTGTTGTCTCGGGCTCTTTGAAGACGCCGATGTAAGAACGCATTTTCTGCTCTTTTTCGGCTTCGTCAGCGGAGGTCGCGATACCAACGAGAGCGGCGGCTTGCTCGTCTGTGAGGGTCGAGACGTCGAGCTCCGGGATGTACTGGTTGATGGTCGTGGTCGAGAAGTCGTCAGCGGCAAATGCGCCGGTTGCGATCACGGTCACCAGTGCGGTAGCGGTCATAAAGCGTTTCATCAAGTAGCTCCTAACGTATTATTGTTCTTGGCAGAGAGCTTTCCCTCTGTCTTCTGGTGGGTAAACTTCCCTGACCTGGGTTTGGTTCCCGATATTTTTTCAATCTTATCAAGTGTTTGTGATGTGTTTGCGGCAGACGAAAAAAGGCCGCCCGAATGGGGCGGCCTTTGAGTACTCAAAATTCAGAGAATTCAGTCCATCAGGTAGGAGCGCATTTTCTGTTCTTTGTCGGATTCATCCGCGGAGGTTGCGATACCAACCAAAGCAGCTTTCTGCTGGTCAGTCAGTGTCGACTGATCGACATCCGGCAGGTACTGGGAGATAGTCGGGTCGTCCATCGAGGCATCAGCAGTCGTCATGGTGGTTGTCGTCGTGTCGACGGTTGCCGGGGACGTCTGCACGCCCAGGTAAGAGCGCATCTTCTGCTCTTTGTCAGCTTCGTCGGCGGACCCGGAGATTGCGATCAGGGCATCCACTTGCTCGTCGCTGAGGGTGGATACGTCGACTTCAGGGACGTACTGGTTAATGGTCGACGTCTGATACTCGGTCGCTGCGAATGCGCCGGTAGCAATGACAGATGTGAGGGCGGCTGCGGTGATGAAACGTTTCATTATCGAGTCTCCTTAGTCTAATTACTTTGGCAAGCAGTGTTCGTCTCGCCTTCTGCACACCCAACACCGATCAGCGAAAGTCGTTCCCAAATAAATTTGAAAATCAGCCATCGGCCTGAAAACGGATTTCAGAATGCAGTGGGCTTCAGGCGGCCAAGCAGAATAACTGTTGGGGAGATATGGGTGAGGTGTATCCGGTTTCTCCGAAACGGCTGATGGATGGGCGGAGCGCGGGACGGATCAAGGCAGCTTGCGGGCGACCTTATAATACGGTGAAAAGGACCGACGCCCGCGTCGCTCCAGCAGCGCCAGCCCGACGCATGAGGCCGCCTTCCAAGCCGTCAGTCTTTTGCTTCACAGCCTTGCGAGCGCCATAGACCTTGCGTTTGTGAGCGCGCTTGCGTAAATGCGCCTGAACGCAGCCTCCGACTCCGGTCGTTTGGCGCACAGTGATACGGGAATTTTCAGCATGGCGACGACGAACCCGCTTCAGTTCATCCAGCAGGTGCGCGCGGAAGCGGCCAAGATCGTTTGGCCGACGCGCCGCGAAGTGACGCTGACCACAATCATGGTCTTTATCATGGCATCGCTGGTGGCGATCTTCTTTTCGTTGGTGGACATCGCGATCCGCGCAGGCATGTCCGGCGTGCTGACCTACTTCGGGACCAACTGAACGCAGGCCGGTTGGCGGGGCAGGGGCCTTGCCATCTTGACTTGCGTGGTATATCGGACTGGCTCAGAATTGAGGCGCGCGGCTGTTACAAGCTCGCGCGCCGTTTCATTTCCAGAAGGCGCCTCCGACACGCGGGGGCAATTCGCGAATGCGCCCGCGGTGCGGGCAAGCTAGGAACAGAGGTCGGACATGGCAAAGCGGTGGTATTCGGTGAGCGTTCTCTCGAATTTCGAGAAAAAGATTGCCGAGCAGATCCGGACGGCGGTTGAGGAGCAGGGGCTCGAAGAGAAGATCGACGAGGTTCTGGTGCCGACCGAAGAGGTCATCGAAGTGCGTCGCGGCAAGAAGGTGACCACCGAGCGTCGCTTTATGCCCGGCTACGTGCTGGTGCACATGGAAATGTCGGATCAGGGCTATCACCTGATCAACTCCATCAACCGCGTCACGGGGTTCCTTGGTCCGCAGGGCCGCCCGATGCCGATGCGCGATGCCGAAGTCGAGGCCATCCTTGGCCGGGTTCAGGAGGGCGAAGACGCGCCGCGTCTCGAAATCCGCTTCGAGATCGGCGAAAAGGTCAAGGTCAACGAGGGCCCCTTCGAAGGCTTCGACGGCATGGTCGAGGGTGTCGACGACGACAATCAGCGCCTACGCGTTGCCGTGTCGATCTTTGGCCGCGAAACCCCGGTCGAGCTGGAGTTTTCCCAGGTGAATAAGCAGTAACCGGCTTTTACAGGTTTCCGAAAAGGGCGTGTTGCATCGGCAGCGCGCCCTTTTCTTTTGTCGCTTAGCGTGGCGGCAGCTTGCAGCCTGCTTCGGTCAGGGCTTTGGCGCCGTCCTCCGTCGTCGCCTGCTCGGCGGTGAACGCGGTGGCGCTCAGGCTTCTGAGGCGCGGCGCTTCGTTGCCCAAAGCCTCCCACAGGAACGTGCCGCATTCCATCAGCCCATTCTCATAGCGCGCCAGATATGCGAGGGCGACAGCATCCTCGTTGGGATAGATTGTGGCATCCGTCACGTGAAAGCCGGTCAGCTTGCCGGTCTGTTCGGCGTGCGCGGTTTCCACGTTGCGGAACATGGTGCGGGGCTGCTGGCTTTGCAGGTCGGGCACCAGAGTGGTCCAGTTCAAATCGTGCGCCCCGCGTTGGCGGTTCATCAGAAAGGTGTTGGTGGCCTGATTGACGGCGTCGATCCGAGCTGCGCCCTGCGGCGGCAGCTGCTCCTGCGCGATAGCGGGGGCTGCGCAGAACAGGCCGAGGGCGAGAAGAAGGGATTTCATACACAGGCTCCGTGTCGTGATGCGGCAGAGCTAGGCTTGCCCGCCCGGAACGTCCATCGCACGACTTGCAATCCGGCAGAGCGGCGCTCAAGCATGGCCGCACTTGTGGAAGGGGGCCGCGTGACTGTTTTACGCATATCGAACGCTGACGTGCGGCGGCTTTGGCTTGCGGCACATGGGCTGTCGGGGGCGCCATCGGGGGCGGATGCGATGGGCGTGATCCGTGAGCTGGGCTTTGTGCAGCTTGACACCATTCAGGTCGTCAGTCGCGCGCATCACCATATCCTCTGGTCCCGCGCGCAAAGCTATCGTGAGCCCATGCTCGACAAGCTGCTGCGCAAGCGACAGGTGTTCGAGCATTTCACCCATGATGCTTCCGTGCTGCCGATGGAGATGCTGCCGCTTTGGCAAAGACAGTTCGAGCGGATGAAACGCAAGGTCGGCGGTTCATGGTATGTTGGGGTCGCCTCTGACGCGTTGACGCAGGAGATCCTGACCCGCGTCCGGGAGGAGGGGCCGCTGTGTACCCGCGACTTTGATACGGTGGTGGAAAAGCGCGCCATGTGGCAGCGTCCGCCGCATAAGAAGGCGCTGGATTACCTTTGGTACGCGGGAGAGCTTGCCACTTGTCACCGTGAGGGCGTCATAAAGTATTACGATCTGGCCGAACGGGTGTTTCCGGAGGTCGAGGTCTTGCCCGAGCAGGCGCAGATTGATGGTCTGTGTAGCGCGGCGCTGGACCGGTTGGGCTTCGGCTCGGCAACCGAGATCCGCAAGTTCTGGGATGCTGTTGATCCGGCCGAGGTCAAGGCCTGGGCCGAGGCGGCTCGCCTCATTCCGGTGGAGATTGAGGCGGCTGACGGCACGTGGTCTGCCGCGCTGGCTGCACCGGATATCGAGGCTCGGCTGGCGTCTGCCCCGGAGCCCACCGGGCGGCTGCGCATTCTCAACCCGTTTGATCCGGCGATCCGCGACCGGGTTCGGCTGAAGCGGCTGTTCGGATTTGACTACACTGTCGAGATGTTTGTGCCAGAGGCCAAACGCCAATGGGGATACTATGTGTATCCACTGCTGGAAGGCGCGCGGTTTGTCGGGCGGATCGACGTCAAGGGCGACCGCAAGCGTGGGACACTGATCGTTAATCGTTTGTGGTGGGAGCCGGGGGTGCGCCCCTCCAAGGCCCGCGATGCCCGGCTGGCGACGGAACTGGACCGCCTTTGCCGACTGGCGGGGCTGTCGCAGGTGCAGTGGGCGGCCTGATCCCTCTTGCCAAACGCCGACCTCTGGTCTAGACGGCCCCTTCATGCCGACCGGGGCGACTCGGGTGGTGTGTCAATCGTGGGAGGCGAGGGCGTCGCGATGTCCGGACCTGACCACGCCAAAGATGGCCCCGCGACGCGTCAACGGGCGATGGAACAGGAGATTAGCCGATGGCAAAGAAGCTCGCCGGCAAGATGAAACTGCAGATCCCTGCAGGCAAAGCCAACCCCTCCCCGCCGGTCGGTCCGGCGCTGGGTCAGCGCGGCATCAACATCATGGAATTCTGCAAGGCGTTCAACGCCAAGACGCAGGAAATGGAGCCCGGCGCGCCGTGCCCGACCGTGATCACCTACTATCAGGACAAGTCCTTCACCATGGACATCAAGACGCCCCCCGCGTCTTATTACCTGAAGAAGGCCGCCGGTCTGAAGCCCGTGGGCAAGCGTAACCGCCCTCGTGGTGCCGAAGCGCCCGGCCGCGAGACCATTGCGTCCGTGACCGTCAAGCAGGTCCGCGAAATCGCCGAAGCCAAGATGAAAGACCTCTCGGCGAACGACGTGGAAGCGGCAATGAAGATCATCGTTGGCTCCGCCAACTCGATGGGTATCGAGGTGAAGGGTTAATCGTCATGGCAAAACTCGGTAAGCGCACCCGTGCAGCCCGCGAAGCATTCGTTGGCAAAGAAAACCTCACCGTTGAAGAAGCGGTTTCCCTGATCAAGTCGAACTCCAACGTGAAATTCGACGAGACCGTGGAAATTGCGATGAACCTCGGCGTTGACCCGCGTCACGCAGACCAGATGGTCCGCGGCGTGGTTGGCCTGCCGAACGGCACAGGCAAGACCGTCCGCGTGGCAGTCTTTGCTCGTGGCCCGAAAGCGGACGAAGCCAAGGAAGCAGGCGCAGATATCGTTGGCGCAGAGGACCTGATGGAATCCATCCAGTCCGGCACCATCGACTTTGACCGCTGCATCGCCACCCCGGACATGATGCCCGTGGTTGGCCGCCTGGGTAAGATCCTCGGCCCGCGCAACCTGATGCCGAACCCGAAGGTTGGCACCGTGACGATGGACGTGGCGCAAGCCGTGTCCGACGCCAAGGGCGGTCAGGTTCAGTTCAAGGCAGAGAAAGCCGGTGTCGTGCACGCTGGTGTGGGCAAAGCCTCCTTTGACGAAGCGAAGCTGGTGGAAAACATCCGCGCGTTCGTCAACGCAGTGTCCGCAGCAAAGCCTGCCGGCGCAAAGGGTTCCTACATGAAGAAGATCTCGCTGTCTTCCTCCATGGGCCCTGGCGTGTCTGTCTCTGTCGACGACGCGAACGCACAGTAAGATATTTCCCCTCTCGGGATGAAAAGGGCGCCTTCGGGCGCCCTTTTGCGTATTGGTGACAGGCGCATCAGGGGCGGTTCAAGGTGCCGAGGCCGGGTGTGGCAGGTCTCACCGACGTTCCTGTCGCGGCAAAGCCCTGCGCATCGGACTGAAAGCCAAAAAAGTCCTTCACAACAGCCCGCGTTGCGCGTAGAGACCTGTCTTGCAGAAGCCCTGCGATTCGTGGGGCTTTCGCATTCGTCCGAGACGGTGGGTTGGCTTTGGTCAATAATTCCTGCCCGAGACGGGAAGAGACATTCTTTCTCCTCGATGTTCGCATCGGGAAGCACAGGATGCGTCGACCCTCATCGGACTTTGTCGTTCGGGTTCGCCCGGACAAAAAGAGCCGGAGGGTCCGCCCTCCAACAATTGGAGTGAAACTGTGGATAGAGCCCAGAAAGAGAAATTGGTCGAGGAACTCGGCCAGATCTTCGAAAGCTCTGGCGTCGTGGTGGTTGCCCGCTACGAGGGTCTCACGGTTGCAGAGATGACGGACCTGCGTAACCGCGCTCGCGGTGCAGAAGCGACGGTCCGTGTCGCCAAGAACAAGCTCGCCAGAATTGCTGTCCAGGGGACCCCCGCTGAGGGGATCAACCAGTATCTGGACGGTATGACGGTGCTGACCTTCTCCGAAGACCCTGTGGCTGCGGCCAAGGTCGTCGAAGACTTCGCCAAGGAAAACAAGAAGATTGAGATCCTTGGCGGTGCTATGGGCGGCACCACGCTGGACCGTGCCGGTGTTGAGGCCGTGTCGAAAATGCCGTCGCGCGATGAGCTTATTGCTTCCATCGTCGGCTGTATCGGCGCACCCGCATCGAACATTGCCGGCGCAATTGGCGCACCTGCTTCGAACATCGCCTCCATCCTGTCTACCATCGAGGAAAAGGCAGAGGCGGCGTAAGCAACCTGTTGACCCGCGTAGGGAATGCTCCCTGGCGTTGGAACCCATATCTAAATCGGAAAGAGTCTCAAAATGGCAGATCTCAAAGCACTGGCCGAACAAATCGTTGGCCTGACCCTCCTGGAAGCCCAGGAACTGAAGACCATCCTCAAGGATGAGTACGGCATCGAGCCCGCAGCCGGCGGCGCAGTCATGATGGCTGGCCCGGCAGACGGCGCAGGCGCAGCGGCTGCTGAAGAGCAGACCGAATTCGACGTGATCCTGAAGTCCGCTGGCGACAAGAAGATCAACGTGATCAAAGAAGTTCGCGGCATCACGGGTCTCGGCCTGAAAGAAGCCAAAGAGCTGGTCGAAGCCGGTGGCAAAGCCGTCAAGGAGCAGGTCTCCAAGGACGAAGCCGAAGAAATCAAGAAGAAGCTCGAAGAGGCAGGCGCCGAAGTCGAGCTCAAGTAATTCTGTCTTCGGACTGGTTACGAGAAACGCTCCCTTCGGGGAGCGTTTTTTTGTTTGCTGCTATGTGATTGTGTGGCTCTGCAACGGCCTTTGCGGTGGCGACACGTTTGGACAGGCCGCGCGGTAGGCGGGGCGGGAATATCGGCACGGTACACCAGTTCCCCGCCGCCAGCGACTACGTCATCCTTGCGCAAAATTAGGTAAGGCCAGGTTTCCATGCCTTTCAGGCCTAAGACGTTCTGATTATGCGTCCTTCTGAATGGAATTTGTGCCCTCGGACTATTTTGTCGGAAAAATTAACCATACAAGCCTGCCAGCTTGACCATCGCGGCGGTTTTTGTCATTCTGGCGAGGCGCTGATTTACGCAAACCTCTGCGAGGGGTATTGCGTTCGCGTCATTCACATAATATTCGGAAGTCTCTTGCGGGGTCGTGCGATTCGATCCCGTCGACGCGCGTTCCGGACATGAGGTGGCTCACTACACGTTGAAATCAAGACGACAGCCCCTGAAACCGGACATCGCCCACACATCCGGACATTGGCAAACCTGAACCACAGACACCCGTCTTGGCAAGCCCCGTGCACAACGCGTGCGGAGTTTTCCAAGGCAGGAAACCCTGGTCGAGTGGCGCGCGGTGGGACGCGTGCCGAGAATGGACCTGTTTCATGCCGTCACTGACGTGAACCGACGCTGTGCCCCCGGCAGCGTATAGGTTCGGGCAGAGAAAAATCGAAAGGGTGCTCCCCTCATGGCGCAAAGTTTCCTCGGTCAGAAACGCCTTCGCCGCTATTACGGCAAGATCCGCGAAGTTCTTGAAATGCCGAACCTCATCGAGGTTCAGAAATCCAGCTACAAGCTGTTCCTCGATTCCGGTGATCAGCCCCAGCCGCTTGACGGCGAGGGGATCAAAGGCGTCTTTCAATCGGTTTTCCCGATCAAAGACTTCAACGAGACCGCCGTTCTCGAATTCGTCAACTACGAGCTTGAAAAGCCGAAGTACGACGTCGAGGAATGCATGCAGCGTGACATGACCTACAGCGCTCCGCTGAAGGTCACTTTGCGTTTGATCGTGTTCGATATCGACGAAGATACCGGCGCGAAATCCGTCAAGGACATCAAGGAACAGGACGTCTTCATGGGCGACATGCCCTTGATGACAAAGAACGGCACGTTCATCGTCAACGGCACCGAGCGGGTCATCGTTTCCCAGATGCACCGGTCGCCCGGCGTGTTCTTTGACCACGACAAGGGCAAAACGCACTCCTCGGGCAAGCTGCTGTTCGCCTGCCGTATCATTCCGTACCGTGGTTCCTGGCTCGACTTCGAATTCGACGCCAAGGACATCGTGTTCGCCCGTATTGACCGTCGCCGCAAATTGCCGGTCACGACGCTTCTGTACGCGCTTGGTCTCGACCAGGAAGCGATCATGGACGCCTATTACAACACGGTCGATTTCGAATATCGCCGTGGCGAAGGCTGGGCGACCCGGTTCTTCCCCGAGCGTGTGCGCGGCACCCGCCCGACGTTCGATCTTGTGGACGCCGACAGCGGCGAGATCATTGCCGAAGCCGGCAAGAAGGTCACCCCGCGCGCCGTGAAGAAGCTGATCGACGAAGGCAACGTCAGCAAGTTGCTGGTGCCTTTCGAGCACATCGTCGGCAAGTTCGTGTCCAAGGACATCATCAACGAAGAGACCGGCGCGATCTACGTCGAGGCTGGCGATGAGCTGACCTGGACAATTGATAAGGACGGCGAAGTCTCCGGCGGTACGCTCAAGGAGCTGCTGGACGCAGGCATCACCGAGATCCCGGTTCTGGACATCGACAACATCAATGTCGGTCCCTACATGCGCAACACCATGGCGCAGGACAAGAACATGGGCCGCGACACCGCGCTGCTCGACATCTACCGCGTCATGCGCCCGGGCGAGCCGCCCACCGTCGACGCTGCGTCGAATCTGTTCGACACGCTGTTCTTTGACGGCGAGCGTTACGACCTGTCCGCCGTTGGCCGTGTGAAGATGAACATGCGTCTGGCACTCGAAAAGCCCGACACCCAGCGCACGCTGGACCGTGACGATATCGTCAAGTGCATCAAGGCGCTGGTCGATCTGCGTGACGGACGTGGCGACATCGACGACATCGACCACCTCGGCAACCGTCGTGTGCGCTCCGTTGGCGAACTGATGGAAAACCAGTACCGTGTTGGCCTGCTCCGCATGGAGCGCGCGATCAAGGAACGCATGTCTTCGGTCGAAATCGACACGGTGATGCCGCAGGATCTGATCAACGCCAAACCGGCGGCTGCGGCTGTTCGCGAATTCTTTGGCTCCTCGCAGCTGTCGCAGTTCATGGACCAGACCAACCCGCTGTCCGAAGTGACGCACAAGCGTCGCCTCTCGGCGCTTGGACCTGGCGGTCTGACCCGCGAACGTGCCGGCTTTGAGGTGCGCGACGTGCACCCGACGCACTACGGTCGTATGTGCCCGATTGAGACGCCGGAAGGCCCGAACATCGGTCTGATCAACTCGCTGGCGACCTTTGCCCGCGTGAACAAGTATGGCTTCATCGAGACCCCGTATCGCGTGGTCAAGGACCGTCAGGTCACCGACGAAGTGCACTACATGTCCGCGACGGAGGAAATGCGTCACACCGTGGCGCAGGCCAACGCGCAGCTGGACGAAAACGGCCGCTTTACCGCGGACCTCGTGTCGACCCGGAAATCCGGTGACTACACGCTTGCTCCGTCGGAAACCGTCGACCTGATCGACGTTTCGCCGAAGCAGTTGGTCTCCGTGGCGGCTTCGCTGATCCCCTTCCTTGAAAACGACGACGCCAACCGCGCTCTCATGGGCTCGAACATGCAACGTCAGGCGGTTCCGACCCTGCGCGCAGAAGCGCCGCTGATCGGCACTGGCATCGAAGAAGTGGTGGCGCGTGACTCCGGCGCGGCCGTCATGGCAAAGCGTGCGGGCATCATCGACCAGGTCGATGCGCAGCGTATCGTGATCCGTGCGACCGAAGACCTCGAACTGGGGGACGCGGGCGTCGACATTTACCGTATGCGCAAGTTCCAGCGGTCCAACCAGAACACCTGTATCAACCAGAAGCCTCTGGTGAAGGTGGGCGACACGGTGCGCAAGGCCGAGGTTATTGCTGACGGTCCGTCCACCGACATCGGTGAACTGGCTCTGGGCAAGAACGTCATCGTCGCCTTCATGCCGTGGAACGGTTACAACTACGAAGACTCGATCCTGATCTCCGAGCGGATCTCCAAGGACGACGTGTTTACCTCCATCCACATCGAAGAATTCGAAGTGGCGGCGCGCGACACCAAGCTTGGCCCGGAAGAGATCACCCGCGACATTCCCAACGTTGGTGAAGAAGCGCTGCGCAACCTCGACGAGGCGGGCATCGTGTACATCGGCGCGGACGTGGAGCCGGGCGATATCCTCGTGGGTAAGATCACGCCCAAGGGCGAAAGCCCGATGACCCCGGAAGAAAAGCTGCTGCGCGCCATCTTTGGCGAAAAGGCATCTGACGTGCGCGACACCTCGTTGCGTGTGAAGCCGGGCGACTACGGTACTGTTGTCGAAGTGCGTGTCTTCAACCGTCACGGCGTCGAAAAAGACGAACGTGCGCTGCAGATCGAACGCGAAGAGATCGAAGCGCTGGCCCGTGACCGGGACGACGAGATGGCGATCCTGGACCGGAACATCTATGCGCGCCTGCGCTCGATGGTCGAAGGCAAGGTGGCCGTCAAAGGTCCGCGTGGCGTGAAGTCGAACTCCACAGTCGATGCGGAGCTTCTCGAAAGCCTGCCGCGCAGCCTGTGGTGGCAGCTTGCCCTTGCGGAAGAAGACGACGCCAAGCACGTCGAGGCGCTGCACGAGCAGTACGAAATCCAGAAGCGTGCGTTGGACGCCCGTTTCGAGGACAAAGTCGAGAAAGTGCGCCGCGGCGACGATCTGCCCCCGGGCGTGATGAAGATGGTCAAAGTCTTCATCGCCGTGAAGCGCAAGCTTCAGCCGGGCGACAAGATGGCCGGTCGTCACGGGAACAAGGGTGTTGTGTCGCGCGTGGTTCCGCAGGAGGACATGCCGTTCCTTGCGGATGGTACGCCGGTCGACTTCTGTCTGAACCCGCTGGGCGTTCCGTCGCGTATGAACGTCGGTCAGATCCTCGAAACCCACATGGGTTGGGCGTCTCGTGCGCTGGGGATCCAGGTCGACGAGGCTCTGCAGGAGTACAAGCGTTCGGGCGATATGACCCCGGTGCGTGACGCCCTGAAGATCGTCTACGGCGACGAAGTCTATGCAGAAGGCTTTGCCGACGCGGATCAGGACGACCTGCTGGAAATGGCGGGCAACGTGACACGTGGTGTGCCGATCGCAACGCCGGTCTTTGACGGTGCGAAAGAGGCAGATGTGGACGACGCGCTGCGGCGTGCTGGTTTCGACACAAGCGGCCAGTCCCGCCTGTTCGACGGCCGCACCGGCGAAGAGTTCTCGCGCAAGGTGACAGTGGGTATGAAGTACCTGCTCAAGCTGCATCACCTGGTCGACGACAAGATCCACGCCCGCTCCACCGGGCCGTACTCCCTCGTCACGCAGCAGCCGCTGGGTGGTAAGGCGCAGTTCGGTGGTCAGCGCTTCGGTGAGATGGAAGTCTGGGCTCTGGAAGCTTACGGCGCCGCCTACACTCTGCAGGAGATGCTGACGGTGAAGTCGGATGACGTGGCGGGCCGGACGAAGGTCTACGAGTCGATCGTCAAGGGTGAGGACAACTTCGAAGCCGGCGTGCCGGAATCGTTCAACGTTCTCGTCAAGGAGGTCCGCGGCCTGGGCCTCAACATGGAACTCCTGGATGCGGAGGAGGAAGACGCAGAGTGACGCCAGTCACCCGTGTCTTCGGCGGGGCGCGATCTGCGCCCCCTCCCAACCGCTTCTCTCTGAATTTGTGAGGAACACATGAACCAGGAACTGACCAACAACCCGTTCAATCCGGTGGCCCCGGTCAAGACCTTTGACGAGATCAAGGTGTCGCTGGCGAGCCCGGAACGGATCCTTTCATGGTCCTTCGGCGAAATCAAAAAGCCGGAAACCATCAACTACCGTACGTTCAAGCCTGAGCGGGACGGCCTGTTCTGCGCGCGCATCTTTGGTCCGATCAAGGACTACGAATGCCTGTGCGGCAAATACAAGCGCATGAAATACCGCGGCGTTGTCTGCGAAAAGTGCGGTGTCGAAGTCACGCTGCAGAAGGTCCGCCGCGAGCGCATGGGCCACATTGAGCTGGCCGCGCCTTGCGCTCACATCTGGTTCCTCAAGTCGCTGCCCTCGCGCATCGGCCTGATGCTGGACATGACGCTGCGCGACCTCGAGCGCGTTCTGTACTTTGAAAACTACGTGGTGATCGAGCCTGGCCTGACCGACCTGACCTACGGCCAGATGCTGAACGAAGAGGAATTCCTCGACGCGCAGGATCAATACGGCATGGACGCCTTCACGGCGAACATCGGTGCCGAGGCCATCCGCGAGATGCTGGCCGCCATCGACCTCGAGTCCGAGGCAGAGAACCTGCGCGCGGACCTCAAGGAAGCCACGGGCGAGCTGAAGCCCAAGAAGATCATCAAGCGTCTGAAGGTCGTGGAATCCTTCCTGGAATCCGGCAACCGTCCGGAGTGGATGATCCTCACCGTCATCCCGGTCATTCCGCCGGAACTGCGCCCGCTGGTGCCGCTGGATGGTGGTCGTTTCGCGACCTCCGACCTGAACGACCTGTACCGCCGCGTGATCAACCGGAACAACCGCCTGAAGCGTCTGATCGAACTGCGCGCGCCTGACATCATCGTCCGCAACGAAAAGCGGATGCTGCAGGAATCCGTCGACGCCCTGTTCGACAACGGCCGTCGTGGCCGCGTCATCACCGGTGCCAACAAGCGCCCGTTGAAGTCGCTGTCCGACATGCTGAAGGGTAAGCAGGGTCGCTTCCGTCAGAACCTTTTGGGCAAGCGCGTCGACTTCTCCGGCCGTTCGGTCATCGTGACCGGCCCCGAGCTGAAGCTGCACCAGTGCGGTCTGCCCAAGAAGATGGCGCTCGAACTGTTCAAGCCGTTCATCTATTCGCGACTGGAGGCCAAAGGCCTGTCCAGCACCGTGAAGCAGGCGAAAAAGCTCGTGGAAAAAGAGCGCCCCGAAGTCTGGGACATCCTCGACGAGGTTATTCGCGAGCACCCGGTTTTGCTGAACCGCGCGCCCACGCTGCACCGTCTGGGCATCCAGGCGTTCGAACCCACATTGATCGAAGGCAAGGCCATCCAGCTGCACCCGCTGGTCTGTTCGGCGTTCAACGCGGACTTTGACGGCGACCAGATGGCTGTGCACGTTCCGCTGTCCCTTGAGGCACAGCTCGAAGCGCGCGTCCTGATGATGTCGACGAACAACGTCCTGTCGCCGGCCAACGGCAACCCGATCATCGTTCCGTCGCAGGATATGATCTTGGGCCTGTACTACGTCACCATTGCCCGCGAAGGCATGAAGGGCGAAGGCATGGTCTTCTCCTCCCCGGAGGAAGTTGAACACGCGCTGACGTCTGGCGAGGTGCACTTGCACGCCAACATCAAGTGCCGCGTCAAGCAGATTGACGAGAACGGCCTTGAGGTCTGGCAGCGGTTCGACACCACGCCCGGTCGTGTGCGTCTTGGCGGCTTGCTGCCGCTGAACACCAAGGCGCCGTTCGATCTGGTGAACCGTCTCCTGCGCAAGGGCGACGTGCAGACCGTCATCGACACTGTCTACCGTTACTGCGGTCAGAAAGAGTCCGTGATCTTCTGTGACCAGATCATGCGCATCGGCTTTACCGAAGCGTTCAAGGCCGGCATCTCGTTCGGCAAGGACGACATGGTCATCCCGGACAACAAGTGGGAACTGGTCGAGGAAACACGCGATCAGGTGAAGGACTTTGAACAGCAGTACATGGACGGCCTGATCACCCAGGGCGAAAAGTACAACAAAGTTGTCGACGCCTGGTCGAAGTGTAACGACAAGGTCACCGAAGCCATGATGGGCACGATCTCCGCCAAGCGTTACAACGACGCCGGTCAGGAAGAAGAGCCCAACTCGGTTTACATGATGGCCCACTCCAAGGCCCGTGGTTCTGTTACGCAGATGAAACAGCTGGGCGCGATGCGCGGCCTGATGGCGAAGCCGAACGGCGACATCATCGAAACGCCGATCATCTCGAACTTCAAAGAAGGTCTGACCGTTCTCGAGTACTTCAACTCGACCCACGGCGCACGGAAAGGTCTGTCGGACACCGCTCTGAAAACAGCGAACTCCGGTTATCTGACCCGTCGTCTGGTGGACGTGGCGCAGGACTGCATCATTCGCATGAATGACTGTGGCACGGACATGTCGATCACTGCCGTTGCGGCCGTGAACGATGGTGAAGTCGTCGCAACGCTGGGCGAACGCATTCTGGGCCGTACCGCGGCCGAGGAGCTGAAGCACCCGCTGACCGGGGACATCATGGTGCGCCATGGCGAACTGATCGACGAACGCACCGCGGATTTGGTCGAAGAGTCCGGTCTTCAGACGGCGCGCATCCGCTCGCCGCTGACCTGTGAAGCCGAAGAAGGCGTTTGCGCGACCTGCTACGGTCGTGACCTTGCACGCGGTACGAAGGTGAACACCGGCGAAGCCGTGGGCATCATCGCGGCGCAGTCGATCGGTGAGCCCGGCACGCAGCTGACCATGCGGACATTCCACATGGGCGGCGTTGCGCAGGGTTCGTCGCGGTCCTTCCTTGAGGCCTCGCAGAACGGTAAGATCCAGTTCGTCCTGCCCAGCGTTCTTGAGAACGCAGCTGGCGAAATGATCGTCATGAACCGCAACATGCAGGTCATGATCGTCAACGACCAGGGTGAGGAAATCGCATCCCACAAAGTGGGTTACGGCTCCAAGCTGTATGTCAAAGACGGTCAGGACATCGGTCGCGGCGACAAGCTGTTCGAATGGGACCCCTATACTCTGCCGATCATCGCAGAGAAGGACGGTGTCGCGAAGCACATCGACCTCGTGAACGGCCTGGCCGTGCGCGAAGAGACCGACGATGCGACAGGTATGACCCAGAAGATCGTGGTCGACTGGCGTGCCGCGCCGAAGGGCAACGAGCTGAAGCCGGAAATCATCCTGCAGGATGACGACGGTGAGCCGGTGCGCAACGAGCAAGGCAACCCGATCACCTACACCATGTCCGTGGACGCGATCCTGTCGTGTGAAGACGGTCAAACGGTGAAGGCGGGTGACGTTGTTGCGCGTATTCCGCGCGAAGGCGCAAAGACGAAGGACATCACCGGTGGTCTGCCGCGTGTGGCCGAACTCTTTGAAGCACGTCGTCCCAAAGATCACGCGATCATCGCGGAGATCGACGGCTACGTGCGCTTTGGCAAGGACTACAAGAACAAGCGTCGCATCTCGATCGAGCCGCAGGACGAAAGCCTCGAGCCGCGGGAATACATGATCCCGAAAGGCAAGCACATCCCGGTGGCTGAAGGCGACTTCATCCAGAAGGGTGACTACATCATGGACGGCAACCCGGCGCCGCATGACATCCTCTCCATCATGGGGATCGAAGCGCTGGCGAACTACATGATCGACGAGGTGCAGGACGTCTATCGACTGCAGGGCGTGAAGATCAACGACAAGCACATCGAGGTGATCGTTCGCCAGATGCTGCAAAAGTGGGAGATCCTCGACAGCGGCGATACAACCCTGCTGAAGGGCGAGCACGTCGACAAGATGGAGTTCGACGAGGCCAACGCGAAGTCCGAGAAGAAAAATGGGCGTCCCGCAAAGGGCGAACCGATCCTGCTCGGCATCACGAAGGCGTCATTGCAGACCCGTTCGTTCATCTCTGCGGCGTCGTTCCAGGAAACGACCCGCGTGCTGACCGAAGCGTCCGTACAGGGCAAGAAGGACACGCTGATCGGTCTCAAGGAGAACGTGATCGTGGGCCGTCTGATCCCGGCGGGCACCGGTGGGGCAACCCAGCAGCTTCGTCGTGTGGCGTCGGATCGCGACAACGTCGTGGTCGAGGCGCGCCGCGAGGAGGCCGAAGCGGCCGCCGCTCTGGCTGCTCCCTCCGCGGTGGACGAGCCGACCAGCGGCGATGCGTTCGATACGCTGACCGTGGAGACGCCGGAAAGCCGCGATTGATCGCGCGCTGACCAACCGATCCTGACATCAAAAGGGGCCTCCGCCAGCGCGGGGGCCCTTTTTCCATTGGGATCACGAAACCGTCAGGGATGGAGCGCGCTCTGCTTCCATGCGTTGTGGACCCATAAAACAGGGAGAACACAATGAAACGTATCGCTTCGACACTGACAGCCTTGGCCGCATTGGCCGCCACGCCCGCCGCAGCACAAACCCATGAATGGGGGACGAAGAACGCCGAGTTCGAACCGGCCTTCGAAAACCAGACCCGCGCGCCTTTGGTCGCATCAGACTACAGCTACACGACACAGACCATAGCTGATGGTCTTGTTCACCCTTGGGCCGTGGAGGCGCTTCCCGATGATGGTGGCCTGCTGATCACCGAACGCCCGGGCCGGCTGCGTGTGCTTCAGATGGACGGCACCCTGTCTGACCCAATCGCGGGTCTGCCAGAAATCTTCAATGAAGCGCCCGGCGGTGGAAACACGCAGGCCGGACTTCTGGACGTGAAAGTCGGGCCCACCTTCGCCGAAGATCGTTGGATCTATTTCACTTATTCCAAGGGAACGGGCGATGGCATGTCTGTCACCGCCGCAGCGCGCGGCAAGCTGTCCGAGGACATGACCGAGCTGACCGAAGTTTCAGACATCTTCGTCCAGGACCCGCCCAGCCCTGTGGCCATGCACTACGGCAGCCGTATCGTTTTTGACGGCGCCGACCATGCCTTCATCACCACGGGGGAGCACTCCAGCCAGGCGGAGCGCGTCAAATCGCAGGATCTGTCCACCACCTACGGCAAGGTCATCCGCGTTGCGCTGGACGGCTCTACACCGGACGACAATCCTTTTGTCGGGCAGGAGGATGCCGTGGATACCATCTGGTCCTACGGGCACCGCAATGTCCAAGGCGCAGCGATGCGCGGAGATCAGCTGTTTACGCTTGAGCATGGTCCCGCTGGCGGTGACGAAATCAACATCACCGAGGCGGGCAAGAACTACGGTTGGCCGGTGATCTCTTACGGGATCAATTACAGCGGCACCCAAGTGGGGGAAGGTATCGCGGTCCAGGAGGGCATGGAACAGCCCGACTATTACTGGGACCCGGTGATCGCACCCGGTGACATGTCTTTTTACCAGGGTGAGATGTTCCCGGAGTGGGACGGCGACTTGCTGGTTGCCGCTCTTGTTGCGCCGGGCATCGTCCGTCTTGGGTGGGACGGCGACAAGGTCGCAGAGGAGGAGCGCCTGCTGACACAATTTGGTCGCGTGCGCGACGTGGAGATCCTCGATGACGGGTCATTCATCCTCGCCACCGACTACGAGAATGGCGAGATCATCCTTGTGACCAAGTCGGACAGCGACAGCTAAGTCCCGGCAAACACACGGCGGACATGATCCGCATCAATGGCGAAGCGGTCCAGCAGGTCTGCTTCGCCGTCTTGATTCAGGCGGGGCAGGGGCATCGGTTTGACATGCTTTTTCTGCCGGGAGTCATTGTGATCGTTGTGGCCACGCAGATACATGACTTCATCGGTGAAGGTCAGACAGGGCATGTATTCCATTAGCTTGCGATGGCCGAAGTTCATGATCGTTTGCCGCACACCCGCCTGAACATATGTGGCCTGTGCCACGCCCCAGAACGGCGTGATCTGAACCTCCCCGCTGATACCATTCGCGTCAGGTCGCGCGACATAGCCACGGTTCCAGTCAAAGCCGACCATCCGATGTTGATTTAGCAGCGGTCCTACGTCCGCAGCCGCCTTGCGCAGCCGTTCAACGAAGGTGATCGCCACGGCATCGTCGTCATCATGCCTGAACTGAAGGCAGGGTTGATCCATTTTGCGCGCGGAATTGATGACACGCTGGCATACTTTCCGATGCGGCCCCGACGGGCGGGCGGCCACCACCGCCTGTGGGACATCTGCGATCAAGTCCCGCAGGCGACCGACCCACGGCTCTGGCAGGTTCTCTCCGATCAGGATGACGAAGGTGAAGTCCGGGTCGGTCTGCGCTCGAATCGAGGGCAGGCAGATGGTCTCGAAATGCCGCAGACGTTCTTCCATGCGGGCGGGTGCGTAAAGATAGGTCAAACGCTCTTCCATGGTCGCGTGTTCGACCTGAAAGCCGCCCTCGGCAGGATAGGAGAAGCGACAAAAACCAATGACTTGCATATCCACGCCCATCCGTGACATCTGCGTTCACAGTGGCAGCGTGCCAAGTTTGTGTCCAGTCAGAGGTCGGCGCAAGGCAGGGTGAACACGCCTCTTGCGGACCCGCGACATGCTACGGCGGGCAGAGCTGTTGACAGCCGCTGCGACTCTGCGTATACGCCCGCTAATCCGTTGCGCCCGGGACCCCTCAGGCGCATCGTTTTCATGACGAGATTGCGCTCAAGACCGCGGGCGATGCAAGCCCCGGTCCTCTGGAACGCCCCCGCGTAGGCCCTCCGGTAAGGGGTCTGATGCGGACCAAAAGTCGTTTGTGCCACGGTCATCGACCCGGTTGCAGATGCGCCCATCACCGGCCGCCCCGCGGGGAAGGCCCGACCTGAACCGCCGGTCCGACCGGCACGATTGAGAGAAGCACGGGGAAACCGTCCACATGCCCACGATCCAACAGCTGATCCGCAAACCGCGTCAGCCCAAAGTCAAGCGTTCCAAGTCCCAGCACCTGGAGCAATGCCCCCAGAAGCGTGGCGTCTGCACACGCGTCTACACCACCACCCCGAAAAAGCCGAACTCCGCTATGCGGAAAGTTGCGAAGGTTCGCCTGACCAACGGTTACGAGGTGATCTCCTACATCCCCGGTGAAAGCCACAACCTTCAGGAGCACTCCGTGGTTCTGATCCGTGGCGGTCGTGTAAAAGACCTTCCGGGTGTGCGTTACCACATCCTGCGCGGTGTTCTGGATACCCAGGGCGTCAAGGACCGGAAGCAGCGTCGCTCCAAGTATGGCGCGAAGCGTCCCAAGTAAGCACACCAGGAATAGGATACAGATATGTCCCGTCGTCACGCCGCTGAAAAACGCGAAGTCCTGCCCGACGCCAAGTATGGCGATCGTGTGCTGACAAAGTTCATGAACAACCTGATGTACGATGGTAAGAAATCCGTCGCAGAACGCATCGTCTATGGCGCACTCGACCGTGTCGAAGCCAAGGTGAAGCGCGCTCCGGTTGAAATCTTCCACGAAGCGCTGGAAAACATCAAACCGTCCGTCGAAGTGCGTTCGCGCCGCGTCGGTGGTGCCACCTACCAGGTGCCCGTCGAAGTGCGCCCGGAGCGCCGTGAAGCGCTGGCAATCCGCTGGCTCATCACTGCCTCGCGCAACCGCAACGAAAACACCATGGAAGAGCGTCTGGCCGGTGAACTGATCGATGCCGTTCAGTCCCGTGGTTCCGCTGTCAAAAAGCGCGAAGACACTCACAAGATGGCCGACGCCAACAAAGCGTTCAGCCACTACCGCTGGTAATCACCAGTCGGGCGGCCGGGATCGCTTGGCCGCCTGATCGCATTCAGGCCACACTTAGGCGCGAAAGCGCCCTTTGTGCTGTCTGACGCGATGCTCTGCTTGAACATATCCGACGCGAGGGTTAATCGCCCGCGCAGAGATTACCCCTAGAGGACCCAGACCCATGGCACGCGACTACCCTCTCGAGCGCTACCGCAATTTCGGGATCATGGCGCACATCGACGCAGGTAAAACCACCTGCTCCGAGCGTATTCTGTTCTACACCGGCAAGTCCCACAACATCGGTGAGGTCCACGACGGTGCGGCCACGATGGACTGGATGGAGCAAGAGCAGGAACGCGGCATCACCATCACCTCCGCTGCGACGACCACGTTCTGGCAGTGGCAGGAAGATCCCTCCGCCGAAGGTACTTACGACACCAAGTACCGCATGAACATCATCGACACCCCCGGCCACGTTGACTTCACCATCGAAGTCGAGCGTTCGCTGGCCGTCCTCGACGGCGCCGTTTGCGTTCTCGACGCCAACGCAGGTGTTGAGCCGCAGACCGAAACCGTCTGGCGTCAGGCTGACCGCTACAAGGTTCCGCGTATCGTGTTCGTCAACAAGATGGACAAGATCGGCGCGGACTTCTTCAACTGCGTCAACATGATCGAAGACCGTACCGGCGCGCGCGCCGTTCCGATCGCGTTCCCGATCGGTGCCGAAAACGAACTCGAAGGTCTGGTTGACCTCGTGACCATGGAAGAGTGGACCTGGAAGGGCGAAGACCTCGGTGCTTCCTGGACCCGTCAGCCCATCCGTGACGAGCTCAAGGACATGGCCGACGAATGGCGCGGCAAGATGATCGAAGCGGCCGTCGAAGAAGACGACGACGCGATGGAAGCTTACCTCGAAGGCGAAGAGCCCGACGTGGCAACCCTGCGCAAACTGCTGCGCAAGGGCACTCTGGCGCTGCACTTCGTGCCGGTTCTGGGCGGTTCTGCGTTCAAGAACAAAGGTGTCCAGCCGCTGCTGAACGCTGTTGTCGATTATCTGCCGTCCCCGATGGACGTTGTGGATTACATGGGCTTCAAGCCGGGCGATGAGACGGAAACCCGTGACATCCCGCGCCGCGCAGACGACTCCATGCCTTTCGCTGGTCTGGCGTTCAAAATCATGAACGACCCCTTTGTCGGCTCGCTGACGTTCACCCGGGTGTATTCGGGTAAAATGAACAAGGGTGACTCGATCCTGAACTCCACCAAGGGCAAGAAAGAGCGCATCGGTCGTATGATGATGATGCACTCCAACAACCGTGAAGAGATCGACGAAGCCTTCTCCGGCGACATCATCGCGCTGGCGGGTCTGAAGGACACCACCACCGGTGACACGCTGTGTGATGCGAAGGATCCGGTTGTGCTTGAAACCATGACCTTCCCGGATCCGGTGATCGAGATCGCGGTTGAGCCCAAGACCAAGGGCGACCAGGAAAAAATGTCGGCTGGCCTTGCCCGTCTGGCAGCAGAAGACCCCTCCTTCCGCGTGGAGACCGACATCGAGTCCGGTCAGACCATCATGAAGGGCATGGGCGAACTTCACCTGGACATCCTGGTTGACCGTCTCAAGCGTGAGTTCAAGGTTGAGGCCAACATCGGTGCGCCGCAGGTGGCATATCGTGAGACCATCTCCCACGAGGTCGAGCACACCTACACCCACAAGAAACAGTCGGGTGGTTCGGGTCAGTTCGGTGAGGTCAAGCTGATCATCACGCCCACGGAGCCGGGCGAAGGGTTCTCCTTCGAATCCAAGATCGTTGGTGGTGCTGTTCCGAAGGAATACATCCCCGGTGTCGAAAAGGGCATTCGCTCCGTTATGGACTCCGGTCCGCTCGCGGGCTTCCCGGTCATCGACTTCAAGGTCGCTCTGATCGACGGTAAGTTCCACGACGTTGACTCCTCGGTCCTCGCGTTCGAAATCGCTGGCCGTATGTGTATGCGTGAAGGCATGCGCAAAGCGGGCGCGAAGCTGCTTGAGCCGATGATGAAGGTCGAAGTGATCACCCCGGAAGAATACACCGGCGGTATCATCGGTGACCTGACGTCCCGTCGTGGTCAGATGTCCGGCCAGGAGCCTCGCGGCAACGCCGTGGCGATCAACGCTTACGTGCCGCTGGCGAACATGTTCGGCTACATCAACACACTGCGCTCCATGTCTTCGGGCCGCGCGCAGTTCACGATGCAGTTCGACCACTACGATCCGGTGCCGCAGAACATCTCGGACGAAATTCAGTCCAAGTACGCATAATGCTCGGTGCGCCTGAAAAGGCGCACCCTACAACCACCCGTAGGGTGCGCAACTGATGCGCACCGAACGACCAAAAAAGGAGCCATCACATGGCAAAGGAAAAGTTCACACGCGACAAGCCGCACTGCAACATCGGCACAATCGGCCACGTTGACCACGGCAAGACCACGCTGACCGCGGCGATCACCAAGTATTTCGGTGACTTCAAGGCCTACGATCAGATCGACGGCGCACCGGAAGAAAAAGCACGCGGCATCACCATCTCGACCGCGCACGTCGAGTACGAGACCGAAGCACGTCACTACGCGCACGTCGACTGCCCCGGCCACGCGGACTACGTCAAGAACATGATCACCGGTGCCGCCCAGATGGACGGCGCGATCCTGGTCGTGAACGCAGCTGACGGCCCCATGCCGCAGACGCGCGAGCACATCCTGCTCGGCCGCCAGGTGGGTATCCCCGCCATGGTCGTTTTCATGAACAAGGTTGACCAGGTCGACGACGAAGAGCTGCTCGAGCTCGTCGAAATGGAAGTCCGCGAACTGCTGTCCGCATACGACTTCCCGGGCGACGATATCCCGATCATCGCGGGGTCCGCTCTGGCCGCGATGGAAGGCCGTGATCCCGAGATCGGCGAGAACAAGATCCGCGAACTGATGGCCGCCGTGGACGAGTACATCCCGCAGCCGCCGCGCGCGACGGACCAGCCCTTCCTGATGCCGATCGAAGACGTGTTCTCGATCTCGGGTCGTGGTACGGTTGTGACCGGCCGTGTGGAACGTGGCGTGATCAACGTTGGCGACGAAATCGAAATCGTCGGCATCCGCGACACCACCAAGACGACCTGCACCGGTGTGGAAATGTTCCGCAAGCTGCTCGATCGTGGTGAAGCAGGCGACAACGTCGGCATCCTGCTGCGCGGCATCGACCGTGAAGGTGTTGAGCGCGGTCAGGTTCTGTGCAAGCCGAAGTCGGTGAACCCGCACACGAAATTCGAGTGCGAGGTCTACATCCTGAACAAGGAAGAAGGCGGTCGTCACACACCGTTCTTCAAGAACTACCGTCCGCAGTTCTACTTCCGCACCACGGACGTGACCGGCACGGTTGAGCTTCCCGAGGGCACCGAAATGGTGATGCCGGGCGACAACCTTAAGTTCTCCGTCGAGCTGATCGCCCCGATCGCGATGGAAGAGGGCCTGCGCTTCGCTATCCGTGAGGGTGGCCGCACCGTGGGTTCCGGCGTCGTGTCGAAGATCCTCGCATAAGCGATGATCCCGAGTTCACTCGGTTGAGATAAAGAAGGCCGCCCTTACAAGGGGCGGCCTTTTCTGATTTCTTCGCGGATCCTGATGTGTGCATTGGGACGCCCCAAAAATCGTAATAACGCGCCCATGGTGATGCTCTTGCCGCGCCGCGCAGCAGTGGCTTGCCCAGTAAGGGCCAAAGATGTGGTTTTAGCACTCTTCTGAATTAGGGAAGCCGCGCCAGGACGGGTCTGCCTTTTCACCTTTCGATTTTGAGGAGCATTTCCAAAATATAATCAGAGATCTCCTGACGGCTCATTTTTTCTTCAGGTTCTCCGCTAGCGGTCATGGTCAACCAGACAATTGAGCCATCCTCATTGTTGAAAGCGATACTTGGCAGTTGATTGCGCTGGCGCACGTCGCGCCCCATTGGTTGCAGTTTAGCAAGGGGAACTCGGTAACGCGCCAAAATATCTTTGACCGGCTTCAGGGAGTTGCATCTAAAGCAGCTTGCGTCCCGACAATAAACGCTTCCGTTGTCCGAGCCGCCGGATGGCACATCGCAAGTTTCCCGGACGATCTCATACACGGCAAATAGCCATGTTTTTGAAAGCGATATTTGAATGAACAATGGGCCGCCATCCATTGGGCCACCCGTTTGGTCGATGATTTCTTTCTGCTCTCTTTCCATAACCCGCAAAATAAGGTTTAGGTTCGCGCCCAGGTGTTACATTGCGTGTCCGCGCGGATCACTTCTCGCGTACGCCAGCCTGCTGCCCACTGCGGTCCAAGCTCCGTAAAGGTCTGCATGTTGTTCACGTGCCAGGGAACCCGCATCGTGAAGAAGGTACGTCATGGGGAAAGAACCGTGAAGTTCGTGAAAGATCATTTAAAACCACCGGATTTGAAATCTCTATATTGAGAATATCCTCTGCAAATGCGTGTACCACAAAAACTAGACCCTTCCGCCGTTTCGCGCTGCCATCGACCGATGTGTTGGGGCGCGCAAGTTCAGCGGGAGCCTACGATTGCCCCCTTGCCCCAAGCCCCCAAACCGCCTATAGGCGCGCAACGGCCATCGTGTCGTGAAGGGCGGAGTGATTCTCCGCCCTTATAGGTTCGACGAGGGTGCGCGGTGGTCGCGTATCCTCCTCTCAACCTAAATGCCAAAATAGGACTGTTCGATGAACCAGAACATCCGTATCCGGCTCAAGGCGTTTGATTACCGCGTGCTGGACGCCAGCACTCAGGAAATCGTCAACACCGCCAAGCGTACCGGCGCACAGGTCCGCGGGCCCATCCCGCTGCCCAACAAGATTGAGAAATTCACTGTTCTGCGTGGCCCGCACGTGAACAAGAAATCTCGCGACCAGTTCGAGATCCGCACGCACAAGCGTCTGCTCGATATTGTCGATCCGACTCCGCAGACCGTGGACGCCCTCATGAAGCTCGACCTCGCCGCCGGCGTTGACGTCGAGATCAAGGTATAAGGGGGATGACCATGCGCTCTGGTGTGATCGCAAAAAAAATCGGCATGACTCGCGTGTTCATGGAAGACGGCAAGCAGATCCCCGTCACCGTTCTGCAGCTCGACACCCTTCAGGTTGTCGCGCAGCGTACGGAAGAAACCAACGGCTACTCCGCTGTCCAGCTGGGCTGTGGCGTTGCAAAGGCAAAGCGCACCTCGCAAGCGATGCGCGGCCACTTCTCCAAAGCTGGCGTAGAGCCCAAGCGCAAAGTGGTGGAATTCCGCGTTGCGCCTGAGAACCTGATCGAAGTGGGCGAGGAAATCATCGCCGACCATTACTTCGAAGGTCAGTTCGTGGACGTCTCCGGCATCTCCATCGGTAAAGGTTTTGCCGGCGGTATGAAGCGCCACAACTTCGGCGGTCTCCGCGCGACCCACGGTGTGTCTATCTCTCACCGTTCGCACGGCTCCACCGGTCAGTGTCAGAACCCCGGTAAGGTGTTCAAAGGCAAGAAAATGGCCGGCCACATGGGCTCCGTTCGTGTGACCACGCAGAACCTGCAGGTCGTCAAGACCGACAGCGACCGCGGCGTCATCATGATCAAAGGCGCTGTTCCGGGTCCGAAAGGCTCCTGGGTCACCGTCAAGGATGCCGTCAAGAAGCCGACCCCCGAGAACGTGATCCTTCCGGCCGCTCTGGCGAGCGCCAAGAAGGAAGCACAGCGTCTCGCCGACGAAGCTGCTGCCCAGGCCGCTGCAGAAGCAGAAGCCGAAGCAACGCGTCTCGCCGAGGAGCAGGCCGCACAGGAAGCCGAGCAGCTGAAAGCTGCGGAGGCGGACATCGAGGCCGAGAAGAAGGAAGGTGAGGAATGAAACTCGACGTAATCAACCTCGACGGCGGTTCCGCTGGCGAAGTCGAGCTGGACGAAGCCCTGTTCGGGCTGGAGCCGCGCGCCGACATTCTCCACCGTGTGGTCCGCTGGCAGCGTAACAACGCGCAGCAGGGCACCCACAAGGTCAAGACCCGCTCGGAAGTGTCTTACTCCAAGAAGAAGATCTATCGCCAGAAAGGCACCGGCGGCGCTCGCCACGGTTCCCGCAACGCGCCGATCTTCCGCAAGGGTGGCATCTACAAGGGTCCGACGCCGCGTTCGCACGGCCACGACCTGCCGAAGAAAGTCCGCGCTCTGGGCCTGAAAATGGCTCTGTCGGACAAGCTCAAGAACGGCTCGCTCGTTGTGATCGAGAACATCGACGGCGCAGACAAGACCAAGGCCCTCGCGGCACAAGTGTCGAAGCTGGGCTGGAAGCGTGCGCTGATCATCGACGGTGCCGAGGTGAACGCTGGTTTCGCCAAGGCAGCGCGCAACATCGAAGGTCTGGACATCCTCCCGACCATCGGTGCCAACGTTTATGACATCCTGAAGCGTGACACCCTGGTGATCACGAAGGCGGGTGTCGAAGCTCTGGAGGCACGACTGAAATGACCGTTAAGGCAGAACAGTACGACGTGATCCGCAAGCCGATCATCACCGAAAAGACCACCATGGCGTCCGAACACGGCGCGGTTGTCTTCGAAGTGGCCATCGACGCAAACAAGCCGCAGATCAAGGAGGCCGTTGAGGCGCTCTTTGGTGTCAAGGTGAAGGCCGTGAACACGACCATCACCAAAGGCAAAGTGAAGCGTTTCCGTGGCAAGACCGGCAAGCGCAAGGACGTGAAGAAGGCCTACGTGATGCTCGAAGAGGGCAACACCATCGACGTGTCCACCGGTCTGTAATCAGACCGGAATGCAAAATTTGGAAGGGCCCTCGCAGCGATGCGGGGGCTTTTTTAGTTAATAAAGTCGGATTTCGAAAAGTTAGCGCGGTGCTTAGGGTCGTGTGGAGCTAGAGGTTAATTTAGCGGATGGATGACGCACCCGAGCGCGTTCGCGTTATCGTGCATTGATCAAGATCGATTTGCCGGTGGAAACCACTTGGTTCCAAAGTGTGTCAAGGTCGGTTTCGGCGCAACTGGGAGGCGTTTGGGTGCGTCGTGGCGAGTTTCGGGCGGTTGTCGTGTTTTCATGGTCACGCTTTGTAAGTTGGCTTTCTGCTTTCGTGAGGCGCTGCAATCAGGCGCGAATATCGTGGTACGAGTAAACACGCGCACTGCAAAGGGAGACGGCTTCGATCGAGAGTTGCCGGGCGAGGAGCGCTGGCCGCAAGCTGGTTCGCCTGTCGTATAACGTTCTGTACTCCCCCATAAATTGACAAACTTTTTCAACTTTTATTACGGAAAATTGGTTATGGAAAATAGTTCTCTAAAACAACGTGAGGACGAGCTGTTTCAGAGGTGGCCTCGGACCGGGTCAGGTTTCGTTACTGATGGAGCGACGGATGCCAATTCTTATGAGTCCGCCGAGTGCAAAGTCGCTTTTATTTTGAAAGAGCCGAACGGCGAGAACGGTAGCTGGGATATGCGGTCATTCGCAGCCGATGGTGCTCGAGCGCATACGTGGAACAATATCGTGCGATGGTCCCGGGTTCTGAAAAACCTTGCAACCGATATTTCTTGGTCTGGGTTGGAGGCGGTGTCCAAGACTGACAGAATGCGAGAGCTTCGTTCAATTGTAATGATGAATTTGAAAAAGGAGCCCGGCGGCGCCGTGACTGACCGAGTATTGCTTCATTCAGCCGCCAGTGTTGATAAGCTCCTTCTTCGTGAACAGTACGAACTGTACGAACCGAATTTCACAATTTTCGGCGGCAGTGGCTGGCTGGCAAAGGCTGCGCTATTTGATGGAGAAATGAAATGGCATATGGGTCGAAGGGGTATCCCCTTTGCTTTAACCTCTACCGGTGATGTCATTATTGATTTCTGGCATCCTAATGCGAGGTACCCAGCATATCTCTTGGCCTATGCTTTGGTTGATGTTGCCAGGGAGGCGATTGCAGAACGCCAACACCTTCAATCGTGTTCGGCTACGTCTAACACTTGACCCCACGCCCCAAACCCCCTAAACGACCCCATCGGCTGCGGCCCCGGATTCGTCCGGGGCTTTGCATTTTGCGCGGCGGATAACGAATCGGGCACCTTCGGGGGCCTATACCTACAGGCCACCTTCGGGGGGCTTACACATAGGGTCCACCTTGGACCCCCAAGCTTACGGAAGACAGAAAGCATGGCACTCAAGTCGTACAAGCCGACGACGCCGGGCCAGCGCGGGCTGGTGCTGATCGACCGTTCGGAGCTGTACAAAGGACGTCCCGTCAAAGCCCTCACCGAGGGTCTGACGAAATCGGGCGGCCGGAACAACACCGGACGTATCACCTCCCGCCGTCGTGGCGGTGGCGCAAAGCGTCTCTACCGGATCGTTGATTTCAAGCGCGGAAAATTCGATGTCAACGGCATCGTGGTTCGCATTGAATATGACCCCAACCGTACCGCATTCATCGCACTGATCCAGTACGATGATGGCGAACAAGCCTACATCCTCGCACCGCAGCGTCTTGGCATCGGTGACAAGGTGGTTTCCTCGGCGAAGGCCGACGTGAAGCCGGGCAACTGTATGCCGTTCTCCGGCATGCCGATCGGTACCATCGTGCACAACATCGAGCTGAAGCCCGGCAAGGGCGGCCAGATCGCACGCGCCGCGGGCACCTATGCCCAGTTCGTCGGCCGTGACGGTGGCTACGCTCAGATCCGCCTGTCCTCGGGCGAACTGCGCCTGGTGCGTCAGGAATGCATGGCAACGGTTGGCGCGGTCTCGAACCCGGACAACTCGAACCAGAACTTCGGTAAAGCGGGCCGCATGCGGCACAAGGGCATTCGCCCCTCCGTCCGTGGTGTCGTCATGAACCCCATCGACCACCCGCACGGTGGTGGTGAAGGCCGGACCTCCGGTGGTCGTCACCCGGTGACACCCTGGGGCAAGCCGACCAAGGGCAAGCGCACCCGCAACACCAACAAGGCGTCGCAGAAGCTCATTCTTCGCTCGCGCCACGCCAAGAAAAAGGGTCGCTGATATATGTCACGCTCTGTTTGGAAAGGTCCCTTCGTCGACTCTTATGTCTTGAAGAAGGCCGAAAAATCCAAGGAATCCGGTAAGAACGAGGTCATCAAGATCTGGTCGCGCCGCTCCACCATCCTGCCGCACTTCGTTGGTCTCACCTTTGGTGTGTACAACGGCCACAAGCATGTTCCGGTCAACGTGTCCGAAGACATGATCGGCCAGAAGTTCGGTGAATACGCCCCGACCCGTACCTATTACGGTCACGCGGCGGACAAGAAAGCCAAGAGGAAGTAAGCCATGGGCAAGGATAAAAATCCCCGCCGCGTGGCGGACAACGAAGCGATGGCCAAGCTGCGCATGTTGCGCACAAGCCCGCAGAAGCTGAACCTCGTCGCCGGGCTGATCCGTGGCAAGAAGGTGGAAAAGGCCCTGACGGACCTCACCTTCTCCAAGAAGCGGATCGCCGTGGACGTGAAAAAGGCCCTTCAGTCCGCTATTGCGAACGCTGAGAACAACCACGGTCTGGACGTTGACGAACTCATCGTCGCCGAGGCCTATGTTGGTAAGAACCTGATCATGAAGCGCGGTCGCCCGCGGGCCCGTGGTCGTTTCGGTCGCATCAACAAGCCGTTCTCGGAAATCACCATCCTGGTGCGTCAGGTCGAGGAGCAAGCCTAATGGGTAACAAGACCAATCCGATCGGGATGCGCCTTCAGGTGAACCGTACCTGGGATTCGCGCTGGTACGCGGACACCAAGGACTACGGTGACCTCCTGCTGGAAGATCTCGCGATCCGCGATTTCATCCACAAAGAGTGCAAGCAAGCCGGTGTGGCGCGCATCATCATCGAGCGCCCCCACAAGAAGTGCCGTGTGACCATTCACACCGCACGTCCGGGTGTCATCATCGGCAAGAAAGGCGCAGACATCGAAGTCCTGCGCAAGAAGCTTGCCGCAATGACCGACAGCGAGCTGCACCTCAACATCGTTGAAGTGCGCAAGCCGGAGCTGGACGCAACGCTGGTTGGTGAGTCCATCGCTCAGCAGCTGGAACGTCGTGTCTCCTTCCGTCGCGCGATGAAGCGTGCGGTTCAGAACGCCATGCGCATGGGCGCCCTGGGTATCCGGGTGAACGTGGCTGGTCGTCTGGGCGGCGCAGAAATCGCACGGACCGAATGGTACCGCGAAGGCCGTGTGCCCCTGCACACCCTGCGCGCCGACATCGATTATGCCAACATCGAGGCGACCACGCCTTACGGCATCATTGGTATCAAGGTCTGGATCTTCAAAGGCGAGATCATGGAGCACGATCCTGCTGCTCGTGACCGGAAGAGCCAGGAAATTCAGGATGGCCCAGCACCTCGCGGTGCAGGTGGTCGTCGTGATGACCGGAGGTAATCATGCTTCAGCCAAAACGCACTAAATTCCGCAAAGCCTTCAAAGGCCGGATCAAGGGTGACGCAAAGGGCGGGTCTGACCTGAACTTTGGCACCTACGGCCTGAAGGCTCTCGAGCCTGAGCGCGTCACCGCGCGCCAGATCGAAGCTGCACGTCGTGCCATGACGCGCCACATGAAGCGTCAGGGCCGTGTCTGGATCCGCATCTTCCCGGATGTGCCCGTCACCGCAAAACCCATCGAAGTTCGTATGGGTAAAGGTAAGGGTTCCGTGGATCGCTGGGTCTGCAAAGTGAAGCCCGGTCGCGTAATGTTCGAGATCGACGGCGTCGCCGAGGACATCGCCCGTGAGGCGCTGCGTCTGGCCGCGATGAAGCTGCCGATCAAGACTCGCGTCGTGGTTCGCGAAGACTGGTAATGGCCGGGCGGGCGACCTGCCCGCTCCGACTGAACATCAAAGCCCCCGGTGCTGTCCAGCATCGGGGGTTTTTCTTTTTGGCGGGGCAAGGGCGCGCTCCCGTCGTTTGCCGCCAGAGCGTCCCGCGTCTCGGCGTTGGTATTCCGGCGAGCGGTTTCAAATCCAATTTCGGGGGCACGGCACTTGAACCAGAGCGTAATCCGGGCCAAAGGGCACACAGCACAGGAGGCTCGCATGTCCAGCATTCGCCAACTTTTCACCACGCCACTGTACCAGGCGCATCTGTCAGAACATGGCACTGTTGATGCGCAGGAGCTGGAAGCGTCATGCTATTCCATTGCCGAGGATGACGAAGCCGGGCAGGAATGGTGTGAAACGCAAGGCTACCCCGGCTATACCTCCTACGCTTCGCTCACCGATCTGCCGTGGCGATTTCCGATATTTGCCGATCTGGTCAAAGTGCTCGACGCGCATGTGAAAGCCTTTGTCGCGGAACTGGATTTCGATTTGGGCGATCGCGAGATCCAGCTGGAAGACATCTGGATCAACATCCTTCCGCCCGGCGGGACCCATTCCAGCCACATCCATCCGCATTCCGTGATTTCCGGCACGACCTATGTGGCGATGCCGGAGGGGGCGTCGGCGTTGAAGCTTGAGGATCCGCGCTTGCAGATGATGATGGCCGCCCCGGCGCGGACCAAAGATGCGCGTGAAGGGCTGAAACCGTTCATCTACGTCAAGCCGGACGTGGGCGACGTGCTGTTGTGGGAAAGCTGGCTGCGCCACGAGGTTCCGATGAACATGGCGGAGGACGACGAGCGCGTCTCTGTCAGCTTCAACTACAAGTGGGGCGACTGAGGTTCGCCCAGTTTTCCTTGAATTGCGCGCGGAATCCGGCGCGGGCTTGCTGCGGTCTTTACGCCTGATGCTACACACCTCTCGGGGTGGGCAAAACGGGGGAAGAAGATGAGTGAATCCGCGCAGATCAACGGCCAAAGCGACGCGCATCGGCGTGTGATGGAAACCGAGGGGCGATGAGGTGACGCCGCCGGTCGTGGCGCAAAGGCGGAACCACACTTGGGCGAAAGCCAAGGCCGTTTAACCTCTCTCATCGCGCAAGAGCAGCGCAACGCGGGGCGGGAAGAGGCGGGTGTTCAGACGCAGCCGGCTCTGTTCGGGGGAGACAGTTATTCGGCCGTGGTGCAGACTGTTTTCGCCAGTGTTGATCCAGGGGTTGGATTTGTCGGTGCGAACAGGGCCAACTCCGCACATTCAGAGACCGGCGATCTTTCTGACGATAAGGCGGTCGCAATAGCCGGCTTTGGTGCCGAGCTTCCAGCCTCGGAAGCGATCAATCCCGATCCTGCCAAAGATCCGGCAGCCACGGGTTATGCCGCCTCTGCGCTGGTTGTTTCAGCAGCTATCGCGCCTTCCGAGATCCAGGGTTAGGTCCACGTGGCATAAAGCTTTTCCAGCGTCTCAGGATGCGTTATCCCCGCACGAAACTGCGAGCAGGGCGGGGCGATGGACTCTCGAAAACTGGAAATGACTGTGTTGATGACCCCGGATATGGCCAACTTCAGTGGCAAGGTTCACGGGGGCGCTTTGTTGAACCTGCTGGATCGCGTCGCCTTTTCCTGCGCCTCGCGGTTTTCGGGACGATATGCCGTGACTTTGTCCGTGGATCAGGTCGTGTTCCGGGAGCCGATCAACGTCGGTGAATTGGTGACCTTCCGCGCCAGTGTGAACTCGGCCGGGCGCACCTCCATGGAAGTCGGTATCCGCGTAGAGGCCGAGGACATCCGGTCCGGCAAGGTGCGCCATACTAATTCCTGCTACTTCACGATGGTCGCGGTGGATGACGCGGGAAAATCGACAGAAGTCCCGGAGCTCAAGGTTCTGACCAATGTCGAAGCCCGGCGGGAAAAAGCCGCTTTGGTGCGCAAGGGGTTGCGCAAACGCTTCGAGGAAGAGCTGGCCAACGTATCTGCCGGGTAAGCACAGGATTGTAATAGGTATGTGACGGAATATATGATCTCCGCATCTGGCGGAGTTCCCATGGCGCATATTGAAAAGCTGTCCCATCCCTATCTTGATCTGAAGCGCGCGATTGAAGCCCAGGTCATACGCAAGTTTGCCCGCGACAAATGGAACGTGTTTCGCTTTGGCGAGGATGCGCCGCTTTCAGATATGGCAATCTTTCCAGCCTCCAGCGACGTGACGCAATCGCTTGCCGGGAAAAGCATCGTCACCCGCAGGCGTCGCCAGATCAGCGGCAAGGTCCTTGGCGGGAACTGGGACAAGGAGCGTAGGGACTTGGTCGGCAACACCAAGCTTGAGAGCTGTCGCATGCGTTGGGTTGATGGGGCGGATTGGGAAGAGACGCCGCAATTTCAGTCCATGGCACGCAAGATCGCGGAAGGGGAGCACCCGGACGACTGTCGGTCGCTCGCGGATCTCAGGAATCGCTATGCCCGGCTGGACATCATCTTCGCGGAGGCGCGCCATCGGGGCCGTTTGCTTCGCATGTCAGAGCTGCCGGATTACCAGTACCGGCGCGAACACGGGGCAACATTGATCCATGTCGGGCACGACGGGGCATGTCTGCGCCATGGCGGCGGCGCGCATCGGTTTGCCATTGCAAAAATCCTGGAGCTGCCGGAAATCCCGGCGCAACTGGGCGCCATTCATCCGCAGGCGATCCGGGACGGCCACTTGGCACGGCTTCGCGTGTCGCGTTTCGATAGCTGACAGGGCCTAGCTGGCCGGGATCGGCGTGATTTGGGCCGACAGGCACCCGTCATGCAGCTTGCGCCATGTCAGCACGTTTTGCGAAGACGCGCAGCGCGCGGTGAAGCTCCGCCCGCTGACCGTCAGGCAAGCGATCTGGCCCAAGGGGACCTCGACGCCATCGCGGTTCAGGCAGGCGCAATCCGGTTTGACCGTCTGTGCCATGGCCGGAGAGATCGCAAGAGAGATCGCAAGTGCCAGCAGGATCAGGGTTGTGCGTATCATGTCGCACCATATCACGGTTTGCGCGATTCGCGGTGGGGGAATCTGCCGCGCCCCTCGGCCGCGCTCCTGGCCATGCATCAATGGCCGATCTCCGCAGCAAACCCCTTGCCACATGGGGGATTCGGGCGTATAGGGGCCGCTCATCCACGGACTCCACTGGAATCAGGGTGACCTTGCACGCCAACGCAGGCAAGGGCCCTCCAGTGATGTTGATTGAAAAGGAGAGGTGCAATGAGCGCCCAAGACCTCCGTGACAAGACCCCGGATCAACTCCGGGACCAGCTTGTCCAGCTGAAGAAAGAAGCGTTTAACCTGCGCTTCCAGATGGCCACCGGCGAAGTGCAAAACTCCGCGCGTATCCGTCAGGTTCGCCGCGAAGTTGCGCGCGTCAAGACCATCTTGAACGAAAAGGCCACAGCGGCCGCATCCGTGGAGGCCTGATCGATGCCCAAACGAATCCTTACCGGCACCGTCACCTCCACCGCGAACAAGCAGACGGTGACCGTTTCCGTCACACGTCGCTTCAAGCACCCCGTGCTTCAGAAGACGATCAAGAAGTCCAAGAAGTACCGCGCGCATGACGAGAACGAACAGTTCAACGTTGGCGATTCCGTGCTCATTCGTGAATGCGCACCGAAGTCCAAGACGAAGCGCTGGGAAGTCATGAACGACGAGATGGTGGCCGAACATGAGAAGGTGCGCGCAGAAGCTGCCGCAGAAGCTCAGAAGGTCGAAGACGCTGCGCATGAAGCGGAAGCTGCTCACTAAACGCTTTGGGGCCTCGGTCGAGGCCCTGATTACATTCGAAACCCCCGGGCCAATGTTCTCTGCAGAGCGGTCCGGGACGTCGGGAGACTAACAATGATCCAGATGCAGACAAATCTGGATGTCGCTGACAACTCCGGAGCCCGGAAAGTTCAGTGCATCAAGGTTCTGGGCGGTTCCCACCGCCGCTATGCCTCTGTCGGCGACATCATCGTGGTGTCGGTGAAGGAGGCCATTCCGCGTGGTCGCGTGAAAAAAGGTGACGTCCGCAAGGCCGTCGTCGTGCGCACCGCAAAGGAAGTTCGCCGTGAAGATGGCACAGCAATTCGTTTCGACCGCAACGCCGCCGTTATCCTCGGCAACAATGGCGAGCCGGTCGGCACCCGTATCTTCGGACCGGTTGTGCGTGAGCTGCGTGCCAAGAACTTCATGAAGATCATCTCGCTGGCTCCGGAGGTGCTCTGATGGCTGCGAAGCTCAAAAAAGGCGATAAGGTCGTCGTTCTTGCCGGTAAGGACAAGGGCAAGACCGGTGAAATCACCTCCGTCGATCCGAAGGCCGGCAAGGCCATCGTTGACGGTGTGAACGTCGCAATCCGCCACGTGCGTCAGTCCCAGACGTCGCAGGGTGGTCGCACGCCGAAGGCGCTGCCGATCGACCTGTCGAACCTGGCCATCGTGGATGCAAACGGCAAGGCAACCCGCGTCGGCTTCCGCATGGAAGACGACAAGAAGGTCCGCTTCGCCAAGACCACGGGAGACGTGATCTGATGCTGGATACTGCAAACTACACACCGCGTCTGAAGGCTCAGTTCCGCGACACCATCAAGGCGTCGATGAAAGAGCAGTTCGGCTACACGAACGACATGCAGATCCCGTCTCTGCAGAAGATCGTGCTGAACATTGGTTGCGGCACCGAAGCGGTCCGTGATTCCAAGAAGGCAAAGAACGCCGTCGAGGAACTCACCAAGATCGCCGGCCAGCAGGCCGTCGGTACGGTTGCCAAGAAGTCGAACGCAGCCTTCCGTCTGCGCGAAGGCATGATCATCGGTGCAAAGGTCACTCTGCGTGACGTGCGCATGTACGAATTCCTTGACCGCCTTGTCACCATTGCGATGCCGCGTATTCGCGACTTCCGTGGTGTGAAGCCGTCGTTCGATGGTCGTGGCAACTTTGCCATGGGCATGAAGGAACACATCGTGTTCCCGGAAATCGAATTCGACAAAGTCGACGAAGTTTGGGGCATGGACATCATCGTGACCACGAACGCCAAAGACTTTGGTGAGCACAGCGCAGATGCACAGGCGAAAGCCCTGCTGACCGCGTTCAACATGCCCTTCATTAAGGCGTAAGGAGAGAACGACATGGCCAAGAAATCCATGATCGAGCGCGAAAAAAAGCGCCAGCGCCTGGTGGAAAAGTATGCCGCCAAGCGTGCCGAACTGAAAGAAATCGCAAACGACGAGTCGAAGTCGATGGAAGACCGCTTCAAAGCGCGTCTGAAACTGGCAAAACTGCCGCGCAACTCGGCACCGACACGTCTGCACAACCGCTGCCAGCTCACTGGTCGTCCCCACGCGTATTACCGCAAGCTCCGCATCTCGCGGATCATGCTGCGCGAGCTGGGCTCGAACGGCAAGCTGCCCGGCGTTGTGAAATCCAGCTGGTAAGGGAGGGTATAAGATGAACGATCCTATCGGCGATATGCTCACCCGTATCCGCAACGCTCAGATGCGCGGCAAGTCGACCACGTCGACCCCCGCATCCAAGCTGCGCGGCTGGGTTCTGGACGTGCTCAAGGACGAAGGCTACATCCGTGGCTACGAGTCCAGCACTGACGACCGCGGCCACCCCGCGTTCGAGATCAGCCTGAAGTACTTCGACGGCACCCCTGTCATTCGCGAAGTGAAGCGGGTCTCCAAACCCGGTCGTCGCGTCTACATGAGTGTCAATGACATCCCGCAGGTCCGTCAGGGTCTGGGTGTGTCGATTGTCTCCACCTCCAAAGGTGTGATGTCGGACGCAAACGCACGCGCAGCCAATATTGGCGGCGAAGTGCTCTGCACCGTATTCTGAGGAGGCCTGATAACATGTCTCGTATTGGTAAGAAGCCGATTGAGATGCCTTCGGGTGTCTCGGCCAGCGTCTCCGGTCAGAGCGTAGAGATCAAGGGCCCGAAGGGCACTCAGATCTTCAACGCGACCGACGATGTGACCATCACCGTTGAGGAAAACTCCATCTCTGTTGAGCCGCGCGGCAAGTCCAAGCGTGCTCGTCAGCAGTGGGGCATGTCCCGCACCGTGGTGGCCAACATGGTTCATGGCGTTTCGAACACCTTCAAGAAAGAACTTGAAATTCACGGCGTTGGTTACCGTGCTCAGCTCGCAGGCAAAGTCCTGAAGCTGAACCTCGGCCTCTCGCACGACGTGGACTTCCAGATCCCTGACGGTGTGACTGTGACTGTTCCGAAGCCCACCGAGATCATCGTCGAGGGCCACGACATCCAGGAAGTCGGTCAAGTTGCGGCAAACATCCGCGACTGGCGCCGTCCGGAGCCGTACAAGGGGAAGGGTATCCGCTATAAAGGCGAATACATCTTCCAGAAGGAAGGCAAGAAGAAGTAAGGACGCGGAAAATGGCAAGCAACAAACGTACGTTGTTCCTCAAGCGCCGTCTGCGCGTCCGGAACAAACTCCGCAAGGTCAACGCTGGTCGCGTTCGCCTTTCGGTTCACCGTTCGAACAAGAACATCTCGGTGCAGCTTATCGACGACGTTGCAGGCAAGACCCTTGCCGCAGCTTCCACGATGGAGCCCAGCCTCGGCATGGTCGGCAAGAACAATGTAGAAGCAGCGGCCAAGGTTGGTTCGGCGATTGCCGAGCGCGCCAAGGCAGCCGGTGTCGAAGAAGCATACTTCGACCGCGGTGGCTTCCTGTTCCACGGCAAGGTGAAGGCTCTGGCCGACGCTGCCCGTGAAGGTGGTCTGAAGATCTGAGGATCGTGCAGGTCGGGGATGTCCCCGGCCTGCGCATTTCTCTTTGGGGGCGCCTTGGCGCCCTCTTTTGCAGGCAGAGATGCCTCGATGATCCGGGCTCTTGAGGGCACCTGGATTGGATAACGGGCTCTTGGGCCCACAAGTTAAGGAAATGCCAAATGGCAGAACGTGATAACCGCCGGGGCAACCGTCGTGACCGCGACGAAGCACCGGAATTCGCAGATCGCCTGGTCGCGATCAACCGTGTGTCCAAGACCGTAAAGGGTGGTAAGCGCTTTGGCTTCGCCGCTCTTGTCGTCGTGGGCGACCAGAAGGGCCGCGTTGGCTTTGGCAAAGGTAAGGCGAAGGAGGTCCCCGAGGCCATCCGTAAAGCCACCGAAGCCGCCAAGCGCAAGATGATCCGCGTCCCGCTCAAGGAAGGCCGCACTCTGCACCACGACGTGAAAGGTCACGCCGGCGCAGGGAACGTCGTCATGCGCACCGCGCCTCAGGGTACTGGTATCATCGCCGGTGGTCCGATGCGTGCCGTGTTCGAAATGCTGGGCGTTCAGGACGTTGTCGCAAAGTCGACCGGCTCCCAGAACCCTTACGCCATGATCCACGCGACACTCGACGGCCTGCGCAACCAGCAGTCGCCGCGCAACGTCGCTCAGCGTCGTGGTAAGAAAGTTGCTGACATTCTGCCCAAGCGTGATGAAGCGCCGCAGGAATCCAGCCAGATCGCCGAGGAGGCCTGAGTCACATGGCAACTATCGTTGTGAAGCAGATCGGTTCCCCGATCCGTCGCCCCGAAATTCAGCGCAAGACCCTGATTGGTCTGGGCCTGAACAAGATGCACCGGACCCGCGAGCTGGAGGATACCCCCTCCGTGCGCGGCATGATCAACAAGATCCCGCACCTTGTGGAAATCGTCGAAGAGCGCAGCTAAGCCTCTTTTACGGATCTGAATTGGAAACGCCCTCTGACACGGTCAGGGGGCGTTTTCTTTGTCCTGTCACCGGCGTGGCGGCCGACGGGCAAGCGGCCTGTGCTCGATCACGGCCGCTCACATTTGGCTGAGATCATGGGCCGTGACCCCGATGCGCCCGGTCTTCATGCGTAGAATCGTTGCCCTGTGCCCCAGTGAGCCTACCATCCACTGCGAGACAAAACCGGGAGACTACAATGACGATCAATCGCCGCACGTTCCTCCACACTGCTGCCGCCATGGGCGCGGTCACAGTGATCCCCTTCGCCGCCCGCGCAGAGGCGCATATGGGCGACACGTTTGAGACCGAGATGGGCAACGTGACCATTCATCCGGTACACCATGCCTCTATCGTGATGGAAACGCCCGTCGGCGTGATCTATGTCGATCCGGTTGGAGAGGCATCGGAATACGAGGGCATGCCAGCGCCTGACCTGATCTTGATCACGCATGAGCACGGCGATCACTACAACGCCGAAACCCTCACCGCGCTGAAGCCGACAGACAAGCCGGTTGCGGTCTACACAAACCCCGCTGTCTACGACATGCTCGAAGAAGACATCAAAGGCAGCGCAGAGGCGATGGCCAATGGGGACTCCAAGACGTTCGGCGATCTGACCATCGACGCCATCCCGGCGCACAACACCACCGAAGACCGCTTGAACTACCACCCCGAGGGGCGGGACAATGGCTACGTGCTGACCATGGGCGACTTCAAGATGTATATCTCCGGCGACACCGAACCGACGCCCGAGATGGAAGCACTGGAAGGCATCGACGTGGCTTTCCTGTGCATGAACCTGCCGTTTACCATGACTGCCGAACAAGCTGCCGATGCCACCAAGGCCTTCGAGCCGAAAGTGGTCTACCCGTATCACTTCCGTGGCCGTGATGGCGGCACGCAAGATCCCGAAGCCTACGCGGACATGGTCGGCGATGTGTCAGAGGTGAAGATTGGCGATTGGTACAAGCCAGGCGAACTGGGCTGACGATCACCAAGATTGGAGAAGGGCCGCCTGTCTTGGCGGCCCTTTGGCTTTAACAGCATGTCTCAAGCCACGCTCCGACGCCCATTCCAAAGAAAATGGCGCGGACACTAAGTGCCCGCGCCATCTCGTTATCCATTTGCTGGCCGCACATCAGCGCGGCGACAGCCCTCAGGCCGCTTTGGAGCGACGATTACGCTTTGGCGGACGCGAGGACTTGGGCGCGCCTTCGGAGCGGAAACCACCGCCACCGTTGCCACCGCCACCAGACCGGCGACCACGGCCTGCACCGCCACCGCCGCCGCCACCACGGTTCGGCTTCTTCTTGGGAACACCTTCCCAGGCTGTGCCGCCGGCGACGTCGATCGTGCGACCCATGACCTTTTCGATGGCGCGGAATTCGCCCATCTCGTCGGGGGCGCAATAGGCAATCGCGGAGCCTTCACGGCCTGCGCGGGCCGTCCGGCCAATACGGTGCACATAGTTGTCCGCAACGTTCGGCAAGTCGTAGTTGTAGACGTGCCGCACGGCCGGGATGTCGATGCCGCGCGCCGCAACATCCGTGGCAACCAGAACCTTCAGCTCGCCTTCGCGGAACGCCTTGAGCGCGCGATCACGCTGCCCCTGGCTCTTGTTGCCGTGGATCGAACCCGCGGCAAAGCCACGCGCTTCGAGCGTTTTCTTCATCTTCTCTGCACCGTGCTTGGTGCGGGAAAAGACCAGCGCCAGCTCTTCGCGGTGCGCGCCGAGGTGCTCCAGCAGAAGCTCCATCTTGCGGGACTGCTCAACGAAGTGGACCGACTGGTCGATGCGTTCGATCGGCTTGCCCGGAGGGGACACTTCGACGCGGATCGGATCTTCGAGGTAGGCGGAGGCGATTTCTGCCATCTGCTTCGGCATGGTGGCCGAGAACAGCATGGTCTGACGGGTCTTCGGCAGCGCCTTGGCGATCTTGCGCAGCGCGTGGATGAAGCCGAGGTCCAGCATCTGGTCCGCTTCGTCCAGCACAAGGAATTTCGTCGCGTCGAGACGGATGGAACGACGTTCCATCAGGTCCAGCAGGCGACCGGGCGTCGCAACCACAAGGTCAGAGCCCCGCGCCAGACGGTTTTCCTGACCGGAGATGGAGACACCGCCGGTGACGATGCCGATACGGACCTGTGTCCCGGCGGCATAGTCGCGCAGGTTGTCGACGATCTGCTTGGCCAGCTCACGGGTCGGCGCAAGGATCAGGCCGCGCACGGTTTTCGGCTCGGGCTTGCCTTCCATGCGCAGCAGTGCGGCGAGAAGGGGCAGGCCGAATGCGGCGGTTTTGCCTGTGCCGGTCTGGGCCAGGCCCATGACGTCACGGCCATTCATCGCGTGCGGGATCGCCTGCGTCTGGATCGGTGTCGGTTCGGTGATGTTCAGTTCGGCGAGGTTCGCCTGAAGACGGGACGGAAGCCCCAGCATGTCAAAATCCAAAAGTATATCCTTACAACGCCAAGAGGCGCGTTATGGCCCGGCGCGTGGATCGCGCGGACGCAAGGGGACCGCAGAAGAAGGCATCCGACCGTGTGCCGAAAAGCCTGTTGCGGGTCTGAACCCATGCGTGATGTGGGGTCATATTCGGGAGGTGCAGCCGGTGGACACGTAGGCGCCCAGCGTTCCACTCACGCGGCGGATACGGCTGGGCCCCACCTATCGCGCTGCAGCGCAGAAGTCAATGGTGTTCGCAAGCAGGTGTGGGGGCACCGTCTGATGCCCCCGAAAGTCACCAGGCAATACCGCCGGGCAAGCAGCTGCGATTGCGACGGTTGCGCCCCCACAAGATGGCGATGACCACCGCGCCGTTCATGCCCAGCATATAGACGGGGTAGGCGAGCAATAGTGGCACAGGTGGGATCACCGCGAGGATGGCAAAGAAGGACCCGACAGTGCCCGCGACCCACGCGGAGATTGCTTCGGAATCGGGGGCATTGAACGCTTTGATCACCGTTGCCACGCCGCCGAGCGCCGAGATAGCGATGGTGATTGCCAGCGCATAGGCCGCCGTGTCCGTCAGGAAATATGTCACCAGCCCCGCGCCCGCCAGCGTCAGGATGGCGCCGTCCTGTCTCGACACAAAGCTGCCGGCGCCATGGCGAATCGACAATATCGCCACCAGACCGGCGCCCATCACCTGGACGGCTGCGAACCACAGCGAGGCTTGCGCGCCTTCAACCCACTGCGAGAACAGGCTGATGGAACCGAGAACCATCCAGATCAACCAGCTTGCGCGTTGCGGGCGGCAGCGGCCTTTGAGCGTGGCATATGTATAGGGCAGAAACGCCACCGCACTCAGCGCGCCGGAAATCAGGCCGCACCACAAAGGGAGGTTCAGGTCGATCATGGCGCGGTCCTTTCGTGGTTGTGGGTGGATTCGATGTCCCTTTGCCGCAGGGCAGCATCTGCGTCTAGCCCGGCAGCGACAGGTTTTGCGACAGTGTTCAGCCTGATACTGTGACTTTGAAAAGGGCAGGGCAGATCACTTCCTTTATATGGGCTTGCGTCGGGGAGGTGTTCGGACGATCACGGGCCATTCAGGAACAGCACTTGATCGAACGCACAAGCGCCGTTATACGCCCCCGGTGGCCCGAATCCCAAAATCCGTTTTGGAGCGGTCCCCGACTCAACAACCAAGAAAAGCCGTGGTTGACCCGTTCACGCTTCGAGGGTCACATCCGGCAATGGAGAAGCGACATGAAACTGAATGAACTGCGCGACAATCCCGGCGCAACCAAGCGCAAGCAGCGCATCGCCCGTGGTCCCGGCTCAGGCCGTGGTAAGATGGGTGGCCGTGGTATCAAAGGTCAGAAATCCCGTTCGGGTGTGGCAATCAATGGCTACGAGGGTGGCCAGATGCCGCTCTACCAACGTCTGCCCAAGCGCGGCTTCACCAAGCCGAACCGCCTGTCCTACGCTGTCGTCAACCTGGGCCTGATCCAGAAATTCGTCGACGCGGGCAAGCTGGACGCCGGCAACATCACCGAAGAAACTCTGGTGACCTCGGGCCTCGTGCGCCGCAAGCTTGACGGCATCCGCGTTCTCGCCAAAGGTGAGACAACCGGTGCCCTGACGATCACCGTCACCGGCGCATCGAAGTCCGCTGTCGAAGCGGTCGAAAAGGCCGGCGGCAAGCTGACCACCGCGGCAGCCGAGTAACGCCTCGGGCACTGGCGCTTGAATCGCCTTGTGAGCGGCGCCTCAGCCGCTTACATAGCCCACAGTTTTCCTTGAGCGCCGCCAGACGGAAAACCGTCTTGGCGGCGTTTGCCTGATAAGAGAGATCCGCATGGTATCCGCAGCAGAGCAAATGGCCGCCAACACCAGTTGGGCGGCGCTTGGCAAAGCAACCGACCTGCGCAACCGCATCTTCTTTACCCTCGGACTGCTGGTCGTATATCGCCTCGGCACGTATATTCCGGTTCCGGGCATTGACGGTACGGCGCTGCGTGAGTTCGTCGAACAGGCGAGCACGGGCGTTGCAGGCATTGTTTCGATGTTCACCGGCGGTGCGCTGGGACGCATGGGGATCTTTGCTTTGGGCATCATGCCCTACATCTCCGCCTCAATCATGGTGCAGCTTCTGACGGCCATGGTGCCGTCGCTGGAGCAGCTCAAGAAAGAGGGCGAACAAGGCCGCAAGAAGATCAACCAGTACACGCGCTACGGCACGGTGGTGCTGGCGACGTTGCAGGCCTACGGTCTGGCGGCCAGCCTTGAGGGGGGCGACCTTGTCACCGACCCCGGCTGGTATTTCCGTGCATCCTGCGTGATCACGCTGGTCGGCGGCACGATGTTCCTGATGTGGCTGGGTGAGCAGATCACCGCACGCGGCGTCGGCAACGGCATTTCCCTGATCATCTTCGTCGGCATCGTGGCCGAGCTGCCCGCCGCTCTGGCGCAGTTCTTTGCCTCCGGTCGCTCTGGCGCCATCAGCCCCGCCGTGATCGTGGGGGTGATCATCATGGTCATCGCGGTGATCGCCTTCGTGGTGTTCATGGAGCGCGCCTTGCGCAAGATCACCATTCAGTATCCACGCCGTCAGGTCGGCATGAAAATGACCGAAGCCCAGCAGTCGCATCTGCCGGTCAAGGTGAACCCGGCGGGCGTGATCCCGGCGATCTTCGCCTCCTCGCTTCTGCTGCTGCCGGTGACGATCTCGACCTTCTCCGGCGGTGAAGGCACCAGCCCGGTGATGGCGACGATCCTTGCCTACTTTGGTCCGGGTCAGCCGCTGTACCTGGCGTTCTTTGGCGGGATGATCATCTTCTTCGCCTACTTCTATACGTTCAACGTGTCGTTCAAGCCGGACGACGTCGCGGACAACCTGAAGAACCAAAATGGCTTTGTTCCCGGCATTCGTCCGGGCAAGAAAACCGCCGATTACCTCGAATATGTGGTGAACCGCATTCTGGTGGTCGGCTCGCTTTATCTGGCGGCGGTTGCGCTGCTGCCGGAAATCCTGCGCACTCAGCTGAACATTCCGTTCTACTTTGGCGGGACCTCTGTGCTGATTGTCGTGTCCGTGACAATGGATACGATCCAGCAGGTGCAAAGCCACCTTCTGGCGCATCAATACGAAGGTCTTATCCAGAAATCCAAGCTGAGTGGTAAGGGTAAGGCACGTAAGAAACGGGGAGGACCGGCGCGTCGATGAATATTATTCTGATAGGCCCCCCGGGGGCGGGTAAAGGGACACAGGCCCGTATCCTGGTCGAAGAACGTGGCATGGAGCAGCTCTCCACCGGGGACATGCTCCGCGAAGCCAAGGACAGCGGCACCGAAATGGGCAACAAGGTCGCGGACGTCATGGCGCGGGGCGACCTCGTCACCGACGACATCGTGATCGGCCTGATTCGCGAAAAGCTGACGGGCTCGTCGGGCAACGGCTTTATCTTTGACGGTTTCCCACGCACGCTGAAACAAGCCGATGCGCTGGGTGAACTGCTCAAGGAGGTCGGCCAGACGCTCGACAAGGTGGTGGAACTGCGTGTCGAGGACGAGACGCTGGTCAAGCGCATCACGGCGCGCTCTACTTGTGGCGATTGCGGTGAGGTCTACAACGACATCACCAAGCCGATCCCGGCCGATGGCAAGTGCACGAAATGTGGTGGCACCGAGTTCAAGCGCCGCTCCGATGATAACGCGGAAAGCCTGCGCACCCGGTTGATGGCGTATTACAAGCAGACCGCGCCGCTGATCGGTTACTACTATCACTCGGGCGACCATTGTCGTGTTGATGGCCTTGGCGAGATCTCCGAGATCAAGGACGCCATCGCCGAGAAGCTCGACTCCTGATCGCTTCGAAATTTATGTTTACGGCGTCGCATGTGCGGCGCCGTTTTCGTTTTGGAAACGCCGTGTTTCTGTCGCATTTTGTTGCGAGCGCCGGTTCTGTTGCCGCTAAATAGCATTTTAACGGGCGGAGACTCTGCCCGATGCGTTTTGAGGGCTGGAATGATTGCGATACTGCTTGGGTTTGGACTGCTCGGCCTCGTTGTCGGTGGTGTCTTCGACAGCGATGACGACTCCGCGTCCTCGGAGGAAGACGCGGCGCGCGACGTGGGACCATCGCTGGAGGCCACGGAAGAGCTTTACGTCCGAGATGAACCGATCGACTCCGATGACCTCGAATACAGTGGCAGCATCGGCTACCCGAGCTTCTCCGATGTGGCCGAGGATCTCGAGGATAACTATGGCGCACCCATCGAGGACCGCGGGGACTACATGGACCTGCTGGCCTCCCTGCAGAGCGGGCCGATCTACCCGACGCTGGGCACCGAGAACGCCGACCGTATCACCGGCGGTGACGATGATGAGGATTTCTACGCCTGGGAAGGCGATGACACTATTTTCATGGGCGGTGGCGACGACTTCTACACACCGATTTTCGAGAACGAGGACGCAGGCGACGACTTCATCCGCGGTGGCTCTGGCAATGACGTGATCTACAGCCAGATCGGGTCTGACACGCTGCGCGGCGATGCTGGCGACGACTATCTGACGGCCCGCGACCTCACGGGCCGCGGCGAGCCGGACATGGTTTACGGTGGCTTCGGCAATGATGTGGTGATGGGCGACGATGGCGACACGCTATCGGGTGGCGAAGGGTCGGATTTCTTCGGGATCTACCTGCCGACCGGCGACGTGGACCCGGTGGTGGTCAGTGACTTCGACGCGGCGGAGGACGACCTTATGATCTACGTCCAGACCGATGTACCCCAGGCGTCAGTTGATTACACTGTCAGCGTCACCGAGGCGGACGGCGATTCCGTAGTCAGCGTGGACGCGCGGACGGTTGCAAGGTTCAGCGGTGTGACGGGGCTGGATCCTTCGTTGATCCGGGTTGGAAATTACCGCGTCGGCTGAGACATTTGTGTATTGGACGGAGAACTTGCTTGACAGTCGAGTTCATGGGGTTGACCTCGCGGCCTTGCGCCCTTAGTTAGCCCCATCCCGCTAGGGAGACCGTCCGAATCGTGTCGGCTTCGTGCCGCCCCGACAACGACAGATCACCTGAGATATGACGGACAGCCCGGACGCATTGCGCCGGGCTCATGTTGTGAAAAAAGGGCCCGGAGTGACGGGCTCGCAACGAAAGGATAAGAGACTTGGCTCGTATTGCCGGCGTCAACCTCCCGACTGCCAAGCGCGTTCCGATCGCGCTGACCTATATCACCGGAATCGGTCACACCTCCGCTCAGCAGATCTGCGAAGCGGTAAACATTGACCAGACCCGCCGCATCAACGAACTCTCGGACGCCGAAGTTCTCGCAATCCGCGAGCACATCGACGCGAACTTCACCGTCGAAGGTGACCTGCGTCGCGAAGTCCAGATGAACGTGAAGCGTCTGATGGATCTTGGCTGCTACCGTGGCCTGCGCCACCGTCGTAACCTCCCCGTTCGCGGCCAGCGGACACACACCAACGCTCGTACGCGCAAAGGCCCTGCAAAGGCCATTGCCGGCAAGAAGAAGTAAGGGAGATAACGACCAATGGCACGTGATACTCGCCGTGGTGGCAAGAAGAAGGTCTCCAAGAACATTGCAGCTGGCGTTGCACATGTGAACTCGACTTTCAACAACACCAAAATCCTGATCTCCGACGTTCAGGGCAACGCAATTGCATGGTCCTCCGCTGGCACCATGGGCTTCAAGGGTTCGCGCAAGTCGACTCCTTACGCAGCTCAGCTCGCCGCCGAAGACGCAGGCAAGAAAGCACAAGAACACGGCGTGAAAACGCTGGAAGTTGAAGTGCAGGGCCCGGGTTCGGGTCGTGAGTCCGCGCTGCGCGCGCTGGCTGCTGCAGGCTTCAACATCACGTCCATCCGCGACGTGACACCGATCGCGCACAACGGCTGCCGCCCCCCGAAGCGTCGCCGCGTCTGATCGACATTGATTACTGGACGAGGCGGGGCCCTGTGCCCTGCCTCGTTCTGTCGTTTTCGAAACCTCGGGCGTCGGCTCCTATTGGACATGGGGAACCGGCAGGTATGGAGGGAACTGCATGATCCACAAGAATTGGGCAGAACTGATCAAGCCGACCCAGCTTGAAATCAAGCCGGGCGCCGATCCGTCGCGTCAGGCTACCTGTGTCGCAGAACCGCTGGAGCGCGGCTTTGGTCTGACACTCGGCAACGCGCTGCGTCGCGTGCTGCTGTCCTCGCTGCAAGGCGCGGCAATCACGAGCGTTCAGATCGACAACGTCCTGCACGAGTTCTCGTCGGTGGCCGGTGTGCGTGAAGACGTCACAGACATCATCCTGAACCTCAAGCAGGTCGCTCTGAAGATGGAAGTGGAAGGGCCCAAGCGTCTGTCCGTTTCCGCCAAAGGTCCGGGCGTTGTCACCGCAGGTGACATCCAGGAATCCAACGGCATCGAGATCCTGAACCGTGATCACGTGATCTGTCACGTGGACGAAGGTGCCGAAGTGTACATGGAATTTACCGTGAACACCGGCAAAGGCTACGTTGCCGCCGACAAGAACAAGCCGGAAGATGCGCCCATCGGTCTTATCCCGATCGACGCCATCTACTCCCCGGTCAAGAAGGTCGCTTACGACGTTCAGCCCACGCGTGAAGGCCAGGTTCTGGACTACGACAAGCTGACGCTGAAGATCGAAACCGACGGGTCGGTGACGCCGGAAGACGCGATTGCCTACGCGGCGCGCATCCTGCAGGACCAGCTGTCGATCTTCGTCAACTTCGACGAGCCGGAAGCAGCAACCCGTCAGGACGACGAAGATGGTCTCGAGTTCAACCCGCTTCTGCTGAAGAAAGTGGACGAGCTGGAACTGTCCGTGCGTTCTGCGAACTGCTTGAAGAACGACAACATCGTTTATATTGGCGACCTGATCCAAAAGACCGAAGCCGAGATGCTCCGCACCCCGAACTTCGGCCGCAAGTCGCTGAACGAGATCAAGGAAGTGCTGTCCGGTATGGGCCTGCACCTCGGCATGGACGTCGAGGACTGGCCGCCGGACAACATCGAGGATCTGGCCAAGAAGCTGGAAGACTCGTTCTGAAAATCGGTGTAGGTCGGGGATTTCCCCGACCTTCCCAAATCCGGGCATCCGCCCCAAGGTGAGTCGGTGACACGCATCATCGGCCTGACAAAGCAAAACAGCCCGTAGAGGGCACATTAGGAGTTAGACAATGCGTCACGCAAAAGGTTACCGCCGCCTGAACCGTACCCACGAGCACCGCAAGGCGCTGTGGGCGAACATGGCCGGCTCGCTCATCGAACACGAGCAGATCAAGACCACCCTGCCCAAGGCAAAAGAACTCAAGCGCATCGCCGACAAGCTGATCACGCTGGGCAAGCGCGGTGACATCCACGCCCGCCGTCAGGCGCGCGCGCAGCTCAAGCAGGACATGCACGTTGCAAAACTGTTCGACGTCCTCGGCCCGCGCTATGCCGAGCGGAACGGTGGGTACACCCGCGTTCTCAAAGCTGGCTTCCGCTACGGTGACATGGCGCCTATGGCCATTATCGAGCTGGTCGACCGCGACGTTGACGCCAAAGGCGCAGCGGACAAGGCACGCCTCGAAGCGGCTGAAGCCGAATAATTCCACGACCCTGTCGTGACAAAGGCCTCTCCGTCGGAGAGGCCTTTTTTGTTTGTCTACGATGTTGAGATCAGTTCGACATTTCGCGTCTGCGCATGGGCATCTCGTCAATCCGGTCAAACAGCAAACGCGCGGCGACTGGCGTTTTCTGCCGTAACTTCACGCTGCCATCTTTGCCCACCAGCACGACCTCGAAACTGTCGACGGCCAATGCGGTGCGCAGTTTGCCATAAGTCTCTGGCTCGGTGTCCATGAGCACAACAATATCGCGATCCAACAGCCCATCACTGGCGTCGCGCAGTTCAGCCAGTTGATCCTTGAAATCCGGATCTTCCGGGTCGGGAGCAAAAACCAAAAGCGGTCTGGACTCGCCCTTGTACTCCGACAGGTCCTTTTGCGTGGGCGCCAGTGCAGTGAACCCCGCGCCTTGGGCAAAGACCGCCGACCCGAACATGCTCAGTGCGGTGACCAACGATTGTTTGAACGTACTCATGGTAGATCTCCTGCCAGTGACGGGTGGGGCGGTCCCCACCCAATCGGCAGGGCGCCGCTTTACGCGGCGTCCAACTCCTTTTTAACAAGATCCTCGATCTCGTTAACCGGATGGTTGGTCAGAGTTTTCGGCACTTCGGCGATGACCTTGTCGGACACTTCCTTGTGCATTTCATCGCGCAGAACACCCAAGACCTGCGGCGAAGCCACAATGATCAGCTTCTCAAACGACCCCTTGTGCGCCTCGGCATATAGCTTGTCAGCCAGATCTGCGGCGAAGCGATCCTTGGCAAGCTCGTGCCAGTCGGTGTCCTGATAGGCGGACTTCTGTCCCACACCGTTGTCCTTCATCCGACCCGGGCGGTTGGCCGACTGTTCTTCATCAGACGGATTGTCTTGTTCATCTTCGTCGAACACATCGAGGTTCGGGTTCTCGTGGTCCGTCATGTTACGCAGGAACAGAACCTTCTCGCTGTCCGCCACGACGACCCAGGTTCCCTTTTTCAGTTCAGCCATCTCAGGTGCTCCCTTTGTCTGTTCCGTGATGACCGCCAAGATTGCCTTGGCCGGCCTCGTCGGATTTCGTCACACGTGTCGCGCCCGGACGATCCTGCTCGGCACGCTTTTCGTCATCTCTTGTGCCCACTGCGCGTTCCAGATTTCCCTGCGCACGACCTTGATCCGATGGGGTGGCAACGTCGTCCGTATAGGCTTCGGTTTCCCGTGTACCGTCCTTCGATCTTACTCGCTCAGCCATTGGGTCCTCCTGTTTCTTTGTTTCAATCAGTCAACGCGATAGCGTCTGTGGACGTTCCATAGCGACCTTCTAAGCTGACGCCGGGGCAGCCTGTCTGACTTGAATCCTGGCAGCCGTGACGGCATATCTGATCGACATCCACAAGGAGGCCCCGAATGCGCAAAGTGCTTGTATGTCTGTTGCTGATCTGGGGCACTGTGGCAGCGGCGGACACCCGTGTGCCGGCCTCCCAGGCCGAGATTTCCCTCAGTTTTGCGCCCTTGGTGAAACAGGCGACGCCGGCGGTGGTGAACATCTACGCAAGTCGGGTGGTTCAGTCGCGCAGCTCCTTTGCCGACGATCCGTTTTTCAACAACTTCTTCAGGGATTTTCAGTCACGACCACGGGTGCAGAACTCGCTGGGGTCCGGGGTGATCCTGTCCGATGACGGCATCGTCGTGTCCAACTACCACGTCGTGGGACAGGCGACCGACATTCGCGTGGTGCTGAACAATCGGCAGGAATACGCAGCGAAGGTGCTGCTGGGGGACGAGGAGTCCGATCTGGCCATCCTCCAGCTCGAAGGTGCCGATGACATGCCGCATCTGACCCTGCGCGACAGCGATACGGTGGAGGTCGGGGAGCTGGTGCTGGCCATCGGCAATCCCTTTGGCGTCGGGCAGACGGTGTCCTCCGGCATCGTCAGTGGCCTGGCGCGCTCTGGCACGGCCACGGGCAACGCGCGGGGGTATTTCATCCAGACAGATGCGCCGATCAATCCCGGCAACTCCGGCGGCGCGCTGATTGATGTCCAGGGGCGTCTCATTGGCATCAACACGTCGATCCTGACCCGCTCCGGCGGGTCGAACGGCATCGGATTTGCCATCCCTTCGGCGCTTGCCGCGCAATTCGTAAAGCAGGCGCACGACGGTGAAACCCGATTCCAACGTCCTTGGGCGGGTGTCACCGGGCAGTCCGTGGACTCAGACCTCTCTGACAGTCTTGGGCTGGGCATGCCGGGGGGCGTGATCCTGTCAGAGCTGCATCGCGCCAGCCCCTTCGCCAAAGCAGGCCTGCAGCGCGTCGATGTGGTGCTGGAGGTGGATGGCATGGCTGTGAACACCCCGGCAGAGATGCTGTTTCGCATGTCGGTGCGCGGGATCGGGGAGACGGCTGATGTGCTGTATGCGCGCGAAGGTGATCTGGTTCATGCCCGGGTCGAGATGATCACACCGCCGGAGACCCCCGCGCGGGAGGCCATTTCCCTGGGCGAACGCGCCGTGCTGCCCGGCTTGCGGATCGCGCGGATCAATCCTGCGGTCGTGGACGAACTCGGCACAGGTCTGGCGGTGGAGGACGGCATCGTCGTGGTGGAGGCAGGTCCCTATGGCGCGCGCGCTGGTCTGGCCCGCGGCGACGTTCTGTTGCGAATCGACGGTCGCCGCGTGGAGGCCCCCCGCGATGTGGAGACGTTGATGCGGCAGGCCGGGCGCCTCGTGCAGATAGAGGCCCTGCGCGGCACGCGTCGCATCATGCTCAGCTTCCGGGTCTGACCGGTGGCGGACCTCTTCGACACCGCGCCCGACGCGCTGCCTGACACCGCGCCGCGCCCCTTGGCGGATCGTCTGCGGCCCGCTCGGTTGGACGAGGTGATCGGTCAGCAGCAGGTGCTTGGCCCTGAAAGCCCGCTGGGCGTGATGCTCGCCGCCGGAACACTGGGGTCGATCGTCTTTTGGGGGCCGCCGGGGGTGGGAAAGACCACCATCGCGCGGCTGTTGGCCAATGCCACGGACCTCTACTTCGTCCAGATCAGCGCGATCTTTTCCGGCGTGCCGGAATTGCGCAAGGTCTTCGACGCGGCAAAGCTTCGGCGCAGCCAGGGGCGCGGCACATTGCTGTTCGTCGACGAGATCCACCGCTTCAACAAGGCGCAACAGGACAGCTTCCTCCCGCATATGGAGGACGGCACCATCCTGTTGGTCGGCGCCACGACGGAAAACCCCAGTTTCGAACTCAACAAGGCCCTGCTGTCCCGCGCGCAAGTGCTTGTTCTTGATCGATTGTCAGCTGACAATTTATCCGACCTCCTGACCCGTGCCGAAACGTTGCTGGACCGCGAATTGCCTCTCACGCAACCGGCCCGTGCCGCGCTGGTGGAGATGGCGGATGGCGACGGGCGTGCGCTCCTCAACCTAGTGGAACAGGTGACGTCATGGAAGACGGACACCGACCTTGGCCCGGACGCGCTGAAGACCCGGCTGATGAAGCGCGCGGCACAATACGACAAATCCGGCGACGGGCATTACAACCTGATTTCGGCGCTGCACAAATCGGTGCGCGGCTCGGACCCGGACGCCTCGCTCTATTGGTTCGCCCGGATGCTGGAGGCGGGGGAGGACCCGCGCTACCTCGCCCGACGCATCACGCGCATGGCGGTGGAGGACATCGGCCTCGCCGATCCGCAGGCGCAGACCGCCTGTCTGGATGCGTGGCAAACCTACGAACGGCTCGGCTCGCCGGAGGGGGAGCTGGCGCTGGCCCAAGCGCTGGTCTACGTCGCGCTCGCCCCCAAGAGCAACGCCACCTACACGGCCTACAAAGCGGCGCGCAAGGCGGCAAAGCAGACCGGCTCGCTCATGCCGCCCAAGCATATCCTGAACGCGCCCACCGACCTGATGAAGGACCAGGGTTACGGCAAGGGCTACGCCTACGACCATGACGCAAAGGAAGGCTTCTCCGGCCAGGACTACTTCCCCGAAGACATGGACCGCCCCCAGTTCTACGATCCCGTTGACCGGGGATTCGAACGCGAGATGCGCAAGCGCCTCGACTATTACGCGCGCCTGCGGGTGGACCGGGCAAAAGACTGATCTTTCGTTTCTTTGGTTCACAAATACTGCGGGGGAGGCCGCAGGCCGGGGACAAAGCCCCAGTTTCCTTGACAAGCCATGCCACAAGCGCCACAGCACCGCTCATGACACCGCTTTTTCAAGTTGCCCTCGGCGGCGCGCTCGGCGCGTCAGGCCGCTATCTGACGGGCCTGATGATGGTCCGCCTCATGGGGCGTGACTTCCCATGGGGGACGTTGGCCGTGAACATCCTCGGCTCCCTTCTGATGGGCGTTCTGGTGGTCGCGTTGGCGCATGTCTCGGGCAACCGGTTTGCGCCCCTGCTGACCACCGGGTTTCTTGGCGGGTTCACGACCTTTTCCACCTTCTCACTGGATGCGGTGACGATCTACGAGCGCGGCCAGATCGGGCTGGCGGCGGGATACGTCGTGGCATCGGTGGGGGTGTCCATCGCGGCGCTCTTCGCCGGACTTTACATCGCACGGAGCCTGACCACATGAGCCGCGTACAGACGATAACAGTGGGGCCGGGCGACGGCGACCAGAGGCTCGACCGCTGGATGAAGCGCATCTTCCCGCACGTGGCGCAAAGCCGGATCGAAAAGATGTGCCGCAAGGGCGAGATCCGCGTCGATGGCGGCCGGGCAAAGGCCTCGACCCGCATCGAGACCGGTCAGCAGGTGCGCATTCCGCCGCTGCCCGAACCGGGCCAGGTCGAAAGCGCGCCAAAGCCGCGCGTCACCGATGGCGATGCGGAGCTGATCCAGTCCTGCGTCATCTACAAGGACGACCACATCATCGCGCTGAACAAGCCGCCGGGCCTGCCGACGCAGGGTGGCAGCAAGCAGACGCGCCATGTGGACGGCATGGCGGACGCTCTGAAGTTCGGCTTTGACGAGAAGCCACGCCTTGTTCACCGGCTGGACAAGGACACCTCTGGCGTTCTGCTGCTGGCACGCACCCGCGCCGTGGCCAAGGCGCTGACCGAGGCCATGCGCCACCGCGAAACGCGCAAGGTCTACTGGGCGCTCGTGGCAGGTGTGCCGGTGCCCTACCTCGGCGAGATCAAATACGGTCTGGTCAAGGCGCCCGGTCACGGCAAGGGCGGCGAAGGCGAAAAGATGATCTGCGTGCACCCCAACGAGGTGCATCACACCGAAGGCGCCAAGCGCGCGCACAGCTACTATGCCACGCTTTACCGTGTGGCGTCGCGTGCGTCATGGGTGGCGCTGGAGCCGCTGACAGGCCGCACGCACCAGCTGCGCGCGCACATGGCCGAGATCGGGCACCCTATCATCGGTGACGGCAAATACGGCGGCTCGGGTCAGGAAAACCTTGGCGATGGATGGGGCGCTCAGCTGGGCGGCCTGATGTCCAAGAAGCTGCACCTGCACGCGCGGTCGATGACCTTGCAGCACCCGGTGACAAAGAAGCCGCTGACCGTGACCGCGCATCTGCCGGACCACATGGCGCACAGCTGGGACACGCTTGGCTGGGAAGAAGACTACGCCGACGCCGACCCCTTTGAGTCGTTGCATTGACCGATCTCAAGCTGGTCATCTTTGACGTGGACGGCACGCTGGTGGACAGCCAGGGAGATATCCTTGGCGCCATGAGCGCGGCCTTTGCCGCCGAAGGATTGGTCGCGCCGGATCGACCGGACGTGCTGCGCATCGTTGGCCTGTCGCTGCCACAGGCGATGGAGCAGTTGGTGCCCGACCTTGGCGCTGTTCAGCGGACACGCATGGTGGAGACCTACAAGGCCGCCTATGCCGCACAGGTAACGTGCACGGCCTCGCCGCTGTACGATGGCATCCCGGAGCTGTTGGACCGTCTCGGAGACATTGATGATCTGCTGCTGGGTGTGGCAACGGGCAAATCCCGGCGTGGCTTGTCACGCTTGCTGAAGGCGCACGGCCTGACCGGACGCTTTGTCACGACGCAGGTGGCAGACGATCACCCATCGAAGCCGCATCCGGCGATGCTGTTTTCTGCGCTGGACGAGCTTGGACTGGACGCGGCACAGGCGGTGATGATCGGCGACACAAGTTATGACATGGACATGGCCGAGGCGGCGGGCATCCGCGGCATCGGTGTGACCTGGGGCTACCATCCGGCGGATGCGCTGGGGGCGGCGGTTCGGGTCGTGAATGACACGCAAGAACTGGCAGGCGCGATTGGCGACATGCTGGAGGTGACGATATGAGCGAATGGGCGCTGAAACGATTCTGGAAAGATGCCACGGTGGAGCCGGTCGAGGATGGCTATGCCATCAAGCTCGACGGGCGCGGGGTGAAGACCCCGGCCAAAACGCCGCTGGTGGTGCCGACGACGGGCCTTGCGGAGGCGATTGCCGAAGAGTGGCGCGCACAGGAGGACAAGGTGAACCCGGCCCTGATGCCGTTTACCAGAACCTCGAACTCCGCTCTGGACAAGGTGGCGACGCAGCACGCCGAGGTGGCAGAGATGCTGGCGGCCTATGGTGACAGTGACCTGTTATGCTATCGCGCCGACCGCCCGGCGGAACTGGTCGCGCGGCAGAACACGCAGTGGGATCCGCTGCTCGAATGGGCGGCAGAGGCTTTCGATGCGCGGCTGACCGCGCAGCCCGGCGTCATGTATCAGGCGCAGGATAAGGCGGCGCTGGACCGGCTTTCACAACATGTTCATGGGCAGAGCGCATTTGAGCTCGCAGCCTTTCACGATCTCGTGGCGATGTCGGGGTCGCTGGTGCTGGCGCTCGCCGTGGTGCATGGTGCACGTGACCCGGAGACCGCCTGGACCCTGTCACGGCTGGACGAAACCTGGAACGAGGAACAGTGGGGCGTTGACGAAGATGCCGCTGCAACCGCAGCGATCAAGCGCGGAGAGTTTCTGCACGCGGCGCGCTACCACGCGCTGGCGACCGGGGCCTGACGTCGGTTGCGCCTGGGGTAAGGGTGATCCTGCCTTGACCTCTTGGCAGTAATCCGCCCAAACTGCGGGCGTTCCAAATAGGTTGGACGGTCACCCGTCCGTGTGGACAAGGCACTGGCCCGCTGGCCAGTTCCAGTGTGATCGGGCACGACCATGATGAGAGGACGGCATGTACAGGACTTTTTGCGCCGGCGCGCTGATGCTGGCCGCAACCACCGCGATGGGCGGCACGCTCGAGGACGTCAAAGCCCGAGGCAGCCTGAATTGCGGCGTGAACACTGGCCTGGTTGGCTTTGCCTCCAAGGACAGCAACGACAATTGGCATGGCTTTGATGTCGGGCTGTGCAGGGCTGTTGCGGCTGCCATTCTGGGCGACCCCTCTGCCGTGACCTTTCACGAGACCACAGCCGCCAGCCGTTATCGCGCGCTGAACGCCGGTGAAATTGATGTCCTTGTGCGCAATACCACCTGGAGCTTTTCCAGCGACGTGGACCTGAAGGTCGATTTCGCAGGGATCAATTATTACGACGGTCAGGCGTTCATGGTTCCCAAGGCGCTGGGTCTGTCCTCTGCACGCGAGTTGGATGGCCGGAAAATCTGTGTGCAGGCGGAAACCACCAGCGCGCAGAACGTTGACGAGTATTTCAACCGCTACGAGATGACCTACGAGGCGGTACCGGTGGACGGCACGGCGGAGGCGCAGACGCTGTACCTGGAGGGTGTCTGCGACGTCTATAGCTCCGACGCGTCACAACTGGCCGCCATCCGGGCGACGTTTGCTGCGCCGTCAGATCATGTGTTGCTCGAAGACATCATCTCCAAGGAGCCGCTGGGCCCGGTGGTGCGCCACGGCGATGACGATTGGACGGATCTGGTGCGCTGGGTGCTGAATGCGTTGATCGCGGCCGAAGAGCTTGGCGTGACCTCCGCCAATATCGACGAGCTGCGCGCGAAAGGCACCAGCACGCCAGAGATCAACCGGCTCCTTGGGCTGGATGGTCTGATTGGTGAGATGATGCGGCTGGACCCGGAATGGGCTGTGCGCGCGATCAAGGCGGGCGGCAACTACGGTGAATTGTTCGCGCGCCACATCGGGACCAACACGCCGATTGGTCTGTCGCGGGGGCTGAACCTGCAGTGGACCGAGGGCGGGCTACTTTACAGCCCACCGTTCCGCTAATCGGTCAGGTCGCGTCCCACGGCAAATCCGAGGGGCGCGCCGCTGCCGGGCAAAAGATCTTCCCACTTTTCGATATCAAACTCTGCCACCAGCGTCGCGCAGGTAGGATAGTCGTCGAATCGCTCATGCTCGGGTTCTTGCGAGACCAGCATATGCGCGCATTGGCCAACGCCGGGGTTGTGCCCGAGCATCAGGACGCAGTCGCCAGAGGCGCCGTGGAGCGCGCTCAGCATGGTCTGTGAATCAGCAAGGTAAAGCGACTTGCGGTAGCTGGTCGGGGCCTTCAGCGCCAGCAGATCCAGCGTCTCACGCGTGCGCGTGGCGCTTGAGCACAGGATTTCATCCGGGATATGGCCCATGTCGCGCAGCCACTGGCCCATCGCCTCGGCAGAGCGTCGCCCGCGCGCGTTCAGCGGCCGGTTCGCGTCGGCGGTGCCCGCGGACCAGTCAGACTTGGCATGGCGCATCAGGATCAGTCGTTTCATGCGGGGTAATGTCTCATGAAGGATGCCATGTGAAAAGCTGACTGCGCGGGGTCACGGCTGAAAGAGGTGGAAGGGGATGATGTCACCGGACAGGCGCGGCGCACCAGGCAGCCTGCGCGACAGTCGATGCCGTCCGGACTGGCCACATGCGCCTGGCAGAGCGGCACATCGTAGTCCTGGCCGGGCTTGAGTGCGCCGACCGGGCACGCCGTGGTGCAGGGGGAAGGGCATGGGTCGCAGGGACGCGGTGCCGGCGACGGCAGGTCGAGGCGCTCGGTCAGGGCGATCGCACCACGAAAGCTGACGAACAATCCGGCGGTTTCATGCACCAGCAGGCCAACCGGGGAGGGCAGGCAAGCCCCGGTCGCCTGTGCCCAAGCGATGAACGGCGGGTAGGGTGGCCCGTCGGAGGGGAACAGCGCGCGACCGCCCAAGTCATGTGCCACCGCCCCAAGGACGCGCTTTGACCAGCGATCCATCGGATCGTCTGCCCCGTCACTGTATTCCGGCGCGGCGGTGAAGACTTGCCAGAAACGCGGCTCATCCGGCCCGATCATCAGAATGGTGCCGGTGCCCTTTGGCGCACCGTCCAGCGGACCGGGATGGAAGGCCCCGCGCACGGCCAAAGCCTGCGCGCGGACCATGGTGTCCACCGCCTGAAGGCTGGTCACTTCTGGGTCAACGGGGGCAGTGCCTCGTCCCGGATCATCGAGCCGGAGCCGTGCTCCGTGAACAGTTCCAGCAAGCAGGCGTTGGACACGCGGCCGTCGACGATGACCACGGCCCGCACCCCTTCCTGGAGAGCTTTGAGCGCGGTCTCGGTCTTGGGAATCATGCCTCCCGCGATGATGCCTTCGTCGGTCAGGCGTCGAATGTCCGCGGGGCTGAGCTCTGTCATCACCTCGCCCTCCGCGTTCTTGACGCCGGCGACATCGGTGAGCAGCAGCAGGCGGTCGGCCTTCAGCGCACCCGCGATGGCGCCGGCAGCGGTGTCACCGTTGACGTTGAACGTTTCCAGAGGGTCCATCCCCGTGGCGACCGGGGCGACGACAGGGATGATTCCGGCGTTAAACAGATCACGCAGCACCTGCACGTTCATTTCGATCGGGCGGCCGACGAAGCCCAGTTCCGGATCGTCCGCCTCGCAGACCATCAGGTCGTCATCCTTGCCGGACAGACCAACGGCGCGGCCTCCCTCGTCCATGATCGCCTGAACGATTCGCTTGTTCACGAGGCCGGTCAGCACCATTTCCACCACTTCGACGGTGGCCTGATCGGTGACACGCTTGCCGCGCACGAAACGCGATTCGATGTTCAGTTTGGCGAGCATCTCGTTGATCATGGGGCCGCCACCGTGGACGACCACGGGGTTCAGGCCGACCTGACGCATCAGCACGATGTCTCGGGCAAATTCCGCCATGGCATCGGCGTCGCCCATGGCGTTGCCGCCGAACTTCACCACCACAATGGCACCGGAATAGCGCTGCAGATAGGGCAGGGCCTGGGACAGGGTGCGGGCGGTGGCTTTCCAGTCTTTGTTCATATTGCGCGGTCTCATCTGGTCTTCCTCGGACGGCTTCGGTTCAACATGCCCCGAAGCGGCGGTGACTTCCAGCCTAGTCGAGCCCGGCAATGATCGCCCTGAGCGTCGGAATGCCGTCGCCCTTTTCCGAAGAGGTGGCGACCATTTCAGGGTAGGCGGCGGGGTGCTTGTTCAGGGCGTCGCGCACCTGTTCGAGAATCTTGTCCTGATCCCACTTCTTGACCTTGTCCTGCTTGGTCATCACCACCTGGAACGGCACGGCGGAGCGATCCAGCAGGGTCATGATTTCATCGTCGACCTTCTTCACGCCGTGGCGAAAGTCGATGAGCACAAAGGCGCGTTTCAGAGTGGCGCGGCCCGAGAGATATTGCTTCAACAGGCGCTGCCACTTTTCCACCACCGGCAGCGGGGCGTTGGCGTAGCCATAGCCGGGCAGGTCGACGAGGTATTTTTCAGGGCCGAGCGTGAAATAGTTGATTTCCTGCGTGCGGCCCGGCGTGTTCGAGGCGCGCGCCAATCCCTTGCGACCCGTCAGGGCATTGATGAGGCTGGATTTCCCGACGTTGGATCGCCCGGCAAAGCAGACCTCTGGCCGGTCATCGGGGGGCAGTCCGTCCATGGCGACGACGCCTTTGACGAAGTCGACCTCATGCCCGACGAACAATTTGCGCGCGGCCTCGCGTGCGGCGTCATCGGGATCGTCTGCGATGGGAAAGGGCAGCTTCATCTGGGCGTCTCCTGCGGTCGGAACTCGGTGTTCCGGAGCCTTCTATAAAACAACCGCGGCCGTGAAACCATCACGACCGCGGTCCAATTGTGTCATCGGTGGGTTTACTTGGCCTTTTCGGCCTTCTTGCCCTTGATGTTGCCGAGGATGTCCGGCTTGTACCCGTGCTTGCGCATGATCAGGTACTGTTGGGTGAAGGTGATCACGTTGTTGGTGATCCAGTAGACCACCAGACCGGAGGCGAAGCCGCCGAGCATGAACATGAACACCCACGGCATCCAGGCAAAGATCATCTGCTGCGCCGGGTCGGCCGGGGCCGGGTTCAGCTTTTGCTGCAGGAACATGGACACGCCCAGCAGGATCGGCAACACGCCAATAAAGACCAGGGCCATGATCGACCCTGCCTCTGGCGCGGCCCAGGGGAGCGCACCGAACAGGTTGAAGATCGAGGTCGGATCAGGCGCGCTGAGGTCGCGGAAGGGACCGAAGAAGTCCGCGTGACGCAGTTCCAGCGTGACGAAGATCACCTTGTAGAGCGAGAAGAAGATCGGGATCTGCAGCAGGATCGGCAGGCAGCCCGCAGCGGGGTTGACCTTCTTCTCCTTGTACAGCGCCATCATATCCTTTTGCAGCTTCTCGCGGTTGTCGCCTGCGCGTTCTTTCAGCGCTTCCATCTCTGGCTGGAGTTCTTTCATCCGCGCCATGGAGGCGTAGGATTTATAGGCCAGCGGGAAAAGCAGCGCTTTCAGCAGAACGGTCAGCGCGATAATCGCGACACCCATGTTGCCAATGGCGAGGTTCAGCCAGTGCAGCACAGCGAAAATCGGTTTGGTCAGGAAGAAGAACCAGCCCCAGTCGATGGAATCGATGAAACGATCCACGCCCGCGGCCTGATACTCCTTGATGGTTTCCCATTCCTTGGCGCCGGCAAACAGCTGGGTGTTGACATCGATGGTCTCTCCCGCGGCCAGTTCGCGCGTGGCGAGGACGGCTTCGGACTGGTAGATCTCGCTGCGGGGATCGTATTTGACGACGGATTTGAACGGCTGGTCCGCACCCGGCACCATCATGGCCATCCAATAGTGATCGGTGAAACCGACCCAACCGGTTTCGGTTACACGCTCCACGGTGGCGGGCGCCCCTTCGCCGGCAACGACGTCGAGATCCGTCATATTGCTGTATGTGGTCAGCTCCAGAATGCCGTCCGACATTTGCATCGCGCCTTCATGCAGCACGAAAAACTTCTTGCCGTCGGGTTCACCATGACGCGCCACGATTCCGTAGGGCGCAAGGCTGACGTCCGCATCCGTGGGGTTTTCGACATTCTGGGAGACGGAGAACATGTAGTTCTCGTCCACAGAAATGGCGCGGCGGAAAATGAGGCCCGCCGGGCTGTCCCAGCGCAATACCACCGGCGTGTCGACGGTCAGGGTTTCGCCGGATTCGACGCTCCACTCCGTATTCGCGCCGGGCACGTCTTCGGCTGTGAGACCAGCGCCGGGCGCCCAGCCGTAAAGCGCGTAATACGCCTTTTCAGACCCGACCTGTTTAAACATCTGCACGATCTCGTCGCTGTCGAGCGAGACGGTGTAGTCCTTCAGGCGCAGATCATCGAGGCGACCGCCCACAAGGGAGATGCTGCCTTCGAGCCGCGGCGTGTCGAGTTGCAGACGCGGGGCGTCGGCGGCGGCGGTTGCCTGATCAGTCGGCGCATCGACGGGGGTCGCGCCCGGCGCTGACGTCGGCGCGGTTGCGACACCATCGGTGGTGACGGTTTCCGTGACCGCAGCCGGATCGTTGGGATCCTCAACTGGCTCTGGCGGTTGGAAGAAGACGAACCAAACCAGCATCACGGCAAAACTGAGCACCGTCGCCAGCAGTAGGTTCTTGTTCTGTTCGTCCATCGGGGGGGCCTGCCTTTCCGTTTGAAAGTCCCGGTGGGTTCAAACCCCCCAAGCCTCAAAGGTCAAGCATATTTCCGTTACATAAAGGTGATGTGTCCTTCCGCCTGCAATTCTAATGGGAATTTGGCGTAGCAGAGCCGGAAGCGGAGGTTGCCATCGCCTTTTAGGCGAGCGCGGTTTGATCTGTTGTCTGGATTTTGGGAAGGGGTTGTCAGCCAGAACTCCGTCCCAGGTTCTGCGCCTCGGCAATGCGGCTGGCGTGCTGATTGCCCCAGTCGACCATTTGATCCGCAGGCATGGGCCGGGCGATGCCAAAACCCTGGACGTGGTCGCATCCGAGTTGTGCCAGAAGGGCGTGCTCCCCGACGCTTTCGACGCCCTCGGCCAAGGTTTCCAGTCCGAGACGGTCCGCCATGCCCAGAACGGCGGCGAGCATGCGGTGCTGTTCCTCGTCCCGCTCGACGCGGGTCACAAAGCTGCGGTCGATTTTCAGGCGGTGTACCTTGAAACGGCGCAATGAGGTAATGGACGCATGACCTGTGCCAAAGTCATCCAGATCAATGTGGCAGCCGAGTTTGCTGAGTTCGACAATGTTGCGGGCAACGATGCCTTCCGGTGATCCGGCAATCACTGTCTCCAGAACTTCGATGCCAAGTCGCTGTGGCGTCAATCCGAAACGATCCAGCTCCCACTGGATGCGTTCGACGAGACGGGGGGCGCGCAATTCGGGATCAGAGAAATTCACGCTGACACGCGGGACATCCAGCCCGGCGGCGTCCCAGCTGCGCAGCGCTGTGAGGGAGTGCTGCAGGATCACTTCGCTGAGCCGTTCCATGCGGCCGGCGTCCTCCAGCACGCGAAGGAACTGTGCAGGCGGGACAATGCCGCGGGTGGGGTGGATCCAACGGGCCAGCGCTTCAACGCCGCTGATGCGGCCGGTAGAGGTGCAGATCTGCGGTTGAAACCAAGGCTGTATCTGGCCGTTGTCCAGCGCGCGGTCCACTTCGGCCTTTAGGCTTTTCTGTTCAGTGTGGGCCATGCGCATGTGCTCTGACCAGGCGCGTATTGCGGAGGGGCCGTTTGCTACCGCCTCTGCCAAGGCCACATTGGTCGCCTCCAAAAGCTCTTTGCCAGTTGCGGCGCGGTTCAGCCGCGGGCTGCCGCAGAAGCCGACGGACGCTGAGAGGTAGCGCATGGCATTCTCGACGGAGGCGGGTTCCTCAACCGCGCCTTGCAGCCGCGAGGCAAGTTGCAAAAGCGGCTCCAGTTCCATGCGCAGGGAGGGCCCTAAAAGAATCAAGAAGCGCCGTTCGCCGATACGAAGCACCTTGTCATCGCGCCGGAGGATATTGATCAGCCGGGATAAGGACAGATCCCGCAGCGCCTCCACCGTGCTTTCCCCGGACAGTTGCGCTGCTTCGTCCAGACCGTCGATGTCCACAATGATGCAAGCGGTCGCGAGATTGGCGGCCTGCGCGCGGTCAAGTGCCTGCTGCGCCAGCGCCTCTGCCTCGGCTTTGCCAATCACGTCGGACGTGGCATTGCGCCTGCCGTCATCTGTTTCCTGATCGGGCGCCCGGCTGGTGAGCAAGTATAGAAACGGCGCACCAAGGGCGGTGAAGATCAAAAACGCCTCTCCACCCGTCCAAAAGGCTGTCAATGCAGCCGCGGGGAGGAACGCCAGGGCCTGCGGGCCATATAGCCCCCGTCGCAGGATCGTGCGGACCTTGCTGACATTCTGCTCGATCAACGCTTTCATCGCGTGCCCTTCCCTCGTTCGAAAAAGACACTATGGGAAGGGGGTAACTTGCTTATTAACGCGACAGTTAGTTTTTGTTCGAATTGCGTTCTTTCAGCTCAAGCCCTTGGAAGTCCCAGAGCTTGGGGTCGAGCAGGTGCGAGGGCCGCGCGTTCGTCAAAGCCCGGAACATCACCTGTCGCCGGCCTGGGGAGTTCTTTTCCCACTGGTCGAGGATCTGCTTGACCTGCTGGCGTTGCAGCCCGTCCTGAGTGCCGCACAGGTCGCAGGGAATAATCGGATAATTCAACGCGTTGGCGAACTTCTCGCAGTCGGCCTCGGCAACATGGGCGAGGGGGCGGTACAAAAAGAGGTCGCCCTCTTCGTTGACCAGCTTCGGCGGCATGGTCGCGAGGCGGCCGCCGTGGAAGAGGTTCATGAAGAACGTCTCGAGGATATCGTCGCGGTGATGACCCAAGACAACGGCTGAGCAGCCTTCTTCACGGGCGATCCGGTAGAGGTGACCGCGGCGAAGGCGCGAGCAGAGCGCGCAGTAGGTCCGCCCAGCGGGAACCTTGTCGGTGACGATGGAGTAGGTGTCCTGGTATTCGATGCGATGCGGGACGCCCATTTTCTCGAGGAACTCGGGAAGAACCGTCGCCGGAAATCCCGGTTGGCCCTGATCGAGGTTGCAGGCCAGAAGGTCGACGGGCAAGAGGCCGCGCCACTTCAATTCGACAAGAATTGCGAGCAGCGTGTAGCTGTCTTTGCCGCCGGACAAGCACACAAGCCAGCGCGCGTTGTCGCCCTCCACCATGCCGTATTGTTCCACGGCTTCGCGAACGTTGCGAACGATCCGCTTGCGCAGTTTTCGGAATTCCGTCGTCCGCGGAGCGCCTTGGAAGAGGGGGTGAATGTCATCAAGATCATCGGTCATGAGCGACGCTATACGGCAGAGTCTTCGCGGGCGGAAACCCCTTCTCGACCACATGTTCCGTCAGAGCCAAAAATGTCTCGGATGACGTGGCTGCGTAGGTCGGTCTCGTCCTGCAGGTCGGTGCTCAGTCAGGGACGTTGTCGATGCCGGAGCTGCCCCACGGATGGCAACGAAAGATGCGACGGGCGGCGAGCCAGCTGCCTTTGAGAGCGCCATGTTTTTCCAGGGCTTCCATCGCGTAGGCCGAACAGGTTGGATGGAAGCGGCAGCCGTGGCCAACCCATGGAGAAGCGACCAATCGGTAGGCGCGCACGGGCAAAGAGACGACCCAGGCGAAGGGGGTCATGTCCGGGGGCCGTGCAGCTTCACGATGGCGCGGCGCAAGTCCTCTTGCAGCAGCACAAAATCCCGCTGCGCGGTCTTTTCGGCGCGACCGATCAGAACGTAGTCGTGGTCCGGCAAACCGATGTCGGCCAAAACGAGGCGCGCAATTTCGCGCAGGCGACGCTTGGCCCGATTGCGCGCCACGGCGTTGCCCACCTTTTTGGAGCAGGTGAAGCCTATTCTCATCCCGTCTGCCTCGCCCTCGCCGCGCTGGCGGGCTTGCAAAAGGAAACCTTCGCACGGGACCCGACGCGCCTTGGCGGCGCGGAGAAAGTCGGCGCGTTTCGCGAGAACCTGAAAAGACGAAGAACCCGCCGCGGGGTGAGCCGGGGCGGGTGCTTGTGTCGTGACCATGTGAAGGCCCGTCCGGATCAGGCGCTCAGAACCTTGCGGCCACGTGCACGGCGCGCGTTCAGGATTTTGCGGCCTGCTTTGGTTGCCATGCGGGCACGGAAGCCGTGACGGCGCTTGCGGACGAGGTTCGAAGGTTGAAAAGTGCGTTTCATCGCGGCTACTCCGGGTTCATTGGAGGCGACGTGAGTCGCCGCCAGGGAAGTTCGAAGCCCGTCCTATAGGGGGGCTTCATTATTTTGTCAAATGTCCGATTGCCAGAACTGCGAAAAGATCTGCATCCCGGCCATTTTCGTGAATATACGAGCCGACGATCAGATAATACCTTATTCTACAGTTGAATTCAGGACCGCGACAGACTGCGTTAAAGTGCAGCGGTTGGCCTATGGGTCATGTTACAGCTTTTGCCAAATGCCGTCAGCCTATGTTTCAGTCCTGCGAAAATACGTGCGATTCCCTCACGTATGGGCTGTCGCGGATCAACCCCGCGTGAAGCCGTGCGGCCAAGGGAGGCGGAGCGGCCATGTTTCAGGCAGATTGCCCGGAACGAAAGGCCCCAACACAATGAGCGATATGACAGAGACCGACGAGACTTCGGACCAGCCCAGAAGCTGGACGCGCCACGTGCCGCTAATCGTCATCGGCGTGGTGGCCGCGCTGGGGGCCTTTACCCTGCGCGATTATATCAGCTTTGACACGCTGGCGGCCAACCGCGAGGCGCTGCTGACGCTGCGCGACACGCATTATGTGCTGATGGTTCTGGGGTTTGTTGCGATCTACGTGGCCATCGTCGCGTTTTCCCTGCCGGGGGCGGCTGTGGCGTCGGTCACGGGTGGCTTCCTGTTCGGCCTTGGGGCGGGGACCATCTATAATGTGTTGGCGGCCACCATTGGCGCGACGGGAATCTTTCTTGCGGCGCGCGCGGGCCTTGGGCGGGCTTTGGCGGCAAAGGTGGACGCGGCGGAGGGCAATTGGAAGCGCATCCGTGACGGCTTGCGCGAGAACGAAATCTCCGTTCTGTTCATGTTGCGGCTGGTGCCGGCGGTGCCGTTCTTTGTCGCCAATCTTTTGCCGGCGCTGGTGGGCGTGAAACTGCGCAATTTCGTCATGACCACCGCGCTGGGCATCATACCCGGTGCTCTGGTGTTCACCTCGATCGGGGTCGGTCTGGGCGAAGTGTTTGACAGGGGGGAGCGGCCAGATCTGTCGCTGCTTTGGGCGCCGCATGTGATCGGGCCGATCCTTGGGCTGGCGGCGCTGTCCGCGTTGCCAATCGTCATCAAGGCCGTGCGCGGCAAGAAGGAGATCTGAGATGGATAGCCTGAGCTGTGACCTTTTGATCGTTGGTGCCGGATCGGGCGGCCTGTCTGTGGCTGCCGGGGCGGCGCAGATGGGCGCCGATGTGATCCTGCTCGAAGGCCATGAGATGGGCGGCGATTGTCTGAACTACGGGTGTGTGCCGTCCAAAGCGCTGATCGCCGCCGCCGCGCGGGCGCAGGCGATGCGCGGGGCGGGGACATATGGCATCGCGCCTGTGGCGCCGCAGGTCGATTACGCCGCTGCCAAGGACCATGTGCAGGAGGTTATCGCGCAGATCGCACCGATGGACAGCGTCGAGCGGTTCGAGGGCTTTGGCGTGCGCGTGATCCGCGACTTCGGGGCTTTTGTCTCCGAGACGGAAATGGAGGCCGGCGGCTATCGCATCAGTGCGCGGCGGATTGTGCTGGCGACGGGCTCTTCGCCCTTTGTGCCGCCGATCGACGGGCTGGAGACGGTGCCTTACCTCACGAACGAGACGCTTTGGCAGCTGCGGGAGCAGCCCGCGCATCTGCTGATCATCGGCGGCGGTCCAATCGGGATGGAGATGGCACAGGCGCACGCGCGGCTTGGGTCCAAGGTCACCGTGATCGAGGGGGCCAAGGCGCTGGGCCGCGATGATCCGGAGGCCGCCGCGCTGGTGATCGACCGTTTGCGCAGCGAAGGCGTGGAGATCGTCGAGAACGCCAAGGTCACCGCCGTCCACGAGGGGATCACGGTGGAGGTTGAAGATGGGCGCAGCTTCACCGGCTCTCATCTGCTGGTGGCCGTGGGGCGCAGGGCAAATACGGAGCGACTGAACCTCGACGCTGCCGGGATCCAGACCACGCGCACCGGCATCAAGGTGGATGACCGGCTGCGCACCTCGAATCGCCGTGTCTACGCCATTGGCGATGTGGCGGGCGGGATGCAGTTCACCCATCTGGCCGGGTATCACGCGGGGCTCATCGTGCGTTCTGCCGTGCTCGGCCTGCCTGCGAAGGCGAAGACCGGCCATATTCCCCGCGCCACCTATACACAGCCTGAACTGGCGCAGATCGGTCTGACAGAGGCCGAGGCGCAGCAGCGGCATGGTGACGCGCTGGAGGTTGCGCGCTTTGATTTTCACCACAATGACCGCCTGATCGCAGAACGGCAGACGGCGGGGTTCATCAAGGCTATGGTGGTCAAAGGCAAGCCCGTCGGCGTCACCATCGTGGGGGCGCAAGCCGGGGAATTGGTGAACCTCTGGTCGCTTGTCATTGCCAACGGGCTGAAGATGAGCGCCGTGTCGAACATGGTTTCGCCCTATCCGACTGTGGGAGAGATTAACAAACGGGTTGCCGGTGCCTATTTCACACCCAAGTTGTTTGAAAACGAAACCGTGAAAAAAGTTGTGCGGCTCGTGCAACGCTGGCTGCCATAAGGTCCTGATGCTCAATTCGCTCTCCGGTCGCTTCCTGATACTGACAGTCGTCTTCGTGATGCTGGCGGAGGTGCTGATTTTTGTGCCTTCCGTGGCGCGTTTCCGCGAGGATTACCTGCTGGCACGGCTGGAGCGTGCGCAGATCGCCTCGCTTGCCTTGCTGGCGGATGAGATGCTGTCGGAGGAGTTGGAGCGCGAGCTGCTCGACAATGCCGGCGTCTACAACGTGGTGCTGCGACGCGATACCATGCGGCAATTGGTGCTGAGCTCGCCGATTCCCGGTGAGGTCGATAAATCCTTTGATCTGCGCGAAGCAGGGCCGCTCGACCTGATGCGCGATGCGATGCTGCGGCTGTGGGATACGCAGCCGGGCATTATTCGGGTGATCGGTGCGCCTTCGCTGGATGCGGGGCAGTTGATCGAAGTCACCATGGACACGGCGGGCCTGCGGGTGGCGATGCTGGACTATGGTCTGCGCGTTCTGTTCCTGTCTGCCGTGATCTCCATTGTCACTGCGTGTCTGCTGTTCATGGCGGTGCGGCGGCTGATCGTGCGCCCGATGAAGGGCGTGATCGGGCACATGAAACGCTATGCCGAAGCGCCGGAGGATGCGCGCCGCATCATCACGCCACAGGCCACGGTGCGCGAACTGCGCGAGGCAGAGACCGCGCTGCAAGCCATGGAAACCCAATTGACGCAGGCGCTGCGGCAAAAGGAGCGCTTGGCCCAGCTGGGGGGCGCGGTGGCACGGGTCAGCCATGATCTGCGCAATATCCTGACCTCGGCGCAGTTGTTCACGGACCGGATCGAGATGTCCGAAGATCCTGCCGTGAAGCGCATGGCGCCGAAGTTGGTGAACTCCATCACCCGTGCGGTCAGCCTGTGCGAGAACACCCTGGCTTTTGGCCGCGCGGAGGAGCCCGCGCCGGTGCTGTCGCTGTTCAACCTGTCGGAGCTGGCCTCCGAGGTTCTGGAGGCGGAGCGGCTGGCCATCGGGGAAGAGGACATTTCCCTGTCGGAGGACATTCCTGCCAGCCTGGTGATTCGTGGCGACCCCGAACAGCTTTATCGCGCGCTGGCCAATCTGGTGCGCAATGCCCGTCAGGCGATTGTCGCCACCGGCGACGCGGGAGAGATTTCCGTGGCCGCCTGGGCGGAGGATGACGCCTGGATCATCGAAGTGACCGACACCGGGCCGGGTCTGCCGCCAAAAGCACGCGAACATCTGTTCCAACCCTTCCAGGGAGGGGTGCGGAAGGGGGGCTCCGGTCTGGGGTTGGCGATCGTATCGGAGCTGATCCGCGGGCATGGCGGTATGCTGGCGCTGAAAAGAACCGATGAAACAGGCACTTGCTTTGAAATTCGCCTGCCGATGGGCGAAATGTCATAAAAAATCGAAAAAGGCGCTTGCGCCCTCCGCGCGGCATATGTATTCCCCGCCTCACGGACCGATAGCTCAGCTGGATAGAGTACTTGACTACGAATCAAGGGGTCGGGGGTTCGAATCCTCCTCGGTCCGCCACTTACCTTTTGTGGGGTGTCAGGCAAAATTGACTTTCATGTCAAATGCCTGACCCCGCAGGCGGAACTTCCGGAATGCGGAGCGGCGTTGCCCAGTTGAGCTTGTGATCGTAAAGTCAGGACATTCCTGCCTTTGTCTGATCCCGGAAGTCTCGTTTGGCCAAGAGCCTCCCTGCCATCCCCGGAAATACCTTTCCTCAGTTGCCGCTGACTGTTCGGCATGCCGCGTTCGAGCCGGCATCGTCTTTGCTCTCCCGACTCGCGGCCCGGAACGGCGCAAGCTCCATGCAGAGATTCTGCGGCGACATTGCCTTTCCGATCGATCCCCTGTTCCGCGGGGAGGGGATTGCGATCGAGCAATTGGCGCAGCTGGCTGGTTGCGACGTGGCTGCGTTGGAATGGGTGTCAGTCCGCCACCTCGGAAAAGGGCATTTCCGACTGCGAGACGAATTTGCCTCTCTCCAGAGTTTTCAACGCTTGCGGGTCCGTGTCTGCCCAGAGTGTGTCAGGGCAGAGGTGCCGTCTGCAGCTGAATCGTGGCGTGTACCGCGCCGCCTGCAGTGGAAATTCTCGTCGATCAGAAGCTGCCCGGAGCATGGCTGCATGCTGGCGCGCCTGCCGCCAGAGAAGTTTAGCAAAGATGCCAGGGATTTTTCGGCGCAGCTTCGGAAGCACTACGGCTGGGTCGTGGATCAGCCGATGATCCGCGCAGAACTCAGCCCTTTCGAGCAGTACCTCACCGACCGCATCCTGAAAGGGCGGGGAGATCGATGGATCGACCGTCTCGAGCTCAATGTGGTGTCCCGCGCGTGCGAGGTGCTGGGGCTGCGCATTGCCAAGGGGCCGGACGCCTCGCTTGCGGGCCACAGGGAGGCCGACTGGAGGAGTTTCGGTGCCTTGGGCTACGACGTGCTGAAAAACGGCCCTGTGGCCCTCTCAGACTGCCTCGCGGCGATGGCGCTTAAGGAGGGCGTGGATGGGCGTTTCTTCGGTCGGCTTTTCGGTCCTTGGACCTCATGGCTGAAAAGCCGGAGCCTAGGTGACGAGTTCGAACCCCTGCGTGACGTCGTGCGGCGGCACGTGTTCGACCATTTCTCTGTCAGAAGAGGAGTGCTGGTGCTTGGGGTGCCGTCGGAGGGGAAGGCTGAATTGAACGCGCATAAGCGATTTCCGCTCAAGGGCTTCGCCAAGCGACACGCAGAGGACTTGGTGCGCCGTGGGCTCGCTCAGTGCCAGGCTGATGGCAGTATCGTTCCCCTAGGCTTTGTCACACAGCGAATGCTTGAGGCATACGAGCGCGAAAAGAAGTTCTTCCCAGCTCGTAAGCGCTCTGGTGCAAGAGTCGCCGTCGCGGCGCGAGCTGTCGACGCTGAAGAAGCAGCGGGTGAGGCCCATCTCTCAATCAGCGGCGTCGCGCAGAAGCTACGAGTCACCGCAAAGACGGTGGGGTACCTAGTTGAAAACGGATTGCTGCACGGTTTGGATGCTTCAGAGTTCTACCGACGAGGGACGATCGTAGTTACCGCTGGTAGTCTGATGCAGTTCCGCGAAATTTTCATATCTTTGGGCGAGCTTGCTGACGTCGCTCAGCGCCCACAAGGCGCTTTGTCCATGAGACTTGGAAATGCGGAGTTGGCCCTCTTGGCGATGCCACACGATTTAAGCAGAATTTACTGGCGCGAAGATGTGTGCGCCTACATGGCGACCAAACAGTAACAATCGGCCCACTCCTGCCGTACAACACCACATCCTATGCCGCATTGCGGCTTCACCAAACCAGCCGTTCGTGCGTCGTGCAGCATTTTGGGTGGTCGGAGGTCGGCTGAGCGGACAAAATGGGCTTTCGCCGCCGTAGTCCGAATGTCCGTTATTCTTGGCTGTACGCGTGGGACGTGAGGCCGAGGAACGTCAGGCGGTGCTGGACGCGGCCCAGGAGCAGGAACTGGCCCGCCGAGCGGGACTGCGAGATCGAGGCCAAGAAGGCCGCCGAGAGGGGCCGGGGCACGGGGCGACTTGGGGACTCTGACCGAACCGGTCCGCCCAGAAGACTGGCCGCCGGAGGCGGCCGTCTCTTTGTCGGCGACGACTAGAAGTCGGCCATTTTGATGCAGCAGTCTATTGAAACTTTCCGTTTATCAGAACGTTCATCAGATCGCTCTCTGTGACCTCGCTATTTTCCGCGCGTAGCGCGAGGTCTGCAGGGTAAGCTCCATCTTTAGACGAAACGCTAGGATCAGCTCCTGCATCCAATAGCAAAGCTACCACGTCCAAGCCAGCCCGGGCCGCTGCACTGTGCAACGGGGTCTCACCCCATTGGTTCTTAAGATTAGGATCGGCGCCTGCTTCTAACAGAGTGCGAACCGCCTCTGCATTGTTCATGAAGCTAGCAATTTTAAGAGGAGTTCCACCTATAGCATCTCGTGCATCGACGTCTGCTCCAGCAGCGATGAGATATTCGATAGACTGGATCCTTTCGTTGTCGTCTGCCCCCCATCCCTCGCCTATGCTGGCCATATGATGAAGGGAACTTTGCCGTTTATCGAACTTATCCCTCGCATTCGGGTTTGCTCCAAGCTGGAGCAGTCTTTCGACCACTTTGGGATGCGCTGCCCGATGTAATGCGGAGAAGTTTGAGCCGCCATAATCGTTTGGATCAAAACTATCGGTTATGCAGGACAGAACATCTGCATGGTCTTCAGACATGAAGAAGACCATGCCTTCTTGATCTGTAGGACAATTTTGAGCCATCGCAGGAAAAGCCAAAATGCCTAAGGTGATACAGAGGGCTGCAGTATTACGCTTGAGATGTCCTAAATGATTTGCGCCTTACGGTCCCAATGGGAGGCCATTGCGTACTCTATGTACGCATATTCTATTGTTAGACTAAAGTGGCCAGACATGTCGATGGGGCACGTCGCTAAGTCGCTAAGAGGTGCAGCCAGTCGGAATGTTCGAATGAAACGGACCAGCCTTAGAAATAGTGTTATTCCCGCCTTTGGGAACGCACCCACCGCCAAGTCTAGGGCCTTGAGGAACACTATGCTTTGATCGCTGCATGGCTTTGTTGCACAAATGGCGTGAGGGATTCACTGTTTGAACCCAGTAGGGTAGCAATCTTGCATGAGCAGTTGGTCCCCTACGAAGTACAAGACCAGGAACTGGCCTTCCTACAATACGGCGCTGAAGCAGCGCGGTTCGCTATCGATCTGGTTCGATCCTGAGATGGCTTGGCATGCGGCTCCGACGGGTAAGCGTGGACGTCAGCCTGAGTTCAGTGATGCAGCGATCCAGATTTGCCTGACGATGAAGGTGTTGTTTGGTATGCCCCTTCGTCAGGCGACCGGGTTCGTCGAGAGCCTGCTGCGGTTGACCGAGCTTGACTGGAAAGTGCCCGACTTCAGCACTCTATGCCGTCGCCAGAAGACACTGAACGTCGCCATTCCTTATCGCGGTGGAACGGGGCCATTGCACCTGCTGATTGAAGCCACTGGGGTCAAGGCTGAGGGTGAAGGAGAATGGAACGCGCGCAAACATGGCGGGCCAAAGAAGCGCCTGTGGCGCAAGCTGCATCTCGGCATGGACGAGGAAACACTGGAGATCCGTGCGGTCGGCGTCACGACAAGCAATGTCGGCGATGCCCCGATGCTGCCCGATCTGCTGGATCAAATTCCAACCGACCAGGAAATTGCCACGGTGACAGCCGATGGGGCTTATGACTCGCGCAGATGCCACAATGTGATTGCCGCTCGAGGTGCCCCTGCCGTCATCCCCCCGCGCAAAAACGCCCAACTTTGGAAGCCAACGACGGCGGGTGCTATCGCGCGAAACGGAGCCGTAAGGGCCTGCAAATATCTCGGGCGGGCACTCTGGCGAAAGCTGACCGGATATCACCGCCGCAGCCGCGCAGAGACGAAGATGAACTGCGTCAAACTCCTTGGCCAAGGCCTCCTCTCGGCAGATTGCTTCGCAATCGCCTGTCGGCAATGCATGGCCCGAGACTTCGACCGACAGGTCGCTGAGCTCCAGATCCGGATCGCGGTGCTCAACCGCTACACCACTCTTGGCATACCCGTCACGGAGCCCGTAGGATAAATCCGTCTGGGGAAAGGGGGACTGCGCTCAGACACCGATTTGTGCAACAAAGCCGCCCCAACCCGACCTTGGCCACGGTTGCTATAGCTGCGGCGCAGTTTCCCTAGAGCGGCCTACCGCTTACAAAGAAAAAGTGCTGGGTAGGGTGACTACTAAAGGCTCTCGGATGAATTGCAACAGCCATCGCCCTTGCGGCTCTAACCGCACACAGAGACCTATTGGCTCATTCTATAGTGCTCAACGAAGGAGCGAACAGAAACCTTGGGGCCTTATCCGCGACAGTCCACATCCCGGTACAACTCCCTAGCGATGCGACGAGAACAAGCCACATAGCTCGGTCGAACTGTTTTTCAGTTGCATCTGTAATAAATGACAGAAGGGCGCTCAAAATTGCTGCACCAAGCATCCCGAGTGGAAAGGAGCCGAAGTAGAACATTATAACGAGGCCGTAGTTCCCACCTGTTTCATTCAAGTGAAAGCCGTATGCCATAAAATATTGCCAGAGGAACCACCCTAGAAGAGCACTCACTACAGCTCTCATTCCATTATTTTCCCTTAAAACTCTTGCTCAGAGTGTGACACATACTGTCTATCGACCTACCGCGCTATGTTTTTGTTTGGTGCGGACCGAGAACATCCGATCCGAATGTGACCCTAAGTCCGCAATGCTCGCAGAAAACTGGAGAACAAGTTAGGGACATTCTGATCCTCTGCATCAGGCAACTGGACCTGTCGCGGTTTGATGCCGCTCCTTTGATAGCATTTACTGCAACAAAGGAGACTGAATATGGGACTGAAACGGACGGACGAATTCCGCAAGGACGCGGTGCGGATCGCGTTGACCAGTGGGC
>NZ_JAGEMH010000012.1:0-123306 GCF_040148795.1 Sagittula sp. NFXS13
GCAATCGCCCGCCCCGCTGCGCGAGATGAAAGCTCCGCGCGTCGGGCGATTGCTCAACCTGCGCCAATCGGCGTAAACACTAACCGGGCTCCGGTCGCGGCTGGATGAAAGTTCAGTGGCAGGTCACCGTTTCAGACAGGACGGACAGCGAAGCGAGCGGGTTGCACGGTCAGATCTCGCTGTAATCGCGGTTGATGAGATCAGCGGCCTCAGGCGCCTCGAACTTCATGAACCCCGCGTATCCACGAGAAAGGCATGTGAAAATATAGTTCCAAAAGCACATCAGGGTATCTCGTCGACGTATCGTCGGAGCTGCTTGCGGCCGAGAGTGTGGTAGACGCCTACCGAGACCCGCTGCAACTGGGCAATCACCACTGTCAAGGAGAAGAGATGACAACGGTCGAACAGGAAATCCGCAACCTGATCTTCGAGCAGGCTCCTAATTTTGGCGGACGTCCGAAAAAAACTTTGGTGCAGATGCGAACGCTGATCCAATGGAGGCTGAAGGAGACATCACCGGGCCCTCTGAAGAAACGCTTGCCCAGGCAATTGAGCGGCAAGAACGCAATGCCCACTTTGTCGTCGACCGCTTCGGCTTCGGCTCCATGTTCTGGCCCACACTTCAGGATATGGCCGACCGCTACGACGGGCTAGGCACCCGCGAGCGGGTGCGACAGATCCTCGACAAGCTGGTCTTCCAGGGCATCGAGAACGATCAGCGGCCCGTCGCCCGACAAATCGCCCAGCTCGTGCAGGCGCGTTCCTTCTGGGCTGAAGACGAGCTCCTCGAAGCCCTTAATGATGCTGGCCTTGTCGACAGCCTCGATTACTTCCAAGGTCTTCTCGAATACCTTCAACACCAGGACCTCTTGACGGACCGGAAGGTCGTGAAACCCGACAGGTCCATTTTCGCATCCAACATGTTGATGACCGGCGCAATACCTGCAAGAGTTCGAGAATTGATGGGGGTGTATCCATGTCGCGAATTCTTTGCGCAATAATTCTCTTGGTCGGAATATCTATGCCCGTTTTCGCGCAGAACGGAACAATGTTCTCGCGCGAAATCCGCGCCGAGGCCCAGCAGGCGCTGTCCTATTACGGCTTCGACACTGGACCAGCCGACGGTGTATTTGGATCGCAAACCCGGGCGGCTATTCGCGCGCGGCAAGCTGCGCGTGGAACACCAGCCACCGGGGAGTTCAGTCGTGCCGGTCTGGGCAACTTGCTGGAGCAATATCGCTCCGATCGAAGAGCGGACGCTTCGGCGGCGGACACGTTACCCATGCCCGTTCAAGGTGCAATCGCCGAGATGGCACAGATGTGCGGCACGACCACGGCAGCGCTGGCCGCACGGCAGGGACTGCTGCAAAGTGGCGAGATGAATAACGACGGGATCCTCGACTACGTGATCGACGGATCTGCTGCGCGGTGTAGCATGATTTGTGGTGCAGCCAACTGTTCGGTCACCACCGTTGTTTCGAATGCGAATGGTTACCGTAACAGCGATTTCCTCGGCTACGGCGTCAGTCCGGACAGCTTCAACTGCCTCTCGAACGGCATCTGCGAGTTTGCCCGTTGACCCGCCCACACTTTGTTGGATGCCCGCAAACCACTATTTTTGGCACCGTGAAAGCCGACGTTCACCAGAAGGCAGAAAATCCCCGCCTTGCCGACCTTCACTCAGCGAAATTGCCGAACGGTGGATGAATGACCGGTTCGGTGACGCCGCGCTGCGGCGTGGCCAGACTTGGTCAAGGTCGGCTGTGGGCCGTGAGGGACGACCGCCAGCGCCGCTCCGATGTCGCGGCCGCTGCGCTGCCGCAGGCCAGCTTCGAGCCCTTTGGGACTCTATCAGTCCCGACCGGGACCGGCCACTCCTGACGCGATCTCACGCATGATTTGCGCCATCTCGTCCAGCCGCGTGGCGGTCAGGCGGCTGCTCGGCCCGGCGAGACCGAAGCCCGCGCGGACTTCGCCATCGTCTTGCCAAGGAACGGCAACGCAATTGAGTCCGGGGCACCAGTTCTCTCGGTCAAGGGCGTGGCCGCGTGCTGCTATGGCGTCAATCTCGGTTGCGATCCCCGGGCCGATCCGGGGCGCGTGGACATCGAACATCCGGCGGCGCAGGGCCGGAAGTAATGCCAGGAAGAGAAGACCGATGGCCGAGCCTGCCATCGGCTGGCGCTCCCCGCGCTGGCTAGAGGCACGCAGCGTGCGCGGGCTCTCGATCGCGTCGAGAAAGTAAACCTCGTCACCGGAAGGGACGGCGAGGAATACTGTTTCACTGGTCCGGGTCGCCAGCTCCTCCAGAGCGGGGCGTAACCGGCGGCGCAGGGCATCGTCATCGCCCACCACCCGGGCAAGGTTCAGGATGCGATCCCCGAGATGATAGCGCATGTCGCCGGGGCGGCGTCGGATGTAGCCGGCATTTTGGAGGGTTCTGAGGATATTATGTGCAGTCGTCGTCTTCAGGCCTGTCCCTTTGGCGATCTCTCCGAGAGAGGCAGCACCGCCTGCATGGGCGATCGTATCGAGCATCTCTAGGGCACGGGTGACGGACTGGATCATCAGGAAAATTTCCACATCGCTGAAGTTTTGAATAGATATAGAGGAAACATTCACTTTTGACAGATTTCAACGGAACGGCCCGCGTTGTGGACGGGTTGGCACAGTGACTGCCGCAGCGCAGCATCCCAAGACGGAGACGACCATGACACGCACGATGATCGCAAGGGCCACGCCCAAGGTCGGCCAGACCGAAAGGCTGGCAGCACTGGTGGAGACGCTGGCCCGGCAGGTGCGCCGCGAGGCGGGCAACATCCGCTTCGAGGCGTTCAGCGAAGGTGGCGGAGCAGTGGTGATGCTTGAGGAATATCGCGACGACGCGGCCTTTGAAGCGCATCTGGCCCAGCCCCACACCAAGGAGTTCAATGCTGCACTCGCGGAGGTTGCCACCGGAGGCGCATCGTCCGTGACCGACCTCGCCAGCTTTGCCAGCGCACAGGTCTCGGCCCCGGGCATTCGGGCCGTGGACCATGCGGGGCTTACGGTCCCGGACATCGAGGCCGCGACCCGTTTCCTGTCCGACGCTTTCGGGGCGGTCATGCTTTACGACGTGCTGCCGGAGGGCGGACCCGACATGGAAGGCGAAGGGCCAGAGGCGGAACTGGGTCTTACCTCGGGTACACGGATCAAACACATGCGTCTTGTGCGGATTGGCAACGGGCCGTGCCTCGAGCTTTTCCGGATGGAGGGCGGGTCACAGTCCGATCCTGCGCGCCTTCAGGATCTCGGGCTCACACATCTCGGCCTCTACGTCGATGATATCGATGCGGCATGCGCTGCTTTTACGGCCGCCGGCGGCACGTTGTTGAAGGGCCCGCATCCGCTTGCCAACAACGAGGACAACGAGGGCAATGCGGGCATTTACGGCCGCGCCCCCTGGGGCACGCTGTTTGAGCTGCTGACCTATCCCGGCGGCATCGACCTGCCCACGGATTCCCCGGCTCCCCGCTGGACCCCCCATCCCTGAAGGATCAAGACCATGATTAAGATGACAATGCTTCTGAAGCGCAATCCGGATATCGATCACGCGGCCTTCGTGCGGCACCATCGCGAAACGCACGGGCCGCTGTTCCGTTCAATCCCGGAGGCGAAGACCCATGTGCTTCGCTATATCCAGACCCACCCGACCGAAGGCGAATTTCCTGTCCCGCAGTCCGACTTCGATGGCACCGCCGAAATCTGGTTCGACAGCCCGGAGGGGATGAAAACCGTGCTCGGGTCAGAAACCTATGAGCAGAAGGTCTTCCCCGACGAGAAAACTTTCCTCGACCATGAGAACACGCTCATCCTCGTGGGTGAGCAAACTGAGATCATCGAGGAGAAGGCATAGTCGGAGAAGTGGCGGCACGTCGTGGTGAGTGGGTTTGGAAAAGCGTCCGCTCCTTCCGCCTTTCTCACGCGTGTCTGCTCAGGGGCAGCGTAATCTGAGCATTCGAGCGAACGGCGGCAAAGTCCCGCGCTGCGGACATTGACCCTTTCAAGATGCTGCAAGATGGACGAATGGCCGGTCTGGTGAAGCTGCACCGCAGCGCTCGGCGCCGAGGCAAAGGTCGGGTATGGGCCGCGAGCGACGCCGCACGCGGAGTGACCAGGCGCTTGCCCCTGTCGCGCAGCGAAGTTTCGGAACGAGCCCATTTTCCAGATGCTGCGGATCAGGGGAACCTGCAAAATGCGGACAATTGCGACGTCGTGTAGATTACAAGCGCCGCCCGCAAATATACGAATGGCGGGCGGCGCGTCGTCACCGATCTTCAAAATCTTCCAAACGGAAGTTTCCGATCCATAGGTCTTGCAGATTTAACAGCGAGCCGGCTGTTCCTTGAATCGTGGCCACATGGACCCCGTTGTAGCGCACAATCGCAGGGGCCGCGTCATCGCCGTCTCCGGGCTCTCCCTCGATAACAAGGTTCGCGATGACATCATCGCTACTGAGATACGCACCCGTCTCATCGGTAAAAATCACCGTCTCGATCCCTTCGCGCCCTGCTCCCACCAGCCCGTTACTGGACGGATCGTCAAAGAGATCGGTGATGACGACCGGGGCTGCACCGGGCACGCCGGTTTCAATCTCAAAGCAATCCCGACCCTCGCCGCCGGTCAGCGTATCACCGTCGTCTCCCCCCAGGACATCATCACCTTCACCGCCGAAGACCGTATCCGACGCCCCAAGACCATCATCGCGCGCATTGATGGTGTCCGCGCCAGATCCGCCTGTGATCGTGTCCGATCCGCCGCCGCCATCAATCAGATCGTCACTGGCGCGGCCCGATATGTCCTGATCTTTCAATGTGCCAAAAATGATGTCCTCAATCGGGGTGCCGTTTATTTCGGTATCGTCGTTGGGGACAGGCTCTGTCGCCATGTCATCTGACGTGTCTTCGTCGTCTCCATCATCGAACCCGTTAAAAATTTCCAGCAACCCCCATCCGAACAGCGAGGCAAGTAAAACGGAAAAAATCATCGACACCTCCACAATCATTGAACGAGTTATGACAATGTTTTCGCGCCTTGACGAGTCGAACAGACTTCCCCCAAGTGGCATGCCGATGGGCGACAAGGTCGCCTGATCGGGGGCGCATATCAGCATTTTGAGGCCATTAAGGCGCACATAGCTGTGGAGGCGGCTGGAACAGTGCGGATCAAGCTGCGCATCCGAATTATTCTGGTCTGTCGACTCCGCTTTTCAGCACGACGGACGGACCTGTCCTGCCACTTTTGGCCAAAAACCACCGTTTGTGGAAAGGTCCACGAAAGCGGACGTTTGAACGCCCTGATCAAGGTCGGCAATATCCGGCTCTGCCGACCTTCATCCTCCGAAAATGCTGCGCCATGGACGAATGGCCGGTCTGGTGAAGCTGCGGCGCGGCAGCGGCGTGGTCGGTGGAAGACGGCTCTGGGCCGAATGCGTCGTCTGAATGAAGAAAGCGGAGAGCGGGCCTTGGCCATGGCAAGCCTGAATGCCGAAAGGCGTCGGAAGCGTAAAGTGACGCTGACGACCAGATCGGACAACGCCGCAGGGAGCGGACCCTTTCGGTGCTGCCCCGATCTAGCGGCCTCCGCAGACAATTGACAAGCACAGGATCGTCATGCGCCTCGAAGCCCTTCCATTTCTGCGGATACAAGAGTGTTCAGAAGGTCTCGCAGCCAGATGTTGGGCGCGTCGCTCCGGCTATGCGGATGCCAGGCGATTTGTGTGGGGAAGGTCCCGAGGTTTGCCGGGACCGTCATGTCCAGGAGGCCGTAGGGTTCGGCGACCATGGCGGCGATGCGCGCCGGAACGGTGGCGATGCCTCCGATACGGGCGACAGTCGGCGCGGCCATCAGGAAATGCGAGACGATGATCGAGGTATTGCGGCGAAGCCCCGTGTCGGCCGTCAGCTTGTGCAGGCCAGTGCGCCAGTTGCCGGGCGGTGCCACGACCACATGCGGCAACCGCTCGTAGAGGGGTCGGTCCAGTGTGGCGCCGCCTGCCAAGGCTTCGGGGGCAACGATGCAGCGGAAGCCGTCGGTAAACAGCTCCGAGACCACAAGGTCTTCCGGGGGAGGATAAAACCGTCCGAGGGCAAGATCGAAGCTCTGCCCGGCAAGGGAGCGGGGATCCAGGTCCGGGCCGATCGGCGCGATCTCAAGCTTCGCCCCGGGGGCGTGACGCGCGAAGGCCGCTGCCAGCGGCGGGGCCAGCACCACCTCCGCGTAGGGCCCCAGCAACAGCCTGAACCGCCGCGTGCTTCGGGCCGGATCGAAAGGCTCGGCGGCACGGAAGGCCTGTTCGAGCCGGGACAGTCCGGCCGCGACGTCCGGCGCAATCTGCAGGGCTTTCTCGGTCGGCTCGACGCCGTACCTCGCGCGCAGGAAAAGCTCATCCCCCAGGGCAAGGCGCAACCGCGCCAGGGCCGCACTGACGGTGCTTTGGGATTGGCCGAGGCGTCGCGCCGCGGCGGTGACATTGCGTTCCTCCATCACGGCGTGGAAGACCCGCAGAAGGGATATGTCGGCGCTCATTCGTCCGGTATATCGATTTCTGGGATCGCACGCATCAATTTCTCGATTGGCGGGTCCAGTCCCATATCAGTTCGGAGACGTTCCGGAGGTGAGCCTCGCGGGACGTTGCGAACGCCTCAAGGAGACCCTGAAAATGGCACGTATTCTGATCCTCTCGACCGCGACCGACGTCTTGGGCGATACCGGCAACCCCACCGGCGTCTGGTACGAAGAGCTGGCGAGCCCCTATTACGCCTTTCTCGACGCGGGACACGACGTCACGCTGGTGACGCTGGGCGGCAAGCCCATCCCCATCGACCCGAATTCCGACGTGAGCGGTGAGGATGCCCCGGCCTCGGTCACCAGGTTCCGCGCGGATGCCGAGGCGACGGCGCTTCTGCACAATCCCGGTCGTCTCGAGGACGAGGACGTCACCGCCTATGATGCGCTCTACATCCCGGGGGGCCATGGCGCGATGTTCGACCTAGCCGAAAGCGCGCTTGCGGCAAATGTCATCGGCAAGGCCTGGGACAGCGGCAAGATCGTCGCCTCGGTCTGCCACGGCCCGGCGGCCTTTGCGAAGGTCGTGGATGCGAACGGCGATTCCATTGTGAAGGGCCGCAAGGTCACCGCCTTCACGAACAGCGAGGAAGAAGCCGTGGGCCTTGTGGAGGCCGTGCCCTTCCTGCTGGAAACGAAGCTGCGCGAGCTCGGCGCAAAGTTCGACGGCGTCGACAACTGGCAGCCTCACGCCGTGGCCGATGGCCGCCTGGTCACCGGGCAGAACCCCGCATCGTCGGAAGATGCCGCGAAGAAGGTCTTGGCCCTGCTGTAACGCCCTGTGACGCCGCCCCGCGACGGGCGGCGTCACCTGCGCCAGATGGTCCGACCGAAGCGCCTCATGGCGCGCCGGGCGTCGTTCCTCCTCCCCGCGCCGGGGCTGTCCTTCACCTAGGGCTTTCCTACCAAACCGAACCTTCGGTACCGGTCACGCGCGCGTTCGCTGTGCGGGCCCAACCTGCCGTTCAGTCCCTGGCCGATCGCCGCAGTGCGCCTTCCCCATACCGGCCATTCGTCCATCGCACAGCATTTTCGGAGGCTGAAGGTCGGCTGGGCGGACGAAGAAGCCATTCAATTCGTTGCTTCGATATCCGGTTTCGTTTTATCCAGAGGGCAAAACTTTATAGGCTATTGGAGCATCTATGAAGACCGTGATCCTAGAGCACGAATACGCAGCCCCGGCAAAGGAGGTCTGGGCGTTGGCAACGGACCTCGATGCTCTCAAAGAGATCATGAAAGGCGTTGTCACCTTCGAAGGCTTGCCGAGCGGTCGCGTGCATCAGGGCCAGAAGATCACTGTGCAGGTGTCGCTGTTCGGCAAGTTGCCACCTCAGCCGTATTTCATGGAAGTCCTGGAATATGATGACAAAGCCATGATATTACGGTCTTTCGAAAAGGGCGCAGGCGTCAAGGCGTGGTGCCACACGCTGACCGTCGAACCGCAGCCATCGGGATCCCGGCTGCGTGACGTCATTGAAATCGACGCGGGCTGGATGTCGTGGGCCTTCGCACTCTGGGCACGGTTTCTGTATCGCAAGCGCCATGAACCGCGCGTTCGGATGCTGGCGGACATGCAAGCGAAACAGGCCGCCACTGACTTGGACGGTTCAAATTTGCGCTGAAACACGCCAAGATGGGTAGAGGCCTTTCGCGCGATGTGCAGCATCCAGAAAAGTGGGCTCGAAGCCGACCTTCGCTGCGCCGAAGGGTCAAACTGCTGACCACGCATCATGCGACCTCGCTCTCGGCCCTAAGCAGACCTTCAAGCCAAGGGCAATGGATGGCCGGTGTCAGCCCTGAGCACATCCAAGGCTCCAGACGCCGTTTTGCGATCACTGACCTTCACTGCACGGGCCACAAACTGACAATGTGCGGGTCGAAGCGATTACTCTTCGACAAGACTGTCGGCTTTTTCGACTGGCGATGGTCCGCAAAAGGTTGCGCCATTCGTTCAGACATGCAGCGGGAGGCCTCCTGTCGTCTGTCTGGCCAATCTTGCCCTCGACCGTAGACAAGTCAATGTTCCTATGCAATTTAGTATGCCGGAAAAATAAGTGCATCATTCCGGCATGATGCATGTCGCTGCAGGATGGCCCATGACCAAAACTGTATTTCATCTGGCCCCGCTCCAGGCATATTAGACCCTGACCGAGGGTCAGAAGACCATGGGGCTCGACCTTGCGGGTGTTGGACTGACGGCGGTGGACTACATCGCTGATACCGTTATTCCGGACGCGCGGGTTGCGGAGCTGTTCGGGCTGGAGCCGAACGTGGCCGTATCTCGGGACACGTTTCACGCGCGCATCCATCCCGCCGACCTGGCGGGCGTCCTCGCTCAGGTTGATCGTCTGCTCGACCCAACCTGCGAGGATGTGATCGAAGTAACGCACCGCACCATCGCGGCCGACGGATCGACACGGTGGGTAAATGCGCGCAAGGCGATTTACCGCGACGAACTGCACCCGGGACGTCCGGCGTCGACAGGCGTTGCGGCCATCCTCGACATTACAGCCGAACGCGAGGCTCAAGAGTGCAGCCAGCTGCTCGTACGCGAGCTTCAGCACCGGACGGACAACATCATTTCCGTCCTGTTGACGATCGCACGCATGGTGATGCGAACCGGAGCGCCCGAGCAGTTCCTTGAACGGTTCGAGCCGCGTGTTAGAAAACTCGCGGAGAAGTTGAAGTTGCCAGATGACAAAGATGCCGCCGATCTCGGGTCGACTGTACAAAACGCACTCGAGTCCTTTGTGATCGATGCAGACCAACTCGATTTGTCCGGCCCCGAAATCCGACTGAATGGCCCTCAGGCACAAGTGTACGCGATGGTCGTTCATGAACTCGCGACCAACGCGGTAAAGTATGGCGCGTGGTCGCAGGTCGGTGGCCGCGTCGATATCCGGTGGTCGCATGACGGCGGGGGTCAGCTGGTCTTCACCTGGACCGAACACGGCGGCCCGCGGGTGACCGCGCCGTCATCGCGCGGGTTCGGCACGCAAGTCTTGAATCGCTTCGTACAGGTGACCATCGGAGGAGAGGCCGAGACCCTCTACGAGCCTGATGGGCTGCGCTACAAATTGAAGGCAAAGCAGGAAATCTGAAGACACCGCCGCCTGAGCAATTTGCGCAGGATGACGTTTGGTCTGACGCGCGCCGCAGAAGAGCCGCTCCCTGTTTCACGCGGGTCTTCCGGCGCGTTCCCAGGCATTGCACCCGCTCCGCTGCATATTGCCCGGACCTGCCTTGCTTGCTTCAGCGAAGCCCAATGCGGCGAGGCCTGGCGCGGTCCGGATGTTCCAAAGCATGAAGGCTTCGCTGCCGTTGCAGGGGTGTGCTTCGAGCAACGTTCGCCGGGTCTCTGCGGGATAGCTGGCCGGATCCGGGCCGTCGACGCCGGCCCGCAGAAGGACCAACACAGAGGTCGGCGTTTGACCAAGGCGATCAGAGAACTAGCCGGTACACTGCCCCTCATAGCCGTCGCAATGGCCAAAAGACCGCGATGGCGGCCGACGAAGCTGATTGTGTTGATTTCTACCCAGAAGTGACCCGGGTAGCGGCATAATTTCCATTAAGAATTGACCCATGTGAGCCTTCCCACAGCGCCATGCGCAGCGGGGGACATTGGAGTGATACACATGGGACTTTTGAACATCATCCGACGTATGGCGTTGCGACAGAAGTTGCCGATCCGAGAGATTGCGCGGCGGACCGGAGTGTCGCGCAACACCATCAAGAAGTATCTCAACGCAGGTACGATCGAGCCGCGGTTCGCGACGCCGGAGCGGCAGAGCAAGCTCGATCCGTTCTCTGGCAAGCGCTCCGCTGCCATTCGTTCTGCGCGCAGCGAACGGCTGCTTCCCGCCCAGGTGACGTATGCTGCGCCAGCTCATCATGTGCCTTCGCAGGCGTTGAGGGTCGCTAGGAAGTTTACCCGGATATATCTGGGGCACCGGTCGGCGAACCTGCCGTGCCGATGAATTACCATCGTGCTCACGAAGGTTGCCGACGGTTTGCATCCAGTAAGTCTGGTTACATACCGGTATGCAACCGAACATACCGGTGCCTTACCAGGAGCCATTTCCGCCGTTGGTGTCGACGGCGCGGGTCATGCTGCACATGCCCAAAGGTTCTGGAAGGGCTGAGATCGGCCCTTCGCTGAGCCTGGGGCGAATGGCTGGAGTGGGCCGGAAGCGCTAGGGTGATCAACTTGGGAAGCCGAGCCTTCCGCCGCACTGCCGCATGGCCGCTTCGAGCCCAATTCTGACCTTGCTCCAAACCCGTGACGCCGCCAGGCTAGGACGAGTAGGAAAGCCGTGGACTAAGTCATGGATGCCATAGCCGAACGCTATCAACGCTTTGCGCGAGCAGAAGCCGCAGGGCGTTCTGTGCTGTACGAGACTCTGGCCAAGCATGTGGCGGAATCGCCGGATTCGCTGACATTTCTCAGCCGCCTTCCCCAGGACCGGCAACAGCCGAACCTTCTTTTCGCCGCGCTACGCCTGATCGCTGGAACACCCGCGTCGGTCAGAGAATTTGACCATGCCCTTGAAGAGCATGCGAACGCGATAGCCGAGGTCATGCTGACGCGCACAACCCAGACGAATGAACCCGGACGTTGCGCGGCACTTCTGCCCGCGCAGGCGCGGATCGAGGGTCCGCTGGCCGTGATTGAGGTCGGCGCATCTGCGGGTCTGTGTCTCTTACCGGATGCCTATGGCTATGACTGGGGGCGTCAGAGCCTGGCTCCGCCCGCACGATCCGACTCAGCTGCGACTTTATTTCAGTGCAATGCCTCGGAGGACACACCGCTTCCGGTCCGACACCCCGAAATTGTCTGGCGGTCGGGACTGGACCTGAATCCTCTGGACGTGACGAACGAAGAGGATGTCGCATGGCTTGAAACCCTTGTCTGGCCCGAACATTACGAGCGACTGGCGCGCTTGCGCAAAGCCGTCGGAATTGCCCGAACCGAGCGTCCCCGCGTTGTGGCCGGGGATCTCAGACAGGATTTGCAGGCGCTGATCGCCGAGGCGCCGGGCGATGCGACTGTCGTCGTTTTTCATACCGCCGTCCTGAGTTATGTCGCGGACCAGGTTGAGCGCGATGAATTTGCCGCCGAGATGATTGGCGACGCAAGAGTGAAATGGCTTAGCAACGAAGGGCCGCGCATCTTTCCCCAGTTCACTGAGGCGGCCGGACCGGTTCGCGAGGACATGTTCTTGTTGGCCGTTAACGGGCAACCCATGGCATGGACCGGCCCTCATGGACAGGAGATACGCTGGATTTGAGTTGGCGGCGGAGGCCAACCGGCAGCTTTCGTCCGCAGAGCTGACCTTGGGGCCTCGGACTATGCTGCGCGGTGCAATGAAGGTCCGTCTGGGGAAGCCGCGCTGCGGCAATGCTGATCCTGGCCAATGACTGGTGAGGGCCGGGAGCGACGACCGCTGCGGTCCGCCAGGTGTTCGGTTCGCTGCGCCGCCGCAGGTCGGCTTTGAGCCCATTCCGTTGAAAAACTCGCCCCAGTAGCTGCGTTGAATAGCTCACGAGATTGATCGCGCGTTGACCGTCCACTCTTCAGCAGCCGATTTTTGGTGGCGGCAGGAGCTTTGCGAGCTTGCGGAGGTTCTGGGCGGTGGCTGCGAGGTGGAATTCGTCGCGTGCGCCGAGAGGTCCGCGCAATCGAAGACGGTTCAGCCCCAGGATCCTCTTCAGATGGGCGAACAGCATCTCGACCTTCTTGCGCAGTTTGCAGGAGATCGCGTATTCCGTGGTCCGGGCAATCGCACGGGCCCGATCGCGGGATGGCTCGTAGATCGATCGGAGCACTTTGCGGGAAGGTTCCTTCGGGCAACAGCGCAATTTCAGGTCACAGACATCGCAGTCGGCCTTGCTGGCCCGGTAGCGCAGCATCCCATCCTCATCTGGTTTCTTCTCCCGGGGTTTCGTAAATGCTCGGCGGGTTTGCTTCAACTCCTTGCCGCCTGGACAGGTGTAGGTGTCCTGCTCGGCATTATAGGTGAAGTCGGCGCGTTCGAACGTGCCGTCCCGGCGCGCCGACTTGTCGAACACTGGAATATGGGGCGCGATCCCGCGCTTCTGATCCAGCCAGTCCAGCATCTCGCCCGTGCCGTAGGCGGTGTCGGCGATCAGCCGTTCGGGCCTGAGGCCGAAGCTGTCGCTCACCCTGTCGATCATCGTGCGCACCGATCCGACTTCGGCCTGGCGGATCGAACGGGTGGCCTCGACATCAAGGATCACGCCGTTGTCGGTATCGATCAAGTAATTGGTGGAATACGCAAAATAGGCTGGTCCACCCCGCGCTCCGGTACACTGCGACGCGGGATCGGAATGCGAGGTAAACTTAGGTTCGACCGGGCTCGCCGCGCCGAAGGCCGCATCATCCAGCGTGGCCAGGTATTCCCGAACTGCCCGCGGCGCCTCCTCGGGATCGATCTTGTCTGGCTGCCAATCGGCCTTGGATGTCGAGTTCTGCCGGTTCGCGTCTGCTTGAATGATGCTGGCGTCGGCCGCAAAGCGCTGGCCGCTTGCCAATCCCTCTGCGATGCAGCGCGCGACCACCGTCTCGAACAGATGGCGCAGCAGATCGCTGTCACGGAAACGACCATGCCGGTTCTTGGAAAAGGTCGAATGGTCCGGCGCCGGGTCGGTCAGGTCGAGGCGGCAGAACCAGCGGTAGGCGAGATAGAGATGGACCTCCTCGCAAAGTCGACGTTCCGAACGGGTCCCCATGGTGTAGCCGATCAGCAGCATCCGGATCATCAGTTCAGGATCAACCGACGGTCGCCCGGTGGAACTGTAGAACGGTGCCAGGTGCTGCCGGATGCCGCCCAGATCCACAAACCGGTCCACCGCGCGCAGCGTGTGATCGGCCGGGACATGCGCTTCGATCGAGAGCTCGTAGAACAGAGCGCTCTGCGCTTCTTGCCGGGATCCCATCATCGCCGTTCACCTCCACCTGTCTCAAGTGAATTGAATCAGCGCTCAGGACTTCAGGCAAGCAGAGTTTTTCAACAAAATAAGCCCAGACTCGCCGATGCTGCGCTTCGTATGAATGTCGGCTGTGATATAACTTCAGATAGCCTATCGGCGGTGAAGGTTAGTGGACGGGAATTTCCCTTCGGAACGAAGCTTGTCGCGGAGGGCATCAAACCCTTCGTCTCGCGCGAGGTCGCGCTCTTCATCTGTCACACCTATGAATTGTAGGATGTTGACCTTGCCAGAAGGCAGTTGAAAGCTGTTCGGATAGCTCTCGGGAATATGTAATATGGCATTAGTTACCGAGGTTCCTGGGTTGCCATCTATTGGGCTTCTCAAGGGAATTCTGTCATGGAGATTGAGAGTGGGCTTTTCGCCAAAATGGCCCGATGACAGAAGGAGATCGAACGCAAGCATCCGTAATAAGAAACGTATTGCCCAATCACCTCTTTCTTGAGTTTCAATGGAGAACTCCACGCCTGCACCAGAGGTTGCTTCTGGTCGGTATTCATCTGGTGAAAGGTCCCATGGGTTTGAGTGGCCAGAGGTAACATATAGCCAGCTTTTTCGACGCTCGGTTGGGGCAAACTCAAAAACACCGTAGTGCAGCCAGCGTGGGTCAATTCGAGCATTAGGGAAAGGCTGAAATGAATTCTGCGATAGTGGAAAAATACCTCTAGACTCGCCGCCAAAAAGCTCAGGGAAGATTACATCTTCACGGTGAGCCCAAACAGTTTCTAAATCCATATCCGTCTAGTATCCCTTCCACTGCAGACAGTTTACTGGATCATTGTCAAAGGGCAACAACAGACCTTTGAAAGCCAACAATCAACGGCCGCTTTGTCCGCACTGCCGACCTTCGAGCCCCGCCAGGGTCCGCAAGTGCGGCGAACTGCTGCTTTGGTGGGCCGCGCCGCAGCATTCTGATCCGAGGCTGAATGTCGGCAGTGGGCCGTTCACTACAGGCTTTTAAGCTTGCATCCGACAGACCCGAGTTTACGAAGCCGGAGACTGCGGAGCGATCATGGCCACATCCATTACCTATAAACAGCGTGAAACCATCGCTTCTTTCGTCTCGAGGACAGCAGCTGCCTACCATGTGGACGCGACGACCTTCTCGGCAGACAGGGAAACTTCATTCCTCGCAGTGATTTCAGGATCCTCCACCGCCATCGAAGCCCTCGATGCCTTCGGCTGCCCGATCCCTGAAGATCTCACTTCATGGTCGCCCTCGAAGGAAGGGGTCGGCGGAACCATGCGCCTATTCCGCAATCATACCTTCCCGTCCAAGGTACTACAGCCCCCGAAGATGCGCGGCTGCCCGGAGTGTCTTCGTCAGGACTTTGAGGATCAAGGAACTGGACCGGCGGCGATGGCGATGCGCGGGCATTGGTTGGTGCCGCATGTGACGCTCTGTCTGGAGCACAGTACCCCGTTGGTGACGCTATGGCGAGAAAGCAGCCCCGCTCTGCGGTTTGATTCAGCGCTGCATCTCGCCTCACTGATCCCGGCCATCACTGTAGGAAGCCTGACCCTCGAACCGCGAGCCGCAACCGGTTTCGATACGTGGCTGGATGCACGGCTGGAAGGTCACGGCGACGGCAACTGGCTGGAACAGCACCCGCTGCATGCGGTCTGCAATTATTGCCTGATGCTCGGCACCTCGCTTTTGCGTCACATCACGTCGGCCCCTTCTGCCGTGACAGATGAGGATAAATGGTTCGTGTACGATCTGGGCTTTCAGATCGCCCGACAAGGTGAGGTGGCGATCAGGGATGCCTTGCAGGGCCTCCAAGACCTCCCGGGCGGACCGCACGATGGCCCGAAGAAGATCTTCCCGAAGATGTACGACCGGCTGGCCTACGACACCATCGACAACCCTGAATACGATGAATTCCGGCGGATCCTGCGGTCACACATGTTCGAGACATGGCCCCTCGGTGTCGGGGACGAACTGCTCGGCGAGCCCATTGTCGAACGGAGGCTTCATTCGGTGAGAAGCGCGGCCAAGGCAACAGGGATCGACCAGAGACGCCTGCGAAAGATCCTTGCCGCGGAAGGCATCGTTCCCGAAGAAGGTCTGCCAGACGCCTGGCAGGTCTTCGATGCGAAACTGGCCGACACGGTACTGAAAGCCGCGACAACCCTGATCACCGCGAAGGACTTCGCCGAGGGCATCAATGCCTCGCGGTCCCAGTTCGATCTGCTGGTCGCGGGCGGGGTCCTCGCGCCGCGGCTGCCATCCGTCGACGACGCCGGGACCAAAGCCATCTGGGACCCGGCCGATGGCGTGCGCTTCCTCGACAGCGTGTTTGTCGGCGCATCGCCGCTTCGCCAAGCGCAGCATGGCTGGGAGCACATCTCGAAGTCCGCCGCGCGCCTGATGGTTGGTCCGGAAGTCATCATCCGGGCGATCCAGAACCGGCGGATCGTCAGAATCGGAAACCACGCCGATTTCGACGGCTACGCGGCGCTGTACGTCTACCATGACGAGGTCTGCTCTGTCCTGATGCCTGAGCCCTCGTCGAACCAGAGCATCGAGCTGTTCTCGAAAACCGTCGGCATCGGCCAGCCCATCCGCATGAAGCGCCTTGTCATCAATGGCCACACGCCGGCGACGGAGCTGGTGCATCCCAAGTTGAAGACGAAACAGCTCTTCATCACCCGCGACGACGCGGACGTCTTCCACCGACGCTTCTACACGCCGCGGACCATGGCGCAGGCCCACGGAAAAAGTTGGCAGTCCATGACGGCAAGCTTGCGAGCCGCTGGGGTCACGGTCTTCTCGCCGGATGGAGAGGATTACGGCACGTTGTACCTGCGGGAAGACGTCGACCAGACATTCTCGTAAATATCTGAAATATTTGAAAAAGAAAAAGGCCGCGCTGTTGCGCGGCCTCGTCATGCATTCATTCTGCGATCTGGGGCCTCCCGATCCGGAAATCAGATGAGGTGATTTCCGGAACTCGGATGAGGTGATTCACACAAAGGCCCTAACTCAGATCACCCGCATTTCGAATGCCCGCACGACGAACATGTCATGCAACCTTCCACCATCATCATGGAGAACTGCCCGCATGACGGACAAGCTTTCCCGCGAGGCGCGTCCAGGCCGACAACCTTGGCGGTGGGGTCGGCTTTCAACCCAAGGCCCTGGCCCTCAACAAAACCAGTGGCCACAAGGTGTTGCTCGATCACGCCGCCAATAGCCGCCAGGATCGAAGGAATGTACTTCCCTTTAACCCAGGCCCCACCGCGCGGATCGAACACGGCTTTCAGCTCTTCGACCACAAAGGACACGTCTCCACCACGACGGAATACCGCCGAGATCATCCGGGTCAGCGCCAGCGTCCAGGCGTAGTGTTCCATGTTCTTGGAGTTGATGAAAACCTCGAATGGGCGTCGATGGCCACCGACAACAATATCGTTGATCGTCAGATAGATGGCGTGCTCGCTGTCGGGCCACTTCAGCTTGTAGGTGTTGCCTTCGAGGTGCTCTGGACGGTCCAAAGGCTCTGCCATGTAGATCACGTCACCATGCGGCTGCTGCGGCTCGGCATCGTCGTTGGCCACCACGGCGGGCGCGTCCTTTTTCTCTTCGGACACCGAGAGCACAGACCCTGTCACATCGTTGGGACGATAAGTGGTGCACCCTTTGCAGCCGGTCTCATAGGCTTCAAGGTACACTTCCTTGAAGGCCTCGAAGGAGATGTCTTCCGGGCAATTGATCGTTTTGGAAATGGACGAGTCCACCCATTTTTGCGCCGCAGCCTGCATGCGCACATGGTCCAGCGGCGCCAGCGTCTGGGCGTTCACGAAATACTCGGGCAGCTCTGCGTCGGCGCCGAACTCTTCGCGGTACATCTGGACCGCGTAATCGACAACTTCCTCTTCGGTGCGGGTGCCGTCCTTTTGCAGGACCTTGCGCGTGTAGGCGTAGGCAAACACGGGCTCGATCCCGGAAGACACGTTGCCCGCGTAAAGCGAGATCGTCCCCGTCGGTGCGATCGACGTCACCAAAGCGTTGCGAATGCCATGGGCACGTACGGCCTCGCGCACGTCGTCATCCATTTGCATCATGTTGCCGGAGGCAAGGTATTTCTCCGCATCAAAAAGCGGGAAAGCCCCCTTCTCTTTCGCAAGCTCCACAGATGCCAGATAGGATGCACGCGCGATCTGTTTCAACCAGCCTTCGGCCACGGCGGCGGCCTCTTCCGTGCCGTATTTCTGGCCGCACATCAGCAATGCGTCGGCCAGACCGGTGACGCCCAGGCCGATACGACGCTTGTTCTGCGCTTCCAGTTCCTGCGCAGGCAGCGGGAATTTCGACACATCGACCACATTGTCCATCATCCTGATGGCACAGGCCACGAGGTCGTCGAGCGCCTCCTGATCCAGATCTGCATCCGACCCGAATGGGTTCTTCACCAACCGCGCGAGGTTCACAGAACCCAACAGACACGCGCCATAAGGCGGCAGAGGTTGCTCACCACAGGGGTTGGTGGCCGCGATGGTCTCGCAATAGTTGAGGTTGTTGGCCTTGTTGATGCGGTCGATAAAGATCACGCCCGGCTCGGCGTAATCGTAGGTCGCCTTCATGATCGTGTTCCAAAGGTCGCGCGCCTGCACGGTCTTGTAGACCACACCGTCAAAGACCAGCTCCCAAGACCCGTCCGCCTTCACCGCTTCCATGAAGTCGTCTGTCACCAGCACCGACAGGTTGAACATCCGCAGGCGGGCCGAGTCGGACTTTGCCGCGATGAAATGCTCCACGTCAGGGTGGTCGCAGCGCATGGTCGCCATCATCGCGCCACGGCGCGACCCTGCGGACATGATCGTGCGGCACATCGCGTCCCACACATCCATGAACGACAGCGGGCCAGAGGCATCCGCAGCCACACCGGCCACGGGCGCGCCTTTTGGCCGGATGGTCGAGAAATCATAGCCGATCCCCCCACCCTGCTGCATGGTCAGCGCGGCCTCTCGCAGCATGTCGAAGATTCCGCCCATGCTGTCCGGCACGGTGCCCATGACGAAACAGTTGAACAGCGTCACGGTGCGGTCGGTGCCCGCCCCTGCGGTGATGCGGCCCGCGGGCAGATATTTGAAATCTTCCAGCGCCGCGTAAAAGCGCTTTTCCCAAACCTCGGGATCCGATTCAGCTTGCGCCAGCGCGCGCGCGATCCGACGCCAGGTGTCCTCGACCGTGGTATCCAGAGGGGTGCCATCCGCCTCCTTCAGGCGGTACTTCATGTCCCAAATCTGTTCAGCAATAGGCGCGGCAAAACGGGTCATGGCAGGCGATTCCTCTATGTCGATAAAAAGCAGTGAGCAGGCGGTTTGGGTAGCCGGGTTCAGGTCGCTTTTGAACCCCTAAAAACTCAATTCTGAACTTACTTGCCGCTAGGACTTGAAGTTATGAGCCTTGCACATACCATATACAGCCTCAAAGAGGAAATCAGAATTGGCCGAAACAACCCACTTGATGAAGCTTTCCGCAGGCACAGAAAGCGTCGATAGCTTGATGGAATGGCAAAAAGGCTTTGCCAAACGGTTCACCGACGGGCTGCCCCGCCACCGCACCCGCATGTGGCCGAAAAAAGAGGCAGACATCGTTGCCGCTGGGTCAATCTACTGGGTGATCAAAGGGCTGATACAATGCCGCCAGCGCGTGCTCCGGATGGAGGAGCATATCGCCGATGACGGCATCCGCCATTGCCTGCTGGTGCTTGACCCCGAGATCGTGCGCACCACGACCTCGCCGCGCCGCCCGTTCCAAGGCTGGCGCTACCTCTCCCCCGACGATGCTCCTCGGGATCTGCCCAAAGGCCGCGCCGCAGAGGACCCCCTGCCCCCGGAACTGGCGGGCGCCTTGGCAGAGATCGGCGTGATTTAATTGCAAATAGGGCGACCTCGCAGACCGCCTTTTTCAAATCCCCGATCCGACAGATCAAAAGCCGGTGATGCCAACAGCATTTGTCACGCCACGCGGCGCGCAGACCTGTTCGGCGAGGGCCCGCACCTCCGCCCAAAACCGGCACGGCCACGCCACCGCCATCAACTTTCGACGCCGCGAATCCTGCATAATTGTTGCGGTTCACGCTGGCCCCATTGACCTGCGCTGTCTCACTGCTTTCCTCGAACGGAACTGTGTGCGCGTATCTCCGGATACGCCGCGCTAGATGCCCAACCACATCCTGCTCGAATCCAGCCGATGACCGTGAATCCCAGAAAAGGTCGAGCGCGTGTTGTGTTTGGAAGGGCGCTGACCAGTCAAAACCGATGAAAACCAGTTCCTCCTGTCGCAGCGACAAGCCGGCAAGACGTAGACCTTACAGGCCATACTGGTGTCTACTTCACGCTGTGCCCCAAGGCACTTTGTTGGCAAACAACCTTTACCGACAGACAACAACAGGATGTGGCCGAAAGGTGTTGCTCAAAGAAGTTGTAAAATGGTCGGGGCGGCGAGATTCGAACTCACGACCTTCTGTACCCAAAACAGACGCGCTACCAAGCTGCGCCACGCCCCGACTGGCCGCTCACATAGCGACCTATGCCGCGGATGAAAAGCGAAAAATGAAGGTCTCTCCCGCTATTCGCACGCCCAGGCCGCCCCCTCGATCGCCGGGTGCCGCAACTGTGTGCCCGGACCGATCCCAAGCATGGGCGCAAGCCCGCCGTTGATCTCGAAAACGTATTTGATCTGGCCCTTACCGGGAATCGACGTCAGATCACCCGGCACTGCATTCACATGCACGTTCTGAACAACCCCCGCCGCATCGGCAAAGATCATGTCGAGCGGAATCAATGTGTTCTTCATCCAGAATGCCACCTGGCGCGGGCGTTCGAAAACAAACAGCATCCCGTAGCTTGCTGGCATCTTTTCTACGAACATCAACCCACGATTGCGTTCCGGCCCGGTATCGGCCACGTCGATTGTGAATCTGGCCTCGCCAAAATCGCCCCGCATATGCAGGACATCATCGCGGCATTCAGACGCCGCAAAGGCAGCACCGCTGGTCATAACCATGACCAGCGCCGCCGCCACAAAACTGTTTAAATTGGTCTTTAACGCGTCAATGCGGCTTCCCATGCGTTCACTTCCATTGCCATTCGTCCGCGACGACCGTCGACCACCCGGATCGCCAAGGCTTCGCCCGGTTGCAGATCCGCCAGCCCTGATCGACGCAGAACCTCGATATGAATGAAAACATCATCGGACTTTCCGAAGACGTTTGCAAAGCCAAAGCCTTTGGCCTTGTCGAACCATTTCACCCGTGCCGGTTCAAGCTCTGCCTGCTCCATGACCTCTGGATCGAGATGTTCGAAATCCGCGAGCGGCGCACCTTCAGGCGCCTCCGGCGGTTCGATACTGACAACCTGGACCGCCTGCACGCCGCGATCCGTGCGCTGCACCTCGATCTCGACACGCGCGCCATCCGCCACTGAGCTCTGTCCGAAATTGCGCAGCACATTGGCATGCAAGAGGATATCCGGCCCACCCTCGTCAGCCAGCACAAAGCCAAAGCCCTTTACAGGGTCGAACCACTTTACCTTTCCGGCGATCACTCGCCCGTCTTCTGTCTCTTGTTCCACGGTGTTCCCAACGAAAATCACATATCCCCGATATGTTTTTGGAACAAAGCGAGGAGGGGAAGCAAGGCATCCCCTGACCGAATTTGTGTCAATAGCGTTCACAATCGCTACACTACATGCCGCTTTTGCACTTCACGTAACGTGAATTAATCATATAATGTCAATGGCTTACTATGGGTTTAGACGGATGACCGACCAGTCGGTATTTTTTTCTCCCCGTTCCCAACGAAAACGGTCGTGTAAGCGAAATGCACCGTCGGCCCAGAATTCTATTTCATACGGACGTATACGAAACCCTCCCCAAAAGGGGGGCCTTTTGGGATTTGGCCCATGAGTCGCGGTGACCCTTGCAACCTCTGCCATCAGGTGCCCACGGCTCTCCAGGGGTTTGCTTTGCTCCGAGGCCCAGGCCCCCAGACGGCTCTTGAGCGACCGGGAGGCATAGTAGGCGTCCGCGTTCGGCCCCTCCTCACGGGTCACAGTGCCCCGAACCCGGATTTGTCGCCGTAAGCTCTTCCAATGCATGACAAAAGCCGCCTTCCCCGCCTGCTCGATTTCCTGCGCCTTCACCGATCCGTAATTGGTGTAAAACACAAAGGCATCGTCCTCGATCTCCTTGAGCAGCACCATCCGCGCGTTGGGCATTCCATCGGCATCCACCGTCGACAGGGCGATGGCATTTGGATCGTTGATCTCAGTTTTTTCGGCCTCCGCCAGCCATGCGCGCGCCAAAGCAAAGGGGTCATCGCCTGCAAAAATTCCGTCTCTCTCGGTCATATCGCTGTCTTTCCCATCATGTGGCGGGGGCCACACCACCACCGCTCAGTATATTGTTTCACCGCTTTGCGCCCTTGTTCGCCCGAAAGCGATACCGTAGACGAGCCTTTGACGGACGATTTGGTTGAAGGGGCGGACATGTCAAACGGTTTGATGGCAGGCAAGCGTGGTCTCATCATGGGGCTGGCGAACGACAAGTCGATCGCCTGGGGGATTGCCAAGGCACTCAGCGACGCTGGCGCGGAGTTGGCATTCTCTTATCAGGGCGAGGCACTGAAGAAGCGCGTCGTGCCGCTGGCGGAGCAGCTGGGATCGAGCATCGTGCTGCCCTGCGACGTGGGCGACGAAGGCTCCATCGACATGCTTTTCGACAGCCTGTCCCAGGATTGGGAAGACCTCGACTTTATCGTCCATGCCATCGGCTTTTCCGACAAGAACGAGCTTCGGGGCCGCTATGTGGACACCACGCGCGGCAACTTTCAGCTGACCATGGACATCTCTGTCTACAGCTTCACCGCCGTGATGCAGCGCGCCGAAAAGATGATGAAGCCGGGCAGCTCCGCCGTGACGCTGACCTACTACGGCGCAGAGCGCATCATGCCACATTACAACGTGATGGGCGTGGCCAAGGCCGCGCTGGAGGCCTCCGTGCGTTATCTGGCCGAAGATCTGGGCAAGGACGGGATTCGCGTCAACGCGATCTCCGCCGGACCGATCAAGACGCTGGCCGCCTCGGGCATCGGCGATTTCCGCTACATCATGAAGTGGAACGAGTACAACTCGCCGTTGCGCCGCAACGTGACCATCGACGATGTGGGCGGCTCTGCCCTGTATCTGCTGTCGAACCTTTCCAACGGTGTCACCGGAGAGACGCACCACGTCGATAGCGGCTATCATATCGTCGGCATGAAGGCGGTGGATGCGCCAGACATCTCAAAGGGCTGATACGCCTCCCCTGACAACGCATGAAACGAAAGCCGTAGCCGATGAGGCTGCGGCTTTCGTATATGAGAGCTGTATTGCTTCAAGCATCGCCGTTGATTTTCCCGCCAACGCCCCGAACTCCCCTCGGAATGAACGGCGCAGGCCCGCGTTGGGCGCTCCTGACGCTGCGCCGACAGCACAGCTTTCCTTTTCAAGCCTTGCCCTTCGGGCGCTCACTGGCCTAAGACCCCCTCCAAGCTGCTATCGAGGATATCGCCATGGACAACCGTCTTCCGCATGAAAAAGGCTTTCACGTCAGTTGGGACCAGCTGCACCGCGACGCGCGGGCGCTGGCCTGGCGCTTGCAGGGGCACGGGCCCGATGACGGCGCTTGGCGCGCGGTCGTGGCCATCACGCGCGGCGGCATGGCCCCCGCGATGATCGTGGCGCGGGAGCTGGACATTCGCATGGTCGATACGATCTCCGTCAAGTCCTACAATCACCAGACCCAAGCCGAGCCCAAAGTGATAAAGTCCCCTGACATGGATGTGATCGGTGACGGCACCGGCGTTCTGGTGGTCGATGACCTCGTGGACACGGGCCGCACGCTCGAAGTGGTGCGCAAACACATGCCAAAGGCGCATGTCGCAACGGTCTATGCCAAGCCGCAGGGCAAACCGCAGGTGCAGACCTTTGTGACCGAGGTCAGCCAGGACACATGGATATTCTTCCCGTGGGACATGGCGCTGCAATACGTCAAACCCTATCACGGCGCGGATGACTGATCGATCAAGCTGATCAGACTTTTCGGGGCGAGACCTTTGCCGGTCTCGCCCTTTTGCGTTCAGGCCAAAGCCGCTTTGAGCGTGTCGCGCCAGGGCGTTGTGGGACGGCCAATCAGCTTGGACAGGGTTTTGTCGTCGCTGAACAGCCCGCCTTGAGATGCGCCATTGTCACTGTCCGCCAGCATCTCCGCCAGACCATCGGGCAGGCCCGCCTGTTTCAATGCGCCCGCATAATCAGACTGCGACAGGTTCACATAGGGAACCTCCTTGCCAGTGATCGCAGAGATCTGCGCCGCGAAGTCATCCAGCGTGTAGCTGTCATCGCCCGCAAGCTCAAAGACCGTCCCGCTGGCAGGCAGTTCACCGGTCAGAACCGCTGCCGCCGCCTCCGCGAAATCGACCCGTGCCGCGCTGGCAATGCGCCCATCGCCCGCCGCACCATACAGCGCGCTCAACGCCACAGCCGTCGGCGCGCCCATGGCGTAGTTCTCCGTGTACCAACCGTTACGCAACACGGCGTAGGCCAAGCCGGAGGCCGCGAGCGCGTCCTCGGTCTCCACGTGTTCGCCGGGGAGAATCGTCAATGGCGACTCCTTCGCCTCCAGGATCGAGGTATAAGCGACAAAGCCCACGCCAGCCGCCTGGGCCGCGTCTATGACCTTTTGATGCTGCGTCGCGCGGCTGCCCACCTCGGAAGATGAGATCAGCAACAGCCGCTCCACGCCGTCAAACGCTGCCTTCAGCGCCTCCGGCTCGTCGTAGCTGGCGAGACGCACGATCACACCTTTGGCCTCCAGCGGTGCGGCGGCCTCGGGGCGGCGGACCAAAGCGCCGATGCTTTCGGGTGCCTCGGTTTTCAGCAGCGCGTCGATGACCAATGCTCCCAACTGGCCGGAGGCCCCGGTGACAAGATATTTCAGTGACATGATGTTTCCTTTCATGACCGTCCCGAATCGGGATATGGTCTCATATGTAGACCGCTAAGCCAAAGCCGTGAAGGAGGCATCATTTCGTGACCAAGGCACCTTTAGGTAACCTTCTGTTTGCCGATGCGCCGATGGGGGCGCCGCCGGCACCGGGCCTGTGTCCGATCCGCGATGTGCTCAGCCTCGTGGGTCAGAAATGGACCCTGCTCATCCTGATCGCGCTGGAGGCAGAGCCGCGCCGTTTTTCAGCGCTGCAACGGGCTGTCGGCGATATCTCCAAGCGGATGCTGACGCAAACGCTGCGGGATCTGGAACGCGACGGCATGATCTCGCGCGAGGTGTTTCCGACAAAGCCGCCCGCGGTGGAATATGCGCTGACCGATCTGGGACGCTCCGCCCTTGCCCCCATCGCCGGGCTGAAGGACTGGGCCAACCGTCATCATGGCGCGATCAAGGCCGCGCGAAACGCATTCGATGGCGTCTGACTTGCGCGCGCTGTTGCCGCTGATAGCCTCCGCACACAACGTGAGAGGCCAGCCATGACGACGCGCACCGACGCCACTTTCTTTCCGCCGATCCCCGAGGCGCAGCGCTGGCTGAAGGGCGTGTCGTTTCCCGACGACCGGCCTCTGATCAATCTCGCGCAAGCCGCCCCCGCCAACCCGCCGCCTGCGCCGATGCTGGCGGCCATGTCGGACATGCTGGGTGAGGCCGACAGCCATCTGTATGGACCGGTTCTGGGCCGGCCCGATCTGCGCGCAGCACTCGCCGCGGATTGGTCCGCGCATTACGGCGCAACGCTCGGGCCGGAAAATTTCGCCATTACAGCCGGTTGCAATCAAGCCTTCGCCGCCACGCTGTCTGCTTTGACCGGCGAAGGCGACGAGGTTCTCCTGCCCGTGCCTTGGTACTTCAACCACAAGATGTGGCTGGACATGAGCGGGGTGCGCACCGTCCCCCTGCCCTGCACCGACGCGCTGATCCCCGATGTGGACGCCGCCCGCGCGCGGATCACCCCGCGCACCCGCGCCATCGTTCTCGTATCGCCGAACAACCCCACTGGCGTCGAATACCCGGCGGACACCCTGCGCGCGCTCCATGACCTATGCCGCGAGACGGGCATCAAGCTGATCATCGACGAGACCTACCGCGATTTCGATTCCCGCACGGGAGCGCCGCACGACCTGCTCAGGCTCCCTGACTGGGACAAAACGCTGATACAGCTCTACAGTTTTTCCAAAGCCTACCGGCTGACCGGGCACCGCGTCGGCGCAATCATCGCCGCGCCCGACCTGCTGCATCAGATCGAGAAGTTTCAGGACACCGTCGCGATCTGCGCCCCCTCCCTCGGGCAAAAGGCGGCGCTCTGGGGCCTTACCCACCTTGCCGACTGGAAAGCAGACCAACGCCAGGAAATCCTGCAACGTCGCGCGGCTCTGGCAGAGGCATTCGCCCCGCTGGAGCACAAGGGATGGAGGATGCGCGGCCTCGGTGCCTACTTCGCCTATCTCGAACACCCTTTTGCCATGGGCGCGGCTGACCTCGCTCCGCTGATGGTGCAAAAGGTTCAGGCCCTCGTCCTGCCCGCCACCATGTTCACGCCCCCCGGCGATGCCTCCGGTGACCGCTGCCTGCGCGTGGCGTTTGCCAATGCGGATGCGGCGCGGCTGCGGACCTTTGTTTCACGTCTCGAACAGCTTGACCTGCCGCCCCTTGCACCGCCCGCGACCCCGGCTTAGACAAGGCCGAACCAGCGCGGGGAGGCAGAAATGATTAGAAAAGCAGGCGGTGTCGGCAAGACAGGCGGCTACATCCTATTGGGTTTGCTTCTTCTGGGGCTTGGCGGCTTTGGCGCGACAAATTTCGGTGGCACCGTAAGCTCGATCGGCCGCGTCGGTGACACGGATATCCCGGCGCAGGACTATTTCCGCAACCTCCGGTCCGAAATCAACGCCGTGCAGGCCGAAACCGGCGAGCCGTTGACCTTTCAACAGGCCCGCGCCGCTGGCCTGCCCGATGCGGTCTTGTCCCGTGTTGTCATCGCAGCCGCGCTCGAAGACGAGGCCGCCCGCATGGGCCTGTCCGTGGGCGACGAACGTCTGGCGCGTGACCTGCAGAATGTCGCGGGATTCCAAGGCGTTGATGGCCAGTTCAGCCGCGAAACCTACCGTCTCGCGCTGGAAAACGCGGGCTATACGGAGGCCGAGTTCGAAGAAAACCTCCGCGCAGAAAGCGCCGCGACCTTGCTTCAGACCGCGGTTCAAGGCGGCGTGAGCCTTCCCGATACCTACATCGACACGCTCATCGGCTACGCCGGCGAACGCCGCGCCTTCACCTGGGCGCAACTGTCCGAGGACCGTCTGGACACCGGCGTCGCCGTGCCCACGGATGAGGAGCTGCAGGCGTTCTACGAGGACAACCTGGACCGCTACACCCGCCCGCAGACCAAGCAGATCACCTACGTCTGGCTGACCCCAAGCATGATCGTGGACACCGTCGAAGTGGACGAAGCCACGCTGCGCGCCGCCTACGAGGAGCGTGAGGCCGAGTTCAACATGCCGGAGCGTCGCCTTGTGGAACGACTGGTGATGCCGAATGCCGACGCAGCGCAAGACGCGGCCGACCGCATTGCCGCTGGCGAAACCACGTTCGAGGACGTGGTCGACGCGCGCGGACTGGAGCTGGCCGACACTGATCTGGGCGACGTGGCGCGCGACGATCTGGGCGCGGCGGCAGAGACGGTCTTTGACGCCAACACAGGGGACGTGGTCATCGCGACATCGAACCTTGGCCCGGCGCTCTACCGTGTGAATGCCGTGCTTGCGGCGCAGGAAACCAGCTTCGAAGACGCCATCCCCGATCTGCGCGACACCGTGGCGCTGGACCGGGCCCGCCGCGTCATCGCCACCCAGGGCGCCACGTTTGACGAGGAACTCGCCGCTGGCGTCACCCTGGAAGAGCTGGCCGAAACAACCGAACTTGAGCAGGGTCAGATTGGCTGGAACGGCCAGAACAGCGGCGACATCGCAGGCTACGAGGCCTTCGGCGAGATCGCGAACGCCGTAACAGTTGACGACTATCCGGCCATCGAAGAGTTGGGCGACGGCGGTATCTTTGCGCTGCGCGTCGACGAGATTCAGGACGCGGCCCCCTACGCCTTTGACGAGATCCGCGACCGCGTCGCCACCGACTGGGAAGTCGACGCCCGCGCCGACGCTCTGGTCGCTCAGGCCGAGGCGCTCAAGGCGCAAATCACCGACGGCGCGAGCTTTGAGGAGGTCAACCTTGAGGCCCGCACGGAGCCGGGCCTGACCCGGACCGCCTTCGGCGCGCAAATCCCTCCGGGCGCATTGCGCGAAGTATTCGAGATGGAGGCCGGTGCGGTCTCCGTTCTGAAGGGCAACGGAACAGCCTTCGTCCTGCGTCTTGACGAGATTCTGCCCGCCGACACCGAAGGCGATGCAGCCGACCAGATGCGCTCGATCTTCGCCCAGCAGGCCGATCAGGACGTGGCGCAGGATCTGTTCCGCGCGCTGGCGCAAAACATCCAGTCCCGCGCCGGGGTCTCCATTGATCAGGCGGCCGTCAATGCCGTGAACGCCAACTTCCAGTAATCACGGGTGCCCTGAATGTCCGCTTTGACCCCAGCCTTTGACGCCTTTGCCTCTCGTTACGAGGCTGGTGAAAATCAGATCGTCTACACCCGTTTGGCCGCCGATCTCGACACGCCCGTGTCTTTGATGCTGAAGCTGACCGGCGCCGCCAAGGACGCCTTCGTGCTGGAATCGGTCACTGGCGGCGAAGTGCGCGGGCGCTTTTCGATGATCGGGATGAAGCCCGACCTGATCTGGAAATGTCATGGCGAACAGGCGTCGATCAACCGTCAGGCACGCTTTGATGCGGATGCGTTCGAACCCTGCGCCGACGATCCGCTGACCTCCTTCCGCGCGCTTCTGGCAGAGTCGAAAATCGACCTCCCCGAGGATCTGCCGCAAGCCGCGGCGGGCCTCTTTGGCTACCTCGGCTACGACATGATCCGTCTGGTGGAACGCCTGCCCAACGTGAATCCTGATCCGCTGGGTCTGCCGGACGCCGTGATGCTGCGCCCTTCCGTTGTCGCCGTGCTCGACGGGGTCAAAGGCGAGGTCACCGTGGTTTCGCCCGCCTGGGCACAGGACGGCATGTCCGCCAAGGCCGCCTACGCGCAGGCCGCCGAGCGCGTGATGGATGCGGTGCGTGACCTGGAACGCGCCATACCGCAGGCCTCGCGCGATCTGGGCAATGCCGCCGATCTGGGCGAACCCGTCTCCAACTTCACGCGCGAAAGCTACAAGGACGCGGTCAACGCGGCCAAGGAATACATCAAGGCGGGCGACATCTTTCAAGTTGTCCCGTCACAGCGCTGGACGCAGAATTTTCCGCTGCCGCCTTTCGCGCTCTATCGCTCGCTGCGCCGGACCAACCCGTCGCCCTTCATGTTCTATTTCAATTTCGGCGGCTTCCAGGTCATCGGGGCGTCTCCGGAAATCCTCGTCCGTGTCTTTGGCAACGAGGTGACGATCCGGCCCATCGCAGGCACCCGCCCCCGCGGCGCAACCCCTGAGGAGGACAACGCGCTGGAGGCCGATCTGCTCGCCGACCAGAAAGAGCTGGCGGAACACCTGATGTTGCTCGACCTCGGTCGCAACGACACCGGCAAAGTCTCCAAGATCGGCACGGTTCGCCCGACGGAAAAGTTCATCATCGAACGCTACAGCCATGTGATGCACATCGTATCAAACGTGGTCGGTGAATTGGCCGAGGATCAGGACGCGCTTTCCGCTTTCTTTGCCGGAATGCCCGCCGGAACGGTGTCCGGCGCGCCAAAGGTTCGGGCGATGGAAATCATCGACGAGCTCGAGCCGGAAAAGCGCGGCGTCTATGGTGGCGGTGTCGGCTATTTCAGCGCCGGCGGCGACATGGATATGTGTATCGCCCTGCGCACTGCCATCGTAAAGGATGACAAGCTCTACATTCAGGCGGGCGGCGGCGTGGTCTATGACAGCGACCCCGAGGCCGAGTATATGGAGACGGTGCACAAGTCCAACGCCATCCGACGCGCCGCCGAAGACGCGGCGCGCTTTACCGGGCACGGCAACGGCTGATCGGTTCCGGTCAGTCCGCGCTCCGCGCCAGCATCTTTGCCGCCGACCCTGCGTTGGCAGGATCGCGAAGACAGGCGTCCCGCATCAGGTCGAGACAGCGCAAAAGAACCCGCTCATAGAATCGTTCGTCGGTCTCGGTCGCGTGTTTCGTGGGCAATGGCGTGCAGTCATAATGTATCTCTTCGCCGCGCAGATGGGAGCACCCCCAGATCAGCGGCGCATCGCACTGCAAAGCCAGCCGCGGCACCGTGGTGGGTAAGGACACCTCCACCCCGTGGTGGCGCAGCCGCATCATCGGCGTCACGTCCAGATCAACGGCAAGGGCGACAATTCCATTCTCTGCCAAGGTCTTGCGTGCCAAAGGCCCGGCATATCCGCGGTGGCCGCCCGGTGGCATAGGATGCAGCATTTGCCCACCGGGATAGATTTTGCGATGACAGGGGTGGCCGCCAATCATCGTGACATCGGTCAGTCCCGCTTCCTGAAAGAATGTCGTGATCTGCATCACAAGCCCGGTATGCGCGGTCACCAGGATCCCGCGCTGCCCTGCATCGGCCAGGGCCTTCAATGGGCCGAGGTCCGGCGCGCGTCGACGGCTATCGAAATCGGCACGAAACGCCGGATCGCTGGCGTATAGAAAATCCACCTCCGCCGACAGACGCATTCCATAGTCCAGTCGCGTCAACCACTCAGCTCGATCCGCCTCCGCCACATCGAGCCAACGCAAGACCTTTTCGTAGCTTTGAGCCAACAGGCTTTCCCGTTGCGGTGTCAGCGATTGAGCCTGCTTCGGCCAGACCTGCGGCGCTTGATGGGACCGACACCGCTTCAGAATGTCTCGACCAATATCCTGTAGTCCGGCACGGTCGCAGGCATGTCCAAGAAAGAACAATGCGCGCCCGACCGGCAGGTTGTGTGCCGCCTCCGCCAGGACCGAATGCTGCCTGTCAGCGTCAAAAGAAGACAACGCTCCAAGCAGGCTCGCGACGCTGTCCCCCTCCCACCAAGCCAGGAATCGTGCAAGGTCGGCGCCTGACCCACAGCGAAGGCAGCTTTCAATCAGCGACTGACGCAGCGCCAGTTTCACGGCCTTGAACCCGGAGGTTTTGAAGAGTTGCCAAATCGCATCCAACGCATCGACCCGAGCAAGGCAAAGCAGCGCGTGCTCCACCATGGCGGGTCGGTCTTCGAACGCCTCGCAAGCTCTGAAGGCAAGTGCCACGGTGGCGTCCTGATCACCCAATGCCGCAACAACTGACAGTTGGGCGCGCAACATCTGAAACCCTTGGCTGTCACAGTGCTTTGTCAAAGCCCGGTGCGCCGAAACAGGGTCATCACATTCCAAAAACGCCTCTGCCAGGATCTTCGCAGGGCCAGGGGCCTCCGGCGACTCCCCGAATCCCCCGATCACAGCGGCAATCGCGTCCTCCGGCATGCCGTCTTGCAGCGCGATCTCGGCCCGGACCAATTGCGCCGCTCGCGTGGGTAATCCGCCCAACTTGCCAAGCAAAACCTGCCGCGCCGCCTGAGACCCCGAGGCTGTAAGCGCTGCGCGAATTTCCGAATTATCTGTCTGCGACATCACTCTGCCGTCCCATATGGCTCTGTGTTCGCATTCAGCCACATGTCGTGTCACCAATTGGTTAACGTCCCCCCGGACAAAGGACCGCCAGGGCGATTTTCCACATAAGATGCGTTGATTGCGACGTTTCCTCGGCTGATCTGGATAATGTGTTTGCTTCACTCGCGGATCGAGCAGGCAGGTGTCGTTCACCTTTGCAACGGAAGCCGCCACCAAAAGGCGGGCCAGTGCCGGATCGCTCAAGACCTCTGAAAACCGATTGAATTTGCTACATAAACCGCGACATTTCCGCGACGTTTGATACCGCTTTGCAATGAACGGCCTACGAACTCACTCCGGAATGAACCAAAGAAGGTGCCAACTGAACGATTATATCTCACCGACACAGCCGAGAAGGCCACCGCTGCTGAGACCAAGGTCCTCCGCCTAATCAAAAGCGCGATCAAGAAGCCCCGCGACGACCAGAAGGACGTGCACAGAAAAACGACGCATTGCAGTTGAACGGCACGGAAAACGAGGTCAAAAAATCGAGCTTCTCGCCGGCACAATGCTGCAAACCGCAGCTTTTGGTCTTGCCGATACGTGTTCAGCAGTGATAATCACCGGGCATCGCGGGTGTATCTCAATGGTAGAGAAGCAGCTTCCCAAGCTGATGACGAGGGTTCGATTCCCTTCACCCGCTCCACTCCCCAAACCTAGTGACCCAGCCGCGCCCTGAGCACGGCCACATCAGCGCGCAGATCAGGTGAAATTTCACCGTTGCGCGGCGCGTCCACAAGCGTGGTCAAAAGCGCCTCTTCAGGCTGCCCTTTACGACGCCAAGTGAGCGTCCGCAGCACGTCTTGGGCAGCAGTCGGCAGGACCTCCGGCACCTCGTGCCCCGCCAAGGTCCCCCACACTGCCGACCAGCACCGCGCCGTGCTCCACGGGTTGTAGCCGCCGCCGCCAGAGACGATCAGGCGCGGGGACAGCGCCCGCAGCGCGGTCACCGCGTCGACGTGGCTCTGGTTCGACAAGGACAGCCGTGCCAGCGGGTCTTCGGCCAGAGCATCGGCGCCGCATTGCAGGAACACGGCATCCGGCGCAAAGGCCTCGACCGCAGGCAAAATCATCTCGTTCAGCACAAACGCAAACTCCGTGTCGTTGAAGCCTCGCGCGACCGGCAAGTTCCACGCAGCCCCACCACCGCTGTCCTCCAGCGCGCCGGTAAAAGGCCAGCGCCGCGCCTCGTGGACAGAGATCACGCGCACCTCCTCCGACCCCTCGAACGCACATTGCACGCCGTCACCGTGATGGGCGTCGATGTCGACATAGGCCACCCGCGACAGCCCCATCGTCAGCAGCCGCCGAATGGTCAAAACCGGCTCGTTGAGAAAGCAGAATCCCGCCGCGCAATCCGGCATCCCGTGATGCTGGCCGCCACCGGGATTGTGCACCACGCCGCCACCCCGCACCAGCTCTGCGGCCAATAGCCCGCCGCCCACGGCGGTCGCGGGCCTTCGGTACATCTCGGGAAAAACCGGGTTCGACAGGGTGCCCAAACCGTGGCGCGTGCGGACAGCGTCGGAAACGCTTTGCTGGTCCTCGGCCCGCATGAGGGCGGCGATATAGTCCTCCGTGTGAAATCCCGTCAGTGCCGCTGGTTTGGCGCGTGGCGACGTGCGGTAGACATCCGGAGTAAGCCATCCCAACGCGCGGCACAGATCCGTCACCGCAGGCACCCGCTGGATGGACAGTGGATGCTGGCTGCCGTAAACTGATCCGCGATAGATCCGCGATCTAATGAAAAGTGGCGTTTGCATGAGGCAGAGCTAGCGCATTGTTTGAGCGTGCAAAACCTATCTTGCTCCCTGCCCGCATATCCGCTGCAATGTGACTTGCCGTACTTTGTATGCGACAGTATACAAAATCATGACCTTTCCGCAGATCGCCCCACGCACCCTTGTTCTGACCGCTTTTTTCCTTGCCATCGGCGGCAGTGGTGGCGCTCTGGCCTCCTTCGTGGGCACGCCGATGCCGTGGATGCTTGGCGCGCTGGTGGCCTCCGGTCTCGTGTCCCGCTTCGCGCCGGAACGGCATTGGGACGGCTACGGCTTTCAGATGGGTTTCCGCACCTTTTTCGTCGGCCTGATCGGCGTGATGATTGGCACGCAAGTCACGCCGGACCTCGCGGCACTCGCTCCCGATCTGCCTTTGACCCTGGGGGCGCTGTTTGTCTTCGTGCCGTTGGCGCATTTCACAAACATGACCATCTTTCGCAGGCTCGGCGGCTTTGATCGTGCCACCGCCTTTTACGCCGCCACCCCCGGCGGGTTGATGGAGTCGATCTTCATGGGAGAGAGCGCCGGGGCAGACATTCGCACGCTCACCATTCAACAGTTCTTGCGCATCATCCTTGTGGTGACAATCCTGCCGTTGGGCCTGTCCCTCTGGACCGGGCAAGCGGTCGGCAGTTCAGCAGGTCTCAGCAACGGCCCGCAAGATCCGGTCGACCTGGGCAGTTTGGCGCTGATTGCGGTGACGGCGATCCTTGGCCTGCAGATTGGCCGGCGGGTGCGCCTGCCCGCCGCGCAATTGACGGGACCATTGCTCCTGGCGGCGCTGGCGACACTCACCGGCGCGCTGGACCTGCACCTGCCCTTTTGGCTGATCGCCACAGCGCAACTGGTGATCGGCACCAGCCTCGGGATGCGCTTCCAGGGCATCGACGCAGCCTTGCTGCGCCGCTCGATCGCTCTGTCATTGGTGTCTGTGTCGGCGATGCTGCTGATTGGCGGCACGTTTGCGCTGATCTTGCACACTGCGACCGGAATCGAGGCCCTGCACCTGCTGATCGCCTACGCTCCCGGCGGTGTGGCCGAGATGTCGCTGGTGGCCCTGTCGCTCGCCGCAAGCCCGGCGTTGGTCAGCCTGCACCATGTGACGCGCATTCTCATCACTGTGGTTGAAATGCCTTTGGCGGCGCGAGTCCTGAGGCTTCGCGCCGAAGATCTGTAATCAGGCCTCGTCTTTTTCCATCAATGCCATCCATTCCTCTTCGGCATCGGACAGCATGTTGTGGCGCTCCACCAACGCATCGGTCGCCTTCTGAAACTTCAGCGGCTCGGCGGTAAACAGATCCGGCGCGGCGAGGAACTCTTCCAGCTTGGTGATTTCCGCGTTCAGGCGGTCGATCTCCGCTGGCAGCGTTTCCAGACGATGCCGTTCGGTGAAGGACAACCCCTTGGAGGCACTGGCCGTCTCCGGCGCGGCCTTGCCGTTGGATTTCTTCGCCCCGGACGATGCCTTGCCCTTTGCCGGGGCAGACCCGCCCTCGGCCTCGCGCTTTTGCGTCTGGTAGTCGGTCCAGCCACCGGCATAGACCACGGCGCTTCCGTGCCCTTCCATTGCGACGGTCGTCGTCGCCACGCGGTCGAGGAAGTCCCGGTCGTGCGAGATCAGCAGAACGGTGCCGTCGTAGTCGTCCAGAAGCTCCTGCAACAGATCGAGCGTTTCGACGTCCAGATCGTTTGTCGGTTCGTCGAGCACTAACAGGTTGGATTCCCGCGCCATGATCCGCGCCAACAGCAGACGCGCCTTTTCGCCCCCCGACAGCGCCCGCACAGGCGCCCGCGCCTGCCGTTCGTCGAACAGGAATTCCTTGAGGTAGCCAATGACGTGCTTGGGTTCACCCCGCACCATCACCTGATCAGACTGCCCGGACACTCGCATGTCCTTATCCGTGGTCAGCGCATCCCAAAGCGTCATTTCGGGGTCAAGCTGCGCGCGCGTCTGGTCGAAAATCGCCGGAACAAGGTTCGTGCCCAGCTTCACCGTGCCGGAATCAGGCGTGATTTCCCCCATCAGGATGCGGATGAGCGTGGTTTTGCCCACACCGTTTGGCCCGACAAAGGCCACGCGGTCGCCGCGCTGCACCTTCAGTTCAAGGTCCGTCACGATCGGCTTGTCGCCAAAGGCGTGGGTCAGCCCTTCGACCTCCACCACCTTGCGGCCCGATTTCGGCCCAGACGCCAGGTCCATCGCCGCCGTGCCCTGCCGCCGGATTTGACCGCCGCGCTCGGACTTCATGTCTTGCAAGCGGCGCACCCGGCCCTGGTTGCGCTTGCGTCGGGCACTGATGCCCTCGACGGCCCAACGCGCCTCCGCCTTGATCTTGCGATCCAGCTTGTGGCGGGCGGTGTCTTCCTCTTCCCAGATCTTGTCGCGCCACGCCTCGAAGTTCTTGAACCCTTCCTCGGACCGGCGTACCTGCCCGCGATCCACCCAAAGGGTCGCGCGGGTCAACACATCCAGAAACCGCCTGTCGTGCGAGATCAGGACAAAGGCCGTGCGCGTGGTCTTCAGCTCGTCCTCAAGCCATTGAATCGCTTCGATATCAAGGTGGTTGGTCGGCTCGTCGAGCAGCATCAGCTCAGGCGCCTCAGCCATCAGCTTGGCCAGCGCGGCCCGACGCCGTTCCCCGCCAGACGCGGTCGCCACGGGACGGTCGGGGTCGAATTTCAACCCTTCGGAGGCGCGCTCCACCCGGTACATCTCGGACTCTTCCAGCCCGCTGGAGGCAAATTCGCCCAGCGTTTCAAAGCCGGACAAATCCGGGTCCTGTTCCATGTAGCCAACGGTGACACCCGTGGGCACGACGTGGTCGCCTTTGTCGGCCTCCACCAACCCTGCCATGATTTTCATCAGCGTCGACTTGCCAGAGCCATTGCGTCCCACCAGCGCGATCCGGTCGCCGGGTTGGACGTTCATCGACAAGTTGTCGAACACGGGATCGCCGCCAAAGGTGAGCGAAATTTCGGAGAGTTGTAGAAGAGGTGCTGCCATATCTCGCCAGCTATGGGGCCGCGCCGCCAAGGTCAAGCACCATGCGCATCCACATCAGAGCGGTGATCAGCCCACCACAGCCCGCAGCAGCCGTTTGCGTGCCTCGGGGATTGAAGAAATCTCAACGCCGACAAAGACATGCAGTGTGTTCATCTCGTGATCAACGACCGCGTGATCACTGACCCAGCCGCCCATCGTCAAATAGGTGCGCAGCAAAGGAGGCATCTGGCGCAGGGCCGCGCCGGGGTCCTTCGCGGACAGGATGTCAAAGCGGTGGACCTCTGCCGCCTTCGGCCCTGGCGCGCGGTCCGCAGGCGCAAGATGTCTCTCCCTCAGGCGGTCAAACGCCGCCGCATAGCGGCCCGGATCGGTCCCGGCAAAAGAGGCACAGCCAAACAGCAACGCCACGCCGCCCGCATCCACCAGGGTTGTCATCGCCGCCCAGGCAAGCCGCAGGATATCCGGGTCCCGATGATCGGGATGCAGGCAAAACCGCCCCAGTTCCAGCATCGGCCCGTCCATTTGCGCGACCAACGACAAATCATAGACCTGCGCCGCGTAGGAGCGTCCGATGTCCGCGCCGCTCGCCAAAGGCAACAGCCGGTAGCAGCAAACGACGCACTCCAGCGTCAGGTCCTCAACCAGCACATGCGTGCACAGGGCGTCAAAGGGGTCGGCGTCCACGTCCAGGCCGAAGGCACGCGCGCGCAATTCCAGCGCCGCGGCCATATCTTCGGCACTCACCGCATAGCGCGCCCGATACCGGCCACGCACCAATGGCAAAGCGGCCTGCTCTGTCCCGGAAAATCCGATGGTGCCCGGAACGCAGCCCGCTCCGGTCATGACTTACTCGCCCAGCAACTGGCCGACGTTCAGACCACCGATGTTGCCGAACAGCTTGCGAATAAAGGAAATGTCGCCGTCCGAGGTGCGCGTCACACGGCGCGACAATGGCACGACCTTGCCGTCATCCAACCCGTAGGATTCGATGTTCTCCACCACGCCCGCCGGATCAAAGGTGATCGCGACAATCTGGCGATCCGTCACCGTCGGCTTCTGCCAGGCGAAATGCTTCACCTCGGACTGTATATAATAGTAGCCGGAATTGTTCAGCACGCCCGACGCATTGGGCACGCCGATCACATCCTCCACTGTCGCACGGGTGTCGATTCCCGGCACGATCTGTTGCAGGTCTTCTTCCGGCGGAACGTATCCGTGGTTGCGATAGCTGGTCTCGCACCCGGCCAGCCCGACGCACGCAACAGCGACGAGGGTGTATTTCAGCGTGGTCTTCATGCCGATCATTCTCCGGCCCCTCTTGTCTTGACGTGCCTTGGCTCGTATCTCGATTACTGAACTTTATCGCCGCAAGCAAGAACAGGAAACCCTTCCCCACATGTCAGCCTCCGAGCCGTCCTCTTCCGCCCCGCAAGCCCGCCTGCGCGTGGCCTCGCTGCGCCAGACCGGCGAAACGCCCTTCTCTCTGGAACCCAAAGCTTCCGCACGCGACGATCTGGCCCGTGCGCTTGGCATCGAAGGCATTCGCAAACTGCGCTTTACCGGGACAGTCTCGCCGCGCGGTCGCGACAGCTGGGAGCTGAAGGGAAAGCTGGGCGCCACCGTGGTGCAGGCCTGCATTGTAACGCTGGACCCGGTCAACACGCGCCTCGATGTGGATGTGGAGCGGCGCTACATGCCCGGTCACCGTTTCGAATCCCCCGATGCCGGGACCGAAATCGAGATGCCCGAGGATGACAGCCTTGAACCTCTGGGCGAGGTGATCGACCTCGAAGCGCTGATGGCCGAAGAGCTGACCCTGTCGTTGCCGCCCTACCCGCGCAAGGATGGCGTCGGGCTGGAATCCGCTCAGTTTGCCGAAGACGGTGTGGCCCCCATGACAGATGAAGACGTCAAACCATTCGCAGGGCTTGCAGCGCTCAAGGAAAAAATGGACAAGGGCGACACTGAGAGCTGAGAAACCACTTGCGATTCCTCGCATCATGCGTATTTTCGCGCGCTCATGAACATGACTGGCCGACCGGGTCGGAACAGGTGCTTGGCACCGCCACCGTCGGGACCAGTTCATAAAGAGACACAGGCAGGCTTCGACCCTGCAATTCGAGAAAGGTTGAGACATGGCTGTCCAACAGAACAAGGTTTCGAAGTCGCGCCGCAACAATCGCCGCGCCCATGACTCCCTCACGGCTGCAAACCCGAACGAGTGCGACAACTGCGGTGAGCTGAAGCGCCCGCACCATGTCTGCCCGTCCTGCGGCCATTACGCAGAGCGCGAAGTCATCGCACAGGCGAATGACGTCGATCTGGACGAAGACGCAGCATAATCGCTGAAGTGCGGGGCCCCGCGGCATGACTTCCGAACAGGATCGACAGCCTATGGGCACTGTACAACACGTGGTAATTTCGGTCGACGCCATGGGCGGAGACCGTGGGCCGGCGACTGTTGTCGCCGGCATTGCCGATTCCGCCCGCAAGAACCCCGAGATCGCCTTTATCCTGCACGGCCCCAAGGCCGAGCTGGAACCGCTCGTGGCGAAGCGCAAGGAACTTGCCGGGCGCGTGACGCTGCGCGATGCCACTGGCGTCGTCTCCATGGCGGACAAACCCAGCCAGGTCATGCGCAACGGCAAGGGCACCTCCATGTGGTCGGCGCTCGAATCGGTGCGCGACAAGGAGGCGACGGTTGCGGTCTCCTGCGGCAACACGGGCGCGCTCATGGCGCTTTCCATGATCCGGCTGCGCAAATTGCCCGGTGTCGACCGCCCCGCCATCGCGATCCTTTGGCCCTCCCGCAATCCGCAGGGCTTCAACGTGATGCTGGACGTGGGTGCGGACATCAAGGCCAACGCCCGCGACCTGCTGCAATACGCCCTCATGGGCTCCAGCTACGCGCGCAACGGTCTGGAACTGGAACGCCCGCGCGTCGGCCTGCTGAATGTCGGCACCGAAGAACAAAAAGGCGGCGCCGAGCTGAAAGAAGCGCATGACCTGATGAAGGCGCAGGCCGATGCCGATGGCTATGACTTCGTTGGCTTTGTCGAAGGCGGCGACATCCCCGGCAAGCGCTGCGATGTGATCGTCACGGACGGGTTTACCGGCAACGTTGCCCTGAAGACCGGCGAAGGCACAGCCTCGCTGATCGGCGACCTGCTCAAAGAGGCTTTTGCCTATTCGCCGCTCTCGCGCATCTCCTCTCTCTTGGCCCTGTCGTCCCTGACTCGCCTGAAAAAGCGCATAGATCCGCGTCGCGTGAACGGCGGTGTTTTCCTCGGGCTGAATGGCACCGTGGTCAAATCGCACGGCTCTGCGGACGAGACCGGTGTCTCGGCGGCGGTGAAACTGGCTTTTCAACTGGCCCGCTCGGGCTTCAGTGAGCGCCTTGCCGCGCGGGTCGCGGCAAGGCTGGAAGAATCCGACGCGTCAGCTGTTGCCACTGACGCCCCGTCACCGCAGGATGCGGCCGGGAAGAAGGACGTGAAATAAAATGACCACACGTGCCACCGTTATCGGAGTGGGCCACTATCTCCCCGACCGTGTTGTGGAGAACAGCGAATTCACCACCGGCCTCGAAGGGATGACCGACCACCCCATCGTGCTTGAAACGTCAGACGAGTGGATCAGGGCACGCTCCGGCATTGAACGGCGCCACTTTGCGGCGCCCGGGCAGATGACCTCTGACCTTGCCACCCGTGCCGCCCGCGCCGCTCTCGCGGATGCGGGGATCGAGCCTGATGATCTGGACGCGATCGTGCTGGCGACCTCGACCGCCGATCTGACCTTCCCGTCTGCGGCCACCATGGTCCAGGCGGAACTGGGAATGACGCGCGGTTTCGCCTTTGATGTTCAAGCGGTCTGCGCGGGATTCGTCTACGCACTCAGCAATGCCAACGCGCTGATCCTGTCGGGCCAGGCAAAACGTGTGCTTGTCATCGGGGCCGAAACTTTCAGCCGGATCATGGACTGGACCGACCGCGGCACATGCGTGCTGTTCGGTGATGGCGCTGGCGCCCTGATCCTTGAGGCACGCGACGGCGACGGCACCGTTGATGACCGTGGGATCCTTTCGTGCGATTTGAATTCCGATGGTCGCTTCCGGGATATCCTTTACGTTGATGGCGGCACCTCGACCGGAGACACCGGCTTTCTGCGCATGGAGGGGAAGGAAGTCTTCCGCCACGCCGTGGAAAAGCTCGCCTCCACAGCCACCAAGTCGATGGAAAAGGCCGGAATCACCTCTGACAAGATCGACTGGGTCGTGCCGCATCAGGCCAACATCCGTATCATCGCCGGCACCGCGAAAAAGCTCGGCCTGCCGATGGACCGCGTGGTGACCACGGTTCAAGATCACGGAAACACCTCTGCCGCGTCGATTCCGCTCGCCTTGTCGGTGGGCAAGGCGCGTGGGCAGATCAAACCCGGCGACGTCGTCGTGACCGAGGCCATCGGCGGTGGCTTGGCCTGGGGCTCCGTTCTTCTGCGTTGGTGATCCGTCTTCATCGCTGGCCCGGCTCCGCTCTGGCCCGATAAGCTTGCACTGCAAAGCTTAACTTATTCTTAATGTGCATCATCCAAGCCATTGATATTGACTTGTGATTTGACGCGGGCATAAGCTGCGACCAAGCTGCTGGGAGGGAATGACTTATGGGCGACAAAACCCTGACGCGTATGGACCTGAGCGAGGCGGTTTTCCGCGAAGTCGGTCTGTCGCGCAACGAGAGTGCGGAACTGGTCGAAGCGGTGCTGACGCATATGTCTGATGCCCTCGTCGAAGGCGAGCAGGTCAAGATATCTTCGTTCGGTACGTTCTCCGTCCGGGACAAGGCGGCCCGCGTCGGCCGCAATCCCAAGACCGGCCAAGAGGTTCCAATTCAACCTCGTCGTGTGCTGACCTTCCGGCCATCGCACCTGATGAAGGACCGTGTGGCCGACGGCAACAAAGCCTGAGCTGCCTGACCGATGCCCAAATCACCTGACGCGTTTCGCACCATTTCGGAAGTGTCCGAATGGCTTGAGACCCCGGCGCATGTCCTGCGATTCTGGGAGAGTAAGTTCACGCAGGTGAAGCCGGTCAAACGCGCCGGTGGACGGCGGTACTACCGTCCGGGCGACATGGAATTGCTGGGCGGAATCAAGAAGTTGCTGCACGACGACGGGATGACCATCAAGGGCGTCCAAAAAGTCTTGCGCGAACAGGGTGTGCGCCACGTCGCGTCCCTGTCCTCCCCCGTCGACCCAGAGGAAGAGATCGCCGACGCGCCCTTCATCGAGGCCGAAGAAGACCCGCGTGATTCCGTGGTGGCCTTCCGCCGTGAACCCGACGTGGCGCCGCAGAACGATACCGATGCGTCCCCGAATGATGCCGAGTTGGCTGAGGATCACACCGCCCCAGATGATCAGCACAGCGCGCAGCCCGAGATCGCAGAAGACGCAGATGTTCAGCCCGTCGCGCCGGACATGTCTGATCCGTCGCCCAAAGCGTTCGACGCGGATGCCGCCCCTGCGCCCGTCGATGAGGATAAAGAAGCGATGGCCGACACCGACCAAACGATCTTTGCTTTCGACATGCCGGAAGCCGCCGCCAGCGACGACGACGCTGTGCTCGACGATATGACAGACTGGGACGACGGCGAATCGCATCCGGAAACGGTCGAGCCGCTGGGGGCGCTGGCCGACGATCCCGACGAGACGATTCTTGCGCCTCTGCCGGAAATTCCCGCAGAGGATACCGATGACACGCCAGAGATCGAAGACGTGGTGACCCATGACATCGATCCAGTTGCGGGACCTGACCCGGTCGAGCCCCAGCACGACGACACGCCCGAGCCTGAACCACTGCTTGCCGACGCACCCGAGTCCGAGCCGCCGCACGTGGAAGACCCCGAACCTGCGCCACGGCTTGCGGACGCACCGGCGCCAGTCGACCTTGATGACGCGTCGGAGCAGGAGCCATCCGAAACCCTTGACGCTGCGGCCCCGGTCCAGCCAGAGCCTGCTCGGGCCACCGCGTCCCAAAGCCTGCACTTGCCTGATTTCTCCCGATCAGAAGAGGAAGGCCCCGAATCCGTCTTCCCCGGTTTGCTTGCCTACGCAGCCCGGATCACCTCTCTGACACCGGCACAGGCGGAAGCCATCGCCGCACACCTCCCCAAATTGAAGGCCCGCGCGGACCGCCGCGACACCGACAGTCTTTAGGCCCTGAGGCCCCGTCACGCCCCTGCACATTTTTCGTCGATTAATGGGTTGCGCGCGCCGGATAATCGGGTAAATACGCCGGACAAGTCGGGCTATGGCGCAGTCTGGTAGCGCGTCCGTCTGGGGGACGGAAGGTCGCAGGTTCGAGTCCTGCTAGCCCGACCAAAACTACCTCAATACGGTCTTCGGACCCACGCAACCCCGGCCACGTGCCGGGGTTTCGCGTTTCTGGCCTCCTGCCCGTCAAAATCCCCTTTCCTTCCCGCTTGTCATTGGTATCACGGCGCAAACGGAGGACAGCCCATGACCGGCGTATTGGCCAGCCAGCAGATCGAAACCCTGATCTCCAGCGGTGCCCTGCACAGCGACACCCCTTTCGCCGATGGACAGGTGCAACCTGCCAGCCTGGACCTGCGACTGGGCACCACCGCCTATCGCGTGCGCGCGTCGTTCCTCGCCGGTCAGGGCCGCACGGTGAAGTCCCGCATCGCGGAATTCGAAATGCATCGGGTTGATCTTTCGCAGGGCGCCGTGCTGGAAAAGGGCTGCGTCTATCTCGTGCCCTTGATGGAACAGCTGACGCTGCCCGGCGACATCACCGCCATCGCCAATGCCAAAAGCTCCACCGGGCGGCTCGATCTGCTGACCCGTGTCATCACCGATGGCGGCGTGGAGTTCGACCGGATCCCTCAAGGCTACGCAGGCCCGCTTTACGCCGAGATCTGCCCACGCAGCTTCTCCGTGCTGGTGCGCCCCGGCATGCGGCTGAACCAGATCCGGTTTCGGCGCGGTCAGGCCGTCCTGAGCGACACCCAACTGCACGATCTGCACGACCGCGTGCAACTGGTGAACGGCGGCAAGGCGGTGATCGACAATGGCCTGGGCTTTTCCGTCGATCTGGAACCGGGTGACGCCGGCATCGTCGGCTACCGGGCAAAGCCACACACCGGCGTTATCGACCTCGACCGCATCGGGCAGTACGATCCGCTGGAATTCTGGGAACGGCTGCGGACCGACAAGAAGCAGCTGATCCTCGATCCCGGTGCATTCTACATCCTCGTCAGCCGCGAGGCCGTGCACATCCCCCCCGGATTCGCCGCAGAGATGGCCCCCTATCTGGCGATGGTCGGTGAATTCCGCGTGCATTACGCGGGTTTCTTCGATCCTGGGTTTGGCCATGCCGAAGCAGGCGGCGCAGGCGCGCGCGGCGTGCTGGAGGTGCGCTGTCATGAGGCCCCCTTCGTGCTGGAGCACGGTCAAACCGTGGGACGTCTGGTCTACGAACATATGTCAGAGATCCCAGAACAGCTTTACGGCCAGGGCATCGCGTCGAACTATCAGGGCCAGGGACTGAAGCTTTCAAAGCACTTTCGCACCTGACCTAGCGTGAGCCTGTGGAACGCGCGCTTTGTCGCGCAGTCCACTGTGGCAAAGGCGGAATTCCGCAAAGGCTTGCGGGCCATTTTCCCTTTGCATGGAACGACTTGGCGGCCTGTCTGGTTTGGTCTGTATCGGCAGCGGCTGAAAACACCGCCCGCCAAGACAGTCTAGAAAGGACAGCTGATGTACAAGAACTTGACCCTCGCCACCGCCCTGACCGCAGTTTCCGCCATGCCGCTCATGGCCGCTGTGACCGCCGCCACCACCACGGAACTGAACCTTCGCGCCGCTCCCGGCCCGCAGGCAGAAGTTGTCGCCGTGATGCCGCAGGACGCCACCGTCGATATCGCCGGCTGCACCAGCACTGACTGGTGTAAGGTCAGCTTTGACGGCACAGAGGGTTGGGCCTACAGCCCCTATCTGATCAACACCACCATGCCCGAGCCGACCGTGATCTATCAGAACACCGGCACCATGGAAATTGAGACGATCGAAGTGGACAACAACGCGGCTGACGCGACGGCCGGTGCTGCGATCGGTGCTGGCGCAGCCGCGCTGCTCGTCGGTGGGCCCGCTGCCGTCGCAGCAGGCGCGATTCTCGGTGCCGCCGGTGGTGCCGCTGCCCCCGCGGACGAAACCGTGACCTACGTCACCCAGAACCCGGTTGAGCCTGTCTACCTGAACGGTGAGGCGGTCGTCGGCGCAGGTCTGCCGCAGGAAGTGGAAATCTACACCGTGCCTGAGTCCGAGTATTCCTACGCCTACATCAACGACGCGCCGGTTCTGGTGAACCCAGAAGATCGCCGCATCGTGTACGTGGTGCGCTGACGTTCAGACCTAGACAAAAGGCCCCGCCATTCGGTGGGGCCTTTTTTCGTGGCTTTGTCAGCCCGCCAGAACCTTGGCCGTTTCCTGGATTCGGTCGATCATGGCCCGCAGCCCGTTGGACCGCTGGGCCGACAGGTGATCGTTCAGCCCCAGGCGCCCCAGTTCTGCTTTTGCATCCACGCCGGTAACCTCGTCCATGGGCATTCCGTCGTACAGACGATGCAGCAGCGCGATCAAACCCTTGACGATCATCGCATCGGAATCGCCCTGAAAGTGGAACGTCCCGGCCTCTGGCGCGATGTGCAGCCAGACCTGACTGGCGCAGCCTTCGACCTTGGTGGCGGGCACTTTAAGCGCCTCGTCCATCTCGGGCATGTCCTTGCCCATTTCGATCACCATGCGGTAGCGGTCTTCCCAGTCCTCGAGGAACTCGAAATCTTCCACCACCTCTTCGAATACCGCCTGTGCCATAAACGCCTCCTTGTTGCGGCAGAGGTAGGGGCGCAATGGCCAAAGGTCCAGCCCTACAGGCTTTTCAACTCCCGCTGTTTACGGTAATCCGGTGCCAATCAGGCAAGGGTCGTACAATGCTTAAACCGATTTCCGTTCTCGTTCTTTCGACTCTGGTCTTGACCAGCTGCGGCACAATTCGCGAGTCGCGGGTCAACCCGATAAACTGGTTTGGCAGCAGCACCTCCCAGCCAAGCACGGTGCGCTCCGACACGGGTGGCGCGAACTCTCTGATTCCGCCGCAACGCCGCAGCATCTTTCGCGCCAAGAAAGAGGCTTACGCAGGCACCGATGTGGATCAGATCACAGAGCTGCACGTGGAACGACGCCCCGGCGGCGCCATTGTCCGCGCCGTGGGTGTGACCCAATATCAGGGGCCCTACGACGTCAGACTGGTAAAGCTCGACGATCAAAGCACCGGCGGCGTTCTGACATATGCCCTGCGGGCGGAGCAATATCGCGCGGGGTCCGGTGCAGCCGCTTCGCGGTCCGTTCAGGCGGCTGTCTGGGTGACGGACAACGATCTCAACGGCGTGTCCGACATCCGTGTGGTGGGCCGCAGCAATCAACGCACGGCGCGCCGCTGACACAATCGCACAGGATGATCGGACAATGGCCCCGTTTCAGACGGCGGGGCCCGTTGTCAGACTATGGCTAAGTCAAACTCTGGCTATATCAGATCGCGTCTTTCAAAGCCTGTCAAAGATGCTCTGACCGCAGCGGTCAGAGCTCGATAACCTCGACGTTCTTGCCTTTCGCGGCAAGCGCAATCTGCCCGTCGCACAGCCGAAGCGCATCCAACCCGAACACTTCGCGCCGCCACCCCGACAGCGCGGGCACATCGCGCATTCCGGCGGCAATGGCATCCAGATCGCTTGCGGGCGCAATCAGCTTGGACGCAACGCCGGATTTCTCGGTCTTGGCTTTCAACAAGACGCGCAGCAGGTCGGCCAAGGCCGGGTTCACCTGCAATTTGTCCCGCAGATCGTCTGCCTTGGGAAGCTGGTCTTTGGGCATGTTCAGCCCCTCCTGAACCGCAGCGAGGATACCGTCTGCAATCGGGCCCTTGCGCGCCTCGCGCAAAAGCAGCCGCGAGCGTCCCAGATCTTGCGCATTGGCTGGCTTTGTAGAGGCCAGTTCCACCAGCGCGTCGTCCTTGAACACGCGGTTGCGCGGGATGTTGCGTTCTTGCGCATAGGATTCGCGGAAAGCGGCCAAACGGCTGACAATTGCCAGGAATCGCGGGCTGGCGGAGCGGGTCTTCACCCGTTTCCAGGCATCCTCGGGCTTGGTCACATAGGTTTCCGGTGCCGTCAGAACCGCCAGTTCTTCGTTCACCCAGCGCGCGCGCCCGGTCTCTTCGAGCTTCGCGGAAAGGTATTCGTAAATGTCGCGCAAGTGGGTCACATCCGCCAGGGCGTAGGTCTTTTGCGCATCGGTCAGTGGACGCCGCGACCAGTCGGTAAAACGGCTGGACTTGTCGAGCTGCTGCTTGGCGATTTTCTTCACCAGCGTCTCATAGCCAACCTGCTCGCCAAAGCCACAGACCATCGCCGCGACCTGCGTGTCGAACAGCGGCGTCGGAATCACCCCGTTGTCGATATAGAAGATCTCCAGGTCCTGACGGGCGGCGTGGAACACCTTCACGATGCTCTCGTCGCGGAACAGCTCCATCAAGGGATCAAGCGACAGCCCGTCCACAAGCGGGTCCAGCAGAACCGCCTCGCCATCCGCGCCCGGCAGCGCCAGTTGCACGAGGCAAAGCTTGGAATAATACGTGCGTTCCCGCAGAAACTCGGTGTCGACCGTGATATAAGGCTTGCCCTTGGCGCGTTCGCAAAACTGGGCGAGTTCGTCGGTGGTATAGAGTGTCTGCATTCGCGGGTTTTTCCGTTCTCATGTGCGTCGCGCGGCGGTCAGCCCGTCATAGCGCATTTGTGGCCGGAGGCAAACGGCCCACGCGTCACGGCAGGAAAACCGTGTCCCGCTTGCCCTCGATAAAGCGTCTCAACACAAGCGGATACAGCTGATGCTCCATGCCCAGCACGCGCGCGGCCAGCGTGTCCGGCGTATCATCGGGCGCAACCGTCACCCGCGCCTGCCCCAGGATCGGGCCGTCATCCAGAGCTGACGTGACCTCGTGCACGGTGCACCCCGCCTCCCCATCGCCCGCCTCCAAAGCACGCGCATGGGTGTGCAACCCTTTGTATTTGGGCAACAAAGAAGGGTGAATGTTCAGCATCCTCCCCTGCCAGGGCGACACGAATCCGGCGGTCAGAACCCGCATGAACCCTGCCAGACAGATCATGTCCGGCTCGAACGGCACCAGCGCCGTCTGCAGCGCGTCCTCAAAACTCTGGCGATCCTTGCCAAAGGGGCGGTGATCCACGGCCAGCGTCGGCACGCCCATATCTGCGGCTTTTTTCAGCCCTCCGGCATCAGGCTGATTTGAAAGCACGACGCAGGCGCGGCCCGGATGATCGCCGGTCATGCTTTCGACCAGCTTCACCATGTTCGAGCCTCCGCCCGAGACGAAAATTGCCACGCGTGTCATCGCTGGTCCTTTATCCTGTGCAACGGGGCGCTCGCGCCCCTGCCCGGCTCAGAGCAGCGCGCCGGTGTAGCGCACACCCTCACCTGCGGTGATCTTGCCGATCTCATGGACGTCGTGGCCAGCCTCGGTCAGCGCCGCGCGGGCCTCGGCAGCCTTGTCCGGCGTGACCACGGCGATCATGCCGATACCGCAGTTGAAGGTCTTGAGCATTTCAGACGCGTCGATATTGCCCGTCGCCGCCAGCCATTTGAAAATCGGCAGAAGCTCCCACGCTTCAAGGTCGATATCCGCGCCCATGCCCTCGGGCAGAACACGCGGCAGGTTTTCGGTCAGACCGCCACCGGTGATATGCGCCAGCGCGTGCACCGCCCCGGCCTTCACTGCCGCGAGGCTGCCTTTGACGTACAAGGTGGTCGGCGCCAGCAGAGCCTCGCCCAGCGTACCCTCGCCCCATGGGCAGGCGCTGTCCCAGGTCAGGCCCGACACCTCCACCAGCTTGCGCACCAGCGAATAGCCGTTGGAATGCACCCCGTTGGATGCCACGCCAAGCAGGATGTCGCCCTCAGCCACACCCTTCGGCAGATCCGCGCCGCGCTCCATCGCGCCCACGGCAAAGCCCGCAAGGTCGAAGTCACCCGCCGGATACATGCCCGGCATTTCGGCCGTCTCGCCGCCGATCAGCGCACAACCGGACCGCACGCAGCCCTCTGCGATGCCTTCGACGACGCGTGCGGCGGTGTCGGTGTCCAGCTTGCCGGTGGCGAAATAATCGAGAAAGAACAGCGGCTCCGCGCCCTGACACACAAGGTCGTTCACGCACATGGCCACAAGGTCGATGCCCACGCCGTCCACCAGCCCGGTGTCGATGGCGATGCGCAGCTTGGTGCCCACGCCGTCAGTCGCGCCCACAAGGATCGGATCGTTGTAGCCTGCGTCCTTCAGGTCGAACAGCGCGCCAAACCCGCCAAGGCCGGACATCACGCCGGAGCGGTTGGTACGCTTGGCGGCGGGTTTGATCCGCTCGACCAGCGCGTTGCCCGCATCAATGTCCACGCCCGCCTGGGCATAAGTGAGACCGTTCTTACCGTCGCTCATGGTGTTCTCCGGAGGGCTGTGGGCGCTGTCACGCGGTTGTTGCGCCGCGCTTACCGCAAAGGCACGCAGGCTGCAACGGGCTGGGACCGGGTTGACGCCAATGATTCGTTTACCATGATGGCGGTAGGGGAATGTGGGGTTGCAAGTGGTCGAGAATGAAGGCTGGCGGCTGGCCGTCGATATCGCGACGCTTGTCGGTGTGCCTCTCGCTTTGTTCGGTGTCTGGGCTGCCATACAAGGGCGACGCAAAACCGAGTTGAAAGAGCGCATCGCCTCTCCCGCCTACCGTCACGCCGAGATCGCCGCCAACATTTGCACACGCTCGGAACGCTATTGCCACGGCCAGCGCCGGCTGTTGGACTGGTTGGCGCGCCGGGTGGGCGGCATCTGGAGCGTCAAGAGTTTTGCCACCTGCATGACCCTCGCATACCTGTACCCTATCGCCGGCGCATTCCTTGGTTGGATCATCAGCGGTCAAACCACGCTGGGCGGACTGGAGCTTTTTCAAGGCGCCGAGAGCTTCACGGGCCGATTGTCTCGGGCCGCTCTGGTACTTGCGGCAATGGCATTCTTCGCCTGGTTCTGGAAATTTTCGATAAAGAAGTCGGCACATTGGGGATTGCTCGCTGAACGACGACTAGACAAGCTTCTCCACCGGACCGGTTTTCTTCCGAAGGCGGTCCGGTGGGGAATTGAACTGTCAGGTGCCGTTGTCGGTGCCGTTGCCTTTGCCGTTGTCGGTGCCGTTGCCTTTGTCGTTGTCGTTGTCGGTGCCGTTGTCGGTGTCGGTGTCGGCGTTGTCGGTGATGATCTACAACAATCCGCGCTCATCGCATTTGTCTGGCTCCTTCTTCCCCTCCTCAATGCTGTCGCGGACTACCTTTCATTCAACGTCACGCGCGGCTTCCTGACCGCCGCCAGCGGCCAGGCCCGCTCGGCGTGGTGGCTGGTGTCCCGCCTCGCGCTTGACCTGATCTTCGGCCTCATCTGCCTCGCTCTGCTGCTCTTCACCCTCCGTTGCAGCCTTGACCTCTGGGCCGACCTCTCGCCGGAAACCCTGCCGCTCGACTGGCGCGCCTATTGGGCCGACGCGCGGCAGGACTGGTCCCAAGGCATCGCGCTCTGGATCATGTGCGCCACGACTCTCGTGCCGACCTTCGTTCATGTCATCTGGGGCTTTGTGCATTGGCAGACCGCCGCCTCGCAGCACATGCAGGACGCGGTGGCCCTCATGGCGGCGCAGCCGACCGAGGCGCATATCACCGACAATGCCGTTCTCAGCCACATCGTCCGTGACCTGCGCCGTGGTCAGATCAACGCCGCCCTCCGGGTCACAGCTGGCGTCACGGCCTTTGTCGTCGTCAGCGCGGCACTTATCCTCTCCGCGCAGCGCATCTTCGGGTAAAGAATTCCTTTCCCCACCGTCCGACAGAAATTGTCAGCTGACAATTTCAGGCCTTCTTCAACTCGCTTCCCTTCTTGAGCACCTCGTCACCGTCGTCCTGTTCGATCCGATAGGCGGGGTTGTCATCATCCGCGTCGCGCGTCACCTCACTGCCCTTGATCTTCAGCGTGATTTTCCGAGTGTACTTTTTCTGAATGGTTCCGGTGCCTTCGCCGTTTCCCCAGTCCCACTTGACCTTGTCGCCCTCATCAAAGTCTTTCATCTTGTGCCTCCTGTTGATGAAAAGACAATGCGCGGACCGCTCAAGGCGTTCCCGATCTTGACGTCGCCGCCGCAGCGACTTAGTCAAAGCGGCACGGTGGGCCTGTAGCTCAACTGGTTAGAGCAGGGCGCTCATAACGCCTTGGTTGCGGGTTCAAGTCCTGCCGGGCCTACCAAAACCGCCGCATATCCCATGCCCAAGGTTCCCGCGCGTCCGACAGTCGCATCGCGGTAGGATCGCATTCCGCGTGTACCCTAGCCTTTCCGCCGGAACCTCGACAGTGTTGGCGGCGCGGCGCGAGGTGGAAGAAATCCATAGCGCATTCACGCCTAAGCGTCCTCTCGCTCTCGGTTTTTCAATGCCGCAGAACGGCCAAAGATGGATGATCGCCCCGAGGGGTGACCAATTCACCGACAGGATACGCTCGGCCAAAGGGTTAAGACAACGATTGGCTCTGGTGCACAAATCGGCCGATGGCTGTGCTTCCGGTTTCCCCGGACGGAATTTTCCTTCTGGCGCTGTGACGGTTAGGCCGAGCGCGGTACAGCCGGTCATGACGGCGATGCGAATATGGAGTTCCGCGACCCGGCGGTCGACGTGTCATGCCATGCATTGTCCACCAGTGGCGTGTCTTCAACCCTTGAGAGGGTTCGTCTCGACGCGGCTTCGGCAATGGTATCCGCGCCAGTTTCACCAGATGGCACAACAGAGGTCTGGTAGCGTGCGCCTGCGCCTGCTGTGTCCGGGCCTTGGCGTTCCTGCGAGACGGGAGGATGCCAGCATGCGCACCGCGAACGGCCCCTTTACGTGCAAGTAACTATTCACTGCCGGGCACGTGGTTGATATCGTGGCGGTGGTGCGTATCGCAGGCGCCGTCAACTGCCCGACAGGAGAGTGCGAAGCAACCTGCCACGAGGGCGCGGTGACGCTGCCGGTCTGGTCATCCGGCGGGATCTGATCTGGCCTCGCAATTCGGGCAGGACGTTCGCTACGCGCCGGGATCGGCGGCGCTGGGTCGCTCACCCTCGCTGATAGGGTTCCCGCTGATGCCCCTCCCGGGAGATTTGCGATGCAAATCGCGTGTCGGGAAATGAACGGCTCGGACGTCAAGTGCTTGCGTGTTGACGGCGAGATGAATCTTGGACCTGGCTTGCCGCTTGCCACCGTCATGCTTGCGGGCGTGCCACTCGCCGTCGCCCTCAACCTTGATCCCGGGGCTCTCGGCTGCCCGGTCCCGATAGGGATCAGCACGTGCAGCGGCCTTCTGGAGTTGCGATACGGGACAGGCACCGCGTAGGTCTTCCGACGTCGGGACAGCTTGCTGAAGTCCTCCACCTGCCAGTTCAGACAGAGCAGAGCCAGCAGACTCTCGACGAAATCGTTCGTTTGCCGCAAAGCCATGTCGCACATACACAGAGACAGCCATGCTGAGCGCTTGTGGCAAACCTCTTCGACCCGGGAACCTGTAATATCAAATCATGGCCGCCCCACCATGCTGACGTGGGTGCACAAAATTTCCAAAGGTCTGTTACCAGTGCGGACCAACAGTGGCTTTCAAAGGTGTTCGAGACGTCAGGACTGCGTCGAACCCGCGAAGGGCGCAGGAATGCACAGGGTCGCCTCTGCTTGTCCCAACAGGGCAGCCAGCGCAGGAAACTGCGCCCACCGGATGCACAATGTTTTCAGACACGCCATGTTTATCGGGAAGCTTGCGAAGGGTAATTTCAGGATCAAGGCGAAAAGCTGGCCCGGATCCGGGCGGCATGTGCGCGCAGAAATCCCTGATCGGACATGGTGAGAAACCCAGTGGCGCCCCGCGCGCGAAAATGCTCTGCTTCGGCGGGATCAGAGGCCATGATCAAGGCGGGCAGACCAGCATCTCGCGCCGCTTTCAGGATAACATCCACTGCGTGATCAAGCCCTCCGTCCCGGGCGGCCGCGCCCATGCTTGCGGCGAGGTCCGCGCGACCAACGAAAATCGCATCAAGGCCTTCGGTGACAACGATATCTTCGATGTTGTCGACGGCCTCCGCGTCTTCGATCATTGCGATGACGGCGCTGCGGGCATCCTGCGTGGCCATGTGTTCGGCAACGCTCGTCGCGCCAAACTGCCCAGCGCGCGTCGTGGGCGACAGACCACGCACACCGCTGTAGCGGGCCAGAGAGACTATCTCGTGCGCAACGTCGGCAGAGGTGACATGCGGCACAAGCACGCCATCCGCACCGCAGTCCAGAACGCGCAGGATGTCGGCGGGCTGACGCACCCGCACCAGCCCGGCCATGGCATGCGCCCGACAGGCCAGCAAAATGGCATCCGTTGTCTCGGGGTTCAGGGGGGCATGTTCCTCGTCGATCACCACGAAGTCGAAGCCCAGCGTCCCGAGGATCTCGGCGGGCTGGGTCGACGGGATCTTGAGGAAGGTGCCGAGCAGCGCCTTTTGGTGCCTGAGGCGTGCACGAAATTCCATTTTGTCCTGCGTCATCAAAAAGCCACCTGTTTCGCGCCCTTGGTCCCGAGCATCTCGCGCGCCTCGTCCGGCGTGGCAATCTCGTGGCCAAGCTCTTCGAGGATGCGGCGCACTTTGGCGACCATTTGTGCGTTGCTCTCGGCCAGCTGCCCCCTGGCAATGTAAAGGTTATCCTCAAGCCCGACACGCACGTGCCCGCCAAGGATCGCGCCCATGGTGACCAGAGGGAACTGCGACCGCCCTGCCCCCAGCACCGAAAAAAGGTAGTCGTCACCAAACAGCCGGTCAGCGGTGGCGCGCATATGCATGAGGTTCTCCGGGTCGGTGCCTTGCGCGCCCGTCACGCCGAAAATCGCCTGAACGAAAAACGGCGGCTTCACCAACCCGCGGTCCGCGAAATGCGCGAGGTTGTACAGATGGCCGGTGTCGTAGCACTCGTACTCGAACCGGGTGCCCAGCGCGTTCAGCTCGGTCAGAACCGCTTCGATCTGGGTGAAGGTGTTCGACATGATCAGGTCGCGGGTGCTGCGCAGGTAATCGACCTCCCACGGTTGCGGATCGTGACAGCCCTTTTCCGCGGCGGAGATGTTGAAGTTGAACGATCCCATGTTGAGCGAGGCCAGCTCTGGCGCGGCCTGAAGCGCCGGGGCGATGCGCGCCTCCATCGACATGCCAAGGCCACCGCCGGTGGTGATGTTGACGATGGCGTCGGTCGCCTCGCGGATGCGCGGCAGGAAGGCGGCGTAATGGACGGGGTCCTGACTGGGTGCGCCGGTCTCGGGCCTGCGGGCGTGCAGGTGCAGAACGGCGGCCCCGGCCTCTGCTGCGCCAATCGCGCTTTCGGCGATCTGATCGGCGGTCACCGGCAGGTGAGGCGACATGGACGGCGTGTGGATGGAGCCAGTCACGGCGCAGGAGATGATGGTCTTCTTCGAGGGGCGCGGCACGGCGGGTCCTTTCAGGTCAGGTCCGGCCCGGAGATGCCCCCGGGCCGGCGTGGATCAGAACACCTTGACGAGGCGGATCTGGGTTACGCTATCGTATTCAAAGCCGCCTTCGACATTGAAATCCTTGCCGATCATGCCTTGGATCTGGGTCGTCGGGTTCAGGAAATGCGTGCCGTACAGGCGCAGCTGATCGCGGTGCGTCTTCAGGCCGGTCTTGGCGCCGCCGACACTTTGGTCGCCGCCGCGCTGTCCGGAATAGCCGATGGTCATGGACGTGCCCGGCCCCCACTGCTTGCGCAGCATGGTCTGCAGCTGCCACGATGGGTCGCGTTCGTGGGTCACGCCGTTCTCGTCGTGGTCCTGCTGAAACGCGACGTCCAGTGCTCCGTCGAAGTAAAAGCCATTGCCCAGCCCCTGGATCACGCCGACTTGCGGGGTGATGGTAAACGTCCCCTCGCCGATCCCAAGCCGTGCCGGATCATAGTCCCCGGTCGGCAAGGTCGCGAAGAGCGAAAAGCCAAGCGTGGTTCCGGTGTCGGGGGTGTCGGGCTGAACCGGCCAGAGCGTCAGGCCCAGCGTGGTATCCCCCAGCCCGTCGGTGGTCTTTTGGCCAAAGCCGCCGATGTCGGCGTCGATGCTGGCAAACGGCGCGACGACGTGGAACGCCGCAGGCATGTCGCCCAGCGTGAAGTAATTCAGGCTGCGCATAATCGCGATGTCGGCCTCGAAGCTGGAGCCGGGCACATCCGAGCCGTCCACGCGCAACGTGTCAGAGCTGAGATGCTGCCAATACAGCATCCCCACCGTGGTCCCGCCCGGCAGGATCGTGTAATCTGCGGGGCCGACGTCAATGGCCTGCGCGGGTGCGGCGAGGCTTAGCGCGACGGCGGTCGCGCCAAGGGTTTGGGTCATCTTCATTCAGGTCTCCTCCCTGTTTTGATGTCAGTTTCAGGATCAGCCGGCGGCGACCTGCGGATGTGGCCGGGCCATGGAATAGCCGCCCCGGTGATACAAAAGCGGCGCGTGCTCGGACGCGGCGAAGTCGGTAACCCGGCCGATCAGGATCCAGTGATCGCCACCGTCGAGAATGTTTTCACGACTGCATTGGATCGTGGCGCAGGTGTCGGGCAGCAGCAGGCAGCGGCCGTGCCCTTCGGCCACGTCCAGCCCGGCGAACTTGTCGTCGCTGCGGCACGCGAACTGGTTCGACAGGTCGATCTGGTCGTGGGCGAGGATATTGACCGCGAAGTGGCTGGCCGCTGCAAACGTCGGGTAGCTCGACGACGTTTTCACAAGGCTCCACAGGATCAACGGGGGATCGAGTGACAGCGAGTTGAAGCTGTTGGCGGTGACGCCGACGCGCTTGCCGTCCGCCTGCGCGGTGATGACGGTAACGCCGGTGGCAAAGCAGCCAAGCGCTGCCCTGAAGGCACGGGGATCGAACCCGTCGGCGGCGGGGAAATCTTCGGTCATCGGGACCTCTGCGGTTTGTGTGAACTTTGGGGATGTGGCCTGTCCCGGTGGGCGGGACAGGCCGGGGCGGAGTCAGAACAGGGAGGGATCCGGTTCCAGCCCCATCAATGCGCGCCCGAGGATCTGCGCGCAAATGTCATAGTCGGTATAGGCATGGGCAGCGGTCATATGGGCATCGCGGAACAGGCGCTGGCCTTCGGCATCGTCGAACCATGACGATCCGCCCGACGCCTCGAACAAGCGATCCACTGCCGCAACGAACATCTTGACCGCGTAGGCCTGATTGGTGCGCCAGAACGCCATCTTGGTCTCGTCGGGGAAAACGCGGCGCTCGGCGTGGTCGCGCATGTCTTCCCACGTCTTTTCAAGGAACGCCCGGCCCGCAGCCACCTGATGTGTGCTTTCGGCGAGGCGCATGCAGGCGGGGATCGATTGCCCGACCTTTGCCCCGGTATAGGCGCGCACACGGTTCTGCGTCCGCTCGGTGTACAACTGGATCATACGCTCTGCGACACCAAGGGAGACCGCCGAAAAGCAGCTGGCAAAGACGTAGATGAACGGCACATGATAGGTTGTGCTGTCGGGGTAAAGGTCCCCCCCCGCCGAGGTCAGCGTCATCAGCGCAGGCACGCTTTCGATGCGGTGTTCGGGGACGAAAGCGTCCTTGACCACGATGGTCTTGGACCCGGTGCCGCGCATCCCGGCGGTGTACCAGGTATCCTTGATCTCGTAATCCGCGCGCGGAACGATGGCAAAGCTGTAGACCTTGCCCATCTCGGCGTCGTCGCGCAGGAAGCCGAGGATCGCCCATTGGCCATGGTCGCAGCCCGACGACCAGCCGAACTCCCCTGAGAAACGGATGCCGCCCTCGACCTCTTGGGACTTGCCGTAGGGCGCGATGGAGGAGGAAACCACCGTATCGGGATCGTCGCCCCAGATCTCTTCCTGCATCTGCTTTGAATAAAGCGCGATCTGGTGCGCGTGTTCGGCCAGCAACGAGAAGGCCCATGCGGTGGACCCGCAGGCCGTGGCGATCAGCGCGATGCAGTTCTCGAAATCGGGCACCGCCATTTCGAGGCCGCCGTAGTCTTTGGGCTGAAACGCCCTGTGCAGGCCGGTGCCCTTGAGCAGGTCGATGTTCTCCTGCGGCACCTGCCGCATTTCCTCTGCCTTGGATGCATTCGCCGCGATCTGCGGCAGGACCGCGCGCACGCGCTCGATCATCGGGGTGGTATCGTCGAACATGGGTCTTCTCCTCCCTTGGTGTATCAATCAGTCAGGAATGCGATGGCCGCCTCGCAAAAGCGGGCATCGGATGTGAGCGCCACGTGGCCGGGGCCGTCGATCAGCTGGTGGCTGGCTTGCGGCAGCGCCGCGCGCAGCCGGTCATCGGGTTGCGCCACAGCGTCGTCGCGGCTGTTGAAGATCAGGATCGGCGCTTTGGCCGCGCTCAGTCGATCTTCGGTCAGGACCGGGTTGGCGGGCCGCTCCAGCACGGCGGCCAGACAGGCCGGGTCACTGCCGCTTTTCTCGGCGTAGGCCAGCAGGGCTGCGACCTGTGGCGGGTGATCGGTCGTCTCTGCGCGCAGGGCCGCGACGATGGCCGGGCCAGCGGCTTCCGGCGCAAAGAGGTTGTCGCCAATGCCGCCCAGAACAAGCCGGCCGTTGGCACCGGGGGTGCGGGCCTCCAGTTCCAGCAAAAGTTTAGTGCCGAGGGAAAAGCCGATGGCGCCGTGCAGCCCCTTGGGCAGCTTGCCCGCCAAGTCGCTGGCAAGATCGGCGTAGTCGGTCGGCTCGTGCGATCCGCCCCCTGCCCCGTGACCGGCAATGTTCACGCCGACAGGCTCGAACCCTGCGCCGCGAAGAGCCTCGGCCCAGCCGTCTGCCTCCCAGGTCGCGGCATAGGAGCCACCCCAGCCGTGGATCAAGGCCACCTGTTTCATGACGGGTCTCCCTTGGCTGCTGCGGCGGCTTTTTTCAGGTCTGGCGTGTCGCTGCCCGCAAACACCAGGGCGCCGTACACCGCGCGAAAACGCCAACCGTCCGACGTTTCGACGCACTCAAAAGTGAAGTCCGCCAGTGAGGACGGCGCTTCCAACGGCAACGGGCGTGCGCCGGTGCCTGAAAAGACCGTCACGGTGGCCGCCATCCGCACAGCTTCTCCGGGCAAGAACCGGAGGTTGCTGCACAGGTGCCGGGTGCCGCGCTGGCGTTCGACGGACAGGGCCCGGCGGGCGGTGAAGTAGCGGGTCAGCTCCTCCGTGCCGGTGGCGCGAAAGCTCTCGATGCCGAGCGTGCCGTCGGCACTGAAAAGCGACGCCCCGAGCGTGTCATCCACCTCGTCCACCACGGCCCAAAAGCGCAGGACAAGGTCCTGCACCTCCAGATATGTTTGTGCCGACAGGCTCATGAGCCGACCGTCATGAAGGTTTCGGCCATCTCGTATCCCCAACCGTTCATCACGTCGGTCAACTGCTCCGGCGCGATGTTGCAATCGAGCGGTGCCGCATCGTCCGCGAACTGCTCCATGCCGGAGGAGAACTCGTTGCGGTTGCCGAACGGGTCAAAGACATAGGCGTAATTGTTGGTGCCAAAGCCGGAGGATTTGCCAAGGCCCGCGTTGTGGCGGCCCGGACCGAATTCCCAGCGGTGGCCGGTTTCCATCAGGCGGTCCGAGAGGCGGAAGTAGTGGTTGCCGTCCTCCACCGCGAAGGCCACGTGGTGCAGGCGATCGGCTGGGCGCACGGCCTTCATGTAGGCGATATCGTGATCGTAGGCCGAGCCGCGCAGCCAGATCCCCGCGAGCTGACCGCCCACAGAGATGTTGAGCGAGGATTTGAAGCCGATCATCATCAGGAAGTCGCGCATCACCGCCGGATCGACTTCGCCCAGCAGGTTGATGTGGTCCATATCCGTCGGAATGTGCGACCCCTTCGCATCGAAGTCACAGATGCCCGCGCGGCGCTCCGCACCGCCGGTGCATAGCCGCAGCTCGTGGCCTGACGGCAGGTGGAATTTCAGCGCCGCACCTTCACCCGGACGACTGTCACCGGTCAGACGTTCGGAGGCGACGCCTTCCTTGGTCAGGATGCTCTCGACGCGGTCAAGATCGTCCTGATCGTCCACGCCGAAGGTGAAGTTCTCCAGCGATTGCGTGCCCTTCACCAGCGTGATGTCCGCCGCCGTGCCACGGCAGGCAAGGTGAACGGTGGTGTCGTCACGGGACAGGACGGTCAGGCCCAGCACGTCTTCGTACCAGGTCAGCGCCTTGCCCAGGTCGCCAACTTGGATTGCGGCGTGGTCGATGCGGTTGATCCCCATGGTGTGATCCCTTTCTTCAGACAATGATGTTTCGGGCGGCGACCGACGCGGGTCGCCACAGGTGCACGCCCGCAGCTCCGGGCGACGGGTGTCGGACACGACGAGGCCGGTCGGACAAAGGTCCGCTGCCGGGTGGCGTCGCGACATTTGATGGGTCAGGTCAGGGCGCGCTCATGGCGGCGCCGCACCGGTCAGCCCGGTGGTTGTCGTCTTGTCATTTTGCAATCCTCCCTGTGGGCTCTCTCAAGCCCGAATTGAAAGCAGCCCTCCTGCCGCCTTGACCAAACACTACGCCAAATTCCAATTTGAACAAATAGTCATTTTAGCAATTTCATTTGGTGGAATTCGCACAGCTACACGTTGTGGGGTGGCACTTGCTTCGCAGCTGCGGCATATTTTGAGCGTTCCGCACCCGAGGACACGACAGAAGGCCCCGCCCCGCTCATGGCAGACAACATAGAGAACGCAGACGACGCCATTGCGCGGATGGGCTATCGCACCTCCCACTCTGGCAGGCGTGCGGAAATCGGCGCGGCGCGACGGGCGAAGTCGCGCAACACCATCTTGACGGCTGCGTTTGAATGTTACGGGCGCGAGGACGGACGCATTGTGCGGATCGAGGATGTCTGCAAGGCAGCCGGCGTGGCGCGCGGCACCTTCTACAACCACTTCGACGATCTCGAACAGCTTCGATACCATCTGCTTGAAGAGATGACCGGGGAATTCGACCGCGCCGTCCACCACATGTTCAGCGCGCTGGAAAACGCAGCCGAGCAAAGCGCGGTCGCCATCCGCTACTACCTGCACGCTGCCGAAAAGAACCCCGCATGGGGCTGGGCCATGATTCACTCAAGCGCGCCGGGGCACACCTTTGGCGAATTGGTCTGGCACAATTCACTGGTCACGATCCGGCGCGGCGTGGACGAGGGTCTGTTCACGATCCCCACCGCCGAGATCGGGCGCGACATCCTGATGGGGTCGGTCACCGCGGCGATGGTGTCGATCACGCGCGGCACCACGCCCGCAGACTACCCCGAGCTGATCTCGACTCATGTGTTGATGGGGTTCGGCATGTCGGCACAGGCCGCACGGGAGTTGTCCTATCGGGCCCTGCCCGCCCTGCCCGCCATCGCCCATGACACCGTCGTCATCGCCTCCATGCCTGCGCTGGGCGACATCGGCGATTGATTATTCGATAGAGGTCTGCGCGCGCGGATAGTCGGCGGCGTTCAGAACCCAGTCGTCCTTCAACGAAAAGTCCATGCGCGGCGGAGAGAAGATATCCACGATCTGCGTCTCCTCCGACACCCAGAGCGTCGTGTGAATGGCCGGGGGCGGCAGCACCGCCATGGACGGGCTGGCGCAGCGCAGATGCATGTCCTCGCGCCAGTCAGACATGTTCGCGGTCCAGGGCCAGCGCAGGAAATGCTCAAAATCGCCGTCCAGCGTCAGGCTGATCTGTTCAAAGCTGGCGTGGTAATGCGGAGAGACCTTGGCCGTATCGCGCGGCTTTGTGAATCGCGGCAACACGTTCACCATCATCGTGGTGCAGCGGAAGATGCGGCCGAAGCGTCCCGGCGTGTCCGGCACATCCAGATCATAAACCCGCAATCTGTACCCGCCCACCGGGTCAGGCCATTGCTGAAACGGCGGAATGACAGGATTGATCGGAACCTCGGGGTTGCTGCATCGCGCGACAAGATCCGCAGACCGGGTCGTGAACAGAAAGGTCGCGGAGCCCTTGCCGGAGATCCGGACGCGGCTGTCACCGGGCGGGATGATGAACAGATGGTTGCCGGGATGGTCCGCGACTTCGCCCGCGTCTGTTTCAACAGAGAAGCGCAGGTCCGGGTCGGTCGAAAATACGACGTATTCATCCCGCTGACCGTGCCGCGCAAACTCTGCCACGCCATCCAGGGCGACCAGCCGCACGACAAGGTTCGTGGACCGCATCATCCAGGCGCGCCAGCCGTCCCCGCGTTCCTGGGGTTCAGTCTGCGAAAAATGGCCGACCTCGGGACCGCAGAATGGGCCGGAGAACGCCTCAGAGGCGCTCTGATCCGGTTTGCGGGAAAGGGACTTGCGCGGGTCACTGTCGTCGAACATTGGCCATCTCCTTCGTCATTGGTGCGTCGGACGTCGCACGCCGGGACCCGCTGCGCACGCGATACGCGCACCGATTTCGCACCGTGAAATTGGCAAAAGCCTTGCTTGTGGCGCGGTCGAGGAATGCGCCACCTTTGCGCGCAGGAGGACATCATGACCAAAACCCTCGTCATTGCAGCGCATCCCGACATGGCCCACAGCCGGGTCAACGCACTTTGGTGCCAGACGGTGCGCGACAGCGGCACGATTACGCTTTGCGATCTCTACGCAACTTATCCGGACGGGCGTATCGACGGCGCCGCCGAACGCGCCCTGCTGGAGACGCACGACCGGATCATCCTGCAATTCCCGCTGACCTGGTATTCTTGCCCGCCGTTGCTGTCACAGTGGCAGATCGCCATTCTGAAACGCGGTTGGGCCTACGGTCCGGGCGGGCGGGCGCTGCGGCTCAAGACCTTTGGCATCGCGTTCAGCACCGGGTCAAACGGGGCCGATTACCAGCCGGACGGCCGCTATGGGCGCACTCTCGAAGAGGTGACGATCCCCTTTGAGCTGTTGGCCAAGCACACCGGGATGCACTACCTGCCGCCATTCACGCTGACCGGCGTGCGCGCGCTGGACGACAGCGCCGTGGCGGCCTCTGCGCAGGACTATTTGCACCATCTCAGGCATGCGGAGCCGGTCATCGTCGCGTCCGGCACCGACGACAATCGCGCCACGACCGTTTATCCCACAGGCTGATAGGCGCTGCCTGCCGCGCAGGCCTCTGCGGCGGCGCTGAGCTCTGTCTTGAGGGTGTTCACATTGACCTGCGCTTTCGCGAAATAGGTTATCCCCAATGTGCCAACCAGTTTGGCGCCCATCCGCAGGGGCGCAGCGATGGAATGCGTTTCCGGCTGGATGTTGCCGGTGCGCTCCCCGAAGCCGCTTGCGCGAGTCAGGGCAACGACCGCCTCGGCGCGTTGCGCGATGGCGACGGCCTCTTCGTTGGTTTCCGCCGATTGCTGAAGCAAATTCACCAGATGTTGTCGCTCTTCCTCCGGGCAAAACCCGAGATACGCGCGGCCATGGGCGTAGTCCAGCAGCGTCATGCGCCGGTTGATTGTCGACTGGTAGTGCGACAGCGGGCTCATCGGGATCGTACTGAACCGAATGACCAGCGCATCCACGTCCAGCGTTGCCACCGCCGTCGGCCAGAGTGTGTGCGTGGTCAGCGCCTCGGCCGCCTGACGTGCCACGTCGAAGACCTGAGGCAAACCGTGATGCCCCGCGCCCAGCGATGCGACCTTTTCAGTCACGCAATAGCCCGCCTGCCGCCCAATCTTGCGCACGTAGCCAGCGGCCATCAGCGTCTCCAACAGGCGCACCACGGTGGGGGCCGGCAGATCGGTCTGAGCGGCGAGATACTGCACCCGAACGACTGGCGCCCGGTTCATCAACTCGAGGATTTGCAGCGTGCGCTCCACGGAACGAACGGTTTTGGGGAGGTTGGTCATGTGGCCTGTAACGAAGGAAGCGTGATGACCCATCTGACACTGGTGCACAGGCAGGATCAAGCCACCAAGCGTCCGAGGCCATCCCAAGCGCGTTTTGTCCGATATTTCAGAAGCCTGTCATCGGTTCATGTCTGTGGCGGCAAAATAGTCCGGGTTGCTGATCGGGCCGGTATGAAGACATTGCTCCGCGGCGTTTTATCAATCCGGGCTTCTCTGCGCGCGGCTTTGACATCGGCTGCGCCCTCGACGCGGACACGAGCCACCGCGCCATCGCGGACGCCACAGGTGCAGAGCGATGGACGCCCGAGGCGGCGGCCGGAGTGACTGAACGCCTGGCCGGTTTTGTTGTGCATGCTCTGACTTGGCGAAACAAGACAGGTCTTCAGAAGACCTTCCGGCGACTGCGCACCTTTGTACACAAGGTTGACCATCTGGTCTGAAGCGTGAGCTGCGCAACCCAAGGTCCAAGGCGATTTCGTTCGAAGTGCAGGCTCCAATACTTCACCCTGACGTGTTCCCACAGCCCGTTGTTAAAAGCTGTCGAACCGGGCCGTCGCCGCGCGAAGGATGAAGCTCTCCTCCGCGAGACCACTCCAAGGGTTTTTATGGGAGGCAGCTTCCTCTGTGTGGTATGCGTGGCCTGTGATCACGATCAACCCGATGTCGTTAATGAATTCCTTGAGAGGGAGTTTTCGGAACAATGCGCAAGCTGCGGTCTATTGTGCAAACTCTAAGCCATCTCTGGACGTCAGGGCGGCAATGCTGCGCATGAATGCACCCGCAGGGGAATCCAATACATTTGCAGGTGGCATTGTCTTTTCGTGCCGCTCTACGCGGCCGCACTTTCAGTAGCCTGATAAGTGTTGGCTCGGTCGTCATCTATCTTGAACCGTCGAATGAGCGCCGCCAGTTTCGCGGCCTCCTCTTCCAGCAGCTGCGTCGAGGCCGAGGTTTCTTCCATTACCGCGGCATTCTGCTGTGTATTTTTATCGAGTTGGTTCATCGCGACGTTCACCTCGCTTATGCTGTCGGCTTGCTCGACTGTTGCACTGGTCACCTCATCGACGACGGTTACCATCCGGTCCATACTGCCGACGATCTGTGCAAGCGCGGCCGAACTGCGACCAACCTGCTCGACGCCGCTGGAAACCTCTATTTCATTGTGTTTTATCAGCTCGTTGATGTCGACGGTGACGTCTGCGGACTGTTTGGCCAAGGTCCGAACCTCTGACGCCACCACGGCAAAGCCCGCGCCCGCCTCTCCGCTGCGAGCGGCCTCGACCCCGGCATTGAGCGCGAGCAGCTGGGTCTGGAAAGAAATATCCTCGATGACGCGCATTGCCTTGGCGATCTTGTCTGACACCACCTTGATACGCATGATGGAGCTGGTGGTTTCGTCGCCAACGGTGATTGCCGAACGACCGGTCGCTTGCGCGCTCTTGACCAGTGCATCGGCGCTCTTTGCGTTGGCAGAGGTTTGCTTGACCTGGTCGCTCAGCATCTGGAGCGCCGCTGTCGTCTCTTCGAGCGACGCGGCGTTAGACTCGCCGCGGCGTGACGCATCCATCGAGGCCGCGGCAATCTCGTGTGACGTATTCTCGAGCATCGAGCTGCTTTCCGCGAGTTGGCGGATGATCCCTGCCAAGGTATCGGCCAGTTCGTCGGCGGCCTGCGCGATGTCTGCAAAAACCCCCTTGTGGCCGCCGTTCATACGCTCGGTCAGGTCACCTGTTGCCAGCGCCGCCATTGTCAGGCGCACGTCGGACAGCCCCGATTCCACGATTTCAGCAATTTGGTTGATCCCTTGTGTCATCTTCGCGGAATCGTTTTCTGTTTCCGACACATGGATGCGGCTCGAGAAATCCCCTTCGGCGAATGCGTCGATGACCACGGCCATCTCGGCATTCAGGCGCTCGCGCTCTTGCTGGCTTTGCCGTGAGACATGGACGGCATGGCTGATTGCGGCCACTTCGCTGATGCGCGATTTCGGCAGGAGCGCGTCGAAACGACCATCGGCCATGTCCCTGAGCGCCAGTCCGATTTGCCTCATGGGTCCCGAGATCAGGTGGCTGAGGTAAAAGGCGATGACCATAAAGACGACAATACCTGTTAGGCTGGCCACGATCGAGCGGCGCTCGGTCAGGGCTTTTTGCTGTTCGCTCTCGGTCACGAAGGCGTCGGTAAACTCCCCCACCGAGGCGATCAGTGCTTCGAGGACCGGTTCTGCGGCAGCGAACCGGTCGGACAGATCGGTGGTCAGGTCATTCACTTGAAGCGTGCGCTCAACAAAGGCGGCGAAAGCCGACTGGTAGGTTTCCATCAGCGCCTGAATTGTCGCGCGCTGCTCCTCGTCCCTGTACCAATAGGCCGGGAAAGCCTCGAACTCCTCGACCCGCGCGTTCAGCCGATCGAGGTACTTGGTGTCCTCACGCATAATGAAATCCTTTTCATGTCTGCGCATCATCAGCATCTTCACTTGCATTTCCGGTCGCGCGAGTTCGTCGAGGGCTTCCTCGACCTCTTGCACGGCGCTGCGTAAAGTTCCTTCAAGACCGAGTGTCTCATCGAGCCCCAGATCAACCTTGGCCGCGACCAATTCGGCAAAGATGCCAGTGTAGGCGTCGATTTCACTCTCGATCCTGTCAATCTCGGAACTGGCGGCTGCGAGGCCATCAACGGCCATCACCCGCCCGCGAAGGGTTTCGAGCAGAGCTGTCAGGTCGGTGCTGATGGCGGCGTGGCGTGCGATATATTTCTCGTCCTCGCGCAGCAGGAAATCCTTTTCCGCGCGCCGTGCACGCAGAAATTGGTTTTCGACGTCTTTCAATGTGGCCTGCAGATCAGCCATCTCTGAAAGCGCGGCCTGATTGGCATCGCGCACATCGCTTGTATAGACAGAAAGCCCGATCAGCGCGCCCATGCCGAGCGTGGCCAGAGCAACGAGCGATAGCACCGCAAAGCGAATGGAAATCTTAAATGGCATTGGCCTGCACTCCGAACCCCGCAATCTGTCCATCAAAGACCTGGCATGTGAGTATGAAAGATCCCCTAAATGCGTTGGTGGGTTTGGCGCGTTGCTTGCTTAATAATGTAAGCGTCTACTGGGACATCGCGGAGGCGACGGTTTCGCACGCGGGCACTGCTGATCTTACGAAAGCCGACTTTTGCCCGGTATCGCGTGCGGGTTTGGGGTGGCAGCGCCATGGAAAGTGTGGATTTTTCCAGAGCTTGCGACATCCGCTTTCACGAGGAAGCGCCGTCTGCATTCAGCGCAATCCGGCCAAAAGCGCCGTCGTGATCGACCACAAAGCTGAGGTGTGGGGCCGGCGCGGAAAAGCACACGCCTTCGCCCCGGACTGTGGACTTGCCGCCCGCCGATTTTCAGGAATGACCTTTGTTGGCACAGGTTGGCCGAAATCGGGGGAGCAGGGATGCGGGAGGACCGCACAGCAGGCCGGTCTGCTTCAAAGTCGTGCAGCCCCGCCGAAACAGGGCTGCACCGTCCTGAAGATCAGGACCAGGGCGTAACGAGGTATTTTTCGCCCGTTTTCATGGCGCTATAATCCATCAAAGCGTCTTTGGTCAGCATCTCTTCGAGGTTCACCCGCTCTTTGTAATGGCTGGCGAAGGTCGTCGTGAGGTTGTCGCGAACGCGCTGACGCATCCGGCCCATGACGTCTTGTCCGACCGATTGCAGGAACGGAAACAGCAGCCAGCCCGACAGAGTCCACCCGAACCCGTAGCCGGGCGTCAGAATGGTCGCGCCGGTGTCCAGCCGACCGTAAATGAACATGCGCTTGGGCTGGTTGGAGCCATAGCGCGAATATTCGGTCATTCGCGAGACAGCGACGCGCTCCATCGCCTTGAAGGCGGTGTCCACAAGCTTGCCACCGCCCACGGGATCATAGCCGTAAAACGCGCCCGTCGCGTCGATGGCGGAGGTCAGCTGATCCATGAAGTCGTCATCGGAAGAGTTGACCACATGGGTCGCGCCGATGTCTTTCAACAAGTCCACCTGGTCGCTTTTGCGCACGATGTTGACGAGGCCGATCCCGTCCTCCTGGCAGATGCGCGTCAGCATCTGACCGAGGTTGGAGGCGCCAACCGTGTGCAGGATCGCCTCCTGCCCGTCCATTTTCGCGTTTTCGACGAAGCCGAGCGCGGTCATCGGATTGACGAAGGCGCTGGCGCCCTCTTCGGCAGAATGATCGCCGAGCGGCAGACACATGCCCGCATCGGCGATGCAGTACTGGCTGTAGGCATTGCCCGGAACGCAGGACACGCGCTGCCCCATCAGCGCCTGCGCCGCCTCGTCGTCCCCGGCGGCAATCACCGTACCGGCACCTTCATTGCCGGCGGGCAGTTTCATGCCGTGACGCGCCTTGGACCCCTTGTTGGCCTGCTCGGGCATCTTGGCCACGAACTTGCCCTCGGAGTATTCGGCGTTTTCCAGATCCGCTCCGCCCACGAGGATCGCCAGATCAGAGGGGTTGATCGGCGCGGCTTCCATCTTGACCAGCACCTGCTTGCCGGTGGGGTCCGGGAAGGACACCTCCTCGATTGCGACGGTCAGCGTGCCGTCCTCTTCCAATGTGGTGAAAAGCTGCTTGCCTGTGGTGGCCATGTCAGGGGGTCCTTTCTTGAAGATCATCTTGAGCCGTCAGGTAGGACGAAGTGCGCCGATGTCCCACCGCGAAAGCGACCCGGACGGGCGACGGGCGAACACGTCTCGGTGAACATCGGTGGCAGCGGCCGCTGGGACAGGAACCCAATCGCATCGGCCGTGTTGTTACCGGAATGCAAGGAGCGAACATGTCCACGATCACGACGACCAACCCGGCAACGGGTGAGACCATCAAAACCTATCCGATGATGACCCGCGACGAGGCCGAGACGAAACTGAAAGCGGCGCATGAGGCCTTTCTGGACTGGCGCAGCCTGAGCCACGCCCAGCGCGCGCCCTACCTGACAAAAGTCGCCAAGACGTTGCGCGACCATACCGATGAGCTGGCCGAGCTGATGACCCGCGAAACCGGCAAACTGCTCAAGGACGGCAAGACCGAAGTCGAGCTTTGCGCTGCAATCTTTGAATACTCGGCGGAGCACGGACCCGACGTTCTGGCGGACGAGGAGCGCACCCACGGTCAAAAAGGGTCGCGCGGTGTCGTCACCCACCAGCCGATCGGTGTGATCTACTCCATCCAGCCGTGGAACTTTCCACTGTATCAGCCCGTCCGCGTGCTGGCGGCCAACCTCATGGCGGGGAACGCCTGTGTTCTGAAACACGCCAGCATCTGCACCGGGTCGGGCCTGCGTCTGCGGGAGCTGTGCGTCGAGGCGGGTCTGCCGGAGGATCTGTTCCAGGTTATCCTGATCGACCACGACACCAGCGATGCGCTGATCGAGCACCCCCTCGTGCGTGGCGTGACCATGACAGGCAGCGATGGCGCGGGTCGCCACATCGGCAGCGTAGCTGCGAAAGCGTTGAAGAAAACCGTGCTGGAGCTGGGGTCCAACGACGCCTACCTCGTGCTGGAAGACGCCGACATCGAAACGGCGGTGAAGTTTTCGGTCATGGGTCGGATCTACAACAACGGCGAGACCTGCGTATCTGCCAAGCGGTTCGTTGTGGCGGACAAGGTGTATGACGCCTTCGTCTCTGCCTTCACCGATCAGATGAAGGCGATCGAGATGGGCGACCCCATGGACAAGGCCACCAAGCTTGGCCCGCTGTCCAGCGACGATCAGTTCGAAACCGTCCGCGATCAGGTGGAAGACAGCGTTGCCAAGGGGGCCAAGGCGCTTTGCGGTGGCACGGTGCCGGACCGCACCGGCGCGTACTACCCCGCGACCGTTCTGGTGGACGTAACCCCCGGGATGCCGGCCTATGACGACGAGATCTTTGGCCCGGTCGCAGCGGTAATCCGCGCCAAGGACGACGAGGACGCCATGCGCATCGCCAACGACAGCCGGTATGGTCTGGGCGGCGGGATCTTTTGCAAGGACGAAGAGCGCGCTCTGAAACTTGCGCGGGACCATTTCGACACAGGGATGGTGCGCATCAACTCCTTTGGTGCGGCAGATCCGGACATGCCCTTCGGCGGCGTCAAGGACTCAGGATACGGCCGCGAACATGGCGGCTTTGGGATGAAAGAATTCACCAACGCAAAGGCGATCTTCCTGCCATGATTACATTGCATGCTCTGAAGTATTCCCGCGCGACCCGCGTGCTCTGGTTGCTGGCCGATCTCGGCCAGCCCTGCAACCGGGTGGATTACGACCGGACCGAAGCCTTTCGCGCGCCGGACGCGCTGGCGCAGGTTCACCCCTTGGGGAAATCCCCGGTGATCGAGGACGACGGTGAGCTGATCGCGGAATCTGCCACGATCCTGCGCTATCTCGCGGCCAAGTATGACGACAGCAGCCATACACCGCCGCAAGGCACCCCCGCCTATTGGCAGCATGAGGCGCTGCTCGATTACGTCGAAGCGTCTTTCGCAGAAGTTGCGCTGCGGGTGATCATGCCCGCTTTTCGCGGCAAACCTGTGCCGGAGTATGCGCGCGACGCTTTGAACCGCCACCTCGACTACATCACGCAAGCCATCGGCGACGGGCCTTTGTTGTTCGGAGAGCGCGCGACGCTGGCAGACATCCAGCTGTCCTACATCATCGCCCTGTTGGCACGGCTCGACCTGCTGAGCGACCACCCCAAGGTTGCGGCCTATTGGAGCGCTCTGCAACAGCAGCCCGGCTACATCGCCGCCACGCAGGCCGCAGGCCCCATGGCCCCGCCAGCCTGAGATTTTAGGAAAGACGACGAATATGACCAAGACTATCCTCATCGCCGGTGCCACGGGCAAGACCGGCCGCATCCTGACGCAAAACCTGTTGGATCAGGGGCATAATGTGACGGCTCTGGTTCGCGATGGCTCGGACACCAGTGTCCTGCCCGAGGCGACGACGCTGCGAAATGGCGACCTGACCGACCTGCAACCGGGCGTCTGCGACGGCGCTGATGTCGTTGTCTTCGCCGCAGGCTCCGGCGGGTCGACCGGACCGGAGATGACCGAGAAAGTTGATCGGCAGGGCGCGATGCGTCTGGTGGATCTGGCAAAGGACGTCGGGGCGGAGCGGTTTGTCATGCTCAGTTCCATCGGCGCGGATCAATCCAACCCCTCCGGTGATCTGGCGCACTATCTGAAGGCCAAGCATGACGCGGACGAGCATCTGAAGGCCTCCGGGCTGACCTATGCCATCCTGCGGCCCGTGGCGCTCACCGGCGATGGCCAGAGGGCCGACGTCGTGCTCGGGGATGATGTGGACAAAACAGCCAAGGCAAGCCGCGCAGATGTCGCTGACGTCCTCGGCAAAGCCGCCACGACCGGACGTTTCGACGGCATGGCCCTGAACATGCAATCTGCCTGACGCAGGGTGCTTTGGCCTCCTCTCGTGCGGCAGGCTTAACTGCCGCACGGACCCACGCGGGGTGAGTTGCGCGTGCAGGTGCATCGCTAAGATAGTGCGTAGACGCACCCGCCTACGAAGTCCGCGCCGGACGAGCTGCGATGAGACGGCTCTTATGTCGCTGCAACGGACATTGCAGATCGCATCAGCGGCGCAGGATGATGTTGCTCGCTTTTCGCTGGGCACTTGACGCCTGCCGCCTCCGATTGCGAGCGGCGCAGCCCCTAGAGTGCCCTCTCGGGACCAAAGGGCGGCTTGATCGACTTTAACATCATCGGACCACCCGTTGGCTGCGCCGGTGTCATGTCCTTGAGTGTGCAGGATCCGGTCCCGCCATTCTCTCGTTAGGACGCCTGCCCTAACAGCGGGCCATGCGGACTTGGAGGGTCAGTGGACCCGACGACTTTGGATGGCGCGAGACCTCGAAGAGGTTCCGCGCCACGTATCCGATCACTGCGCGGCGGCGTCCTTGCCCCGAACCGAATGCCAGATCGGCGCGATGATCTTTGTTGCGATGGGGATCAGGATCAGGCCGATCACGAAGCCAAGCACGAAGTCCACAGCTGCCGTCACGCTCCATTCCAGCGCGGCGTTTTCGCCCGCAACCGAAACTGCAAGATCATGGATGATGTGTTCCGGCGTATCCATACCCATCTCCGCCAGGGAGTGCACGATGATCGACCCGCCGACCCAGAGCATGGCGGCCGTGCCGACCACGGTCAGCGCCTTCAGCAGCCACGGCATGAAGCGCACGATCCCACGGCCGAAGGAGCGCGTTGCCCCGAGATTGGCGTTCTGCGACAGCCAAAGACCGATGTCGTCCATCTTCACGATCAGCGCGACGGAGCCATAGACAGCCGCCGTGATCAAAACAGCCGCGATGGCCAGTGCGCCCGCCTGCATCCAGAAATTCGGCAGGTCGCCGAGGTTGGACAGCAGGATCACCATGATTTCAGCGGACAGGATGAAGTCCGTCTTGATCGCACCCTTGATCTTCTTTTCCTCAAGGCGGGCGGGATCTTTGACATCGTGACTGCCGTCAGGCCCGCCACTGTGTTCGTCATGCGGCATCAGCACATGCACGATCTTCTCTGCCCCCTCGAAGGCCAGGTAGCACCCGCCGAGGATCAGCAGAGGCCAGACCATCCACGGCGCGAAGGCGGCCATCAGAAGCGCCGCTGGCATCAGGAACACCAGTTTGTTGATGACCGACCCCCGCGCAATGCGCCAGATGATCGGCAGTTCGCGTGCGGGCGCGAAGCCGTGCACATACTTGGGCGTCACTGCCGCGTCGTCGATCACGACGCCAGCGGTTTTCGATCCCGCCTTGATAGCCGCCACGCTGATGTCGTCGACAGAGGCCGCCGCCACCTTTGCAATGGCCGCCACGTCGTCGAGTAGCGCTAGAAGTCCGCTCATACCTGTTCCCCGTTCCTTGTTGGATTGGAGGTTAGCGCGCGGCTTTGAAACCTCAAGCGCCAAGGGCCGGCCCCGTGCACGGCAAGCATCAGGCATCCGCCCGCGATGGCCCAGTTCTTGACGAAAATCGTCATCTGCCAAGGGTCATCGGGCAGCAAGTGAAAGAAGGAGGTGAGCGCACAGTAGCCCGCCAGCGACAGCGCCACGGGCCGCACCGCAACCCCCGCCACCAGCGCAAGCCCCGCGAGGAGGTTGTAGACCATGGCCCCCCAGATCAGAGCGCCGGGCAACCCCCACCCCATCAGCAGAGCCATCGCAGGCGCGGGATCCGATAACTTTTGCACGGCTCCCCCAAGGAACAGGGCGGCAATCAGGCAGCGCCCGGTGAGCGCGCAGAGGGCATCGAACGTGGCCAAGTGATTCTCCTTTCTGGAGGATGCAGAAAACCCATGCGGCAGCGCAGCATCATGTTTGCGCAAACCTTTACAAAAGGTTAGCGCCACCATGCCCCAAAGCGAGATGTTTAACGCTAACACACTGATGAAATTGACCTTTTCACCTAGCCGCGAAGGGGATGCCTTCGTATACGAAGGGCGAACATATATTTTCAGGAGAGTTTCAATGACCGTCACCGTGGGCATCAATGGCTTTGGGCGCATCGGCCGCTGTACTCTGGCACATATCGCGGAATCCGCGCGCAACGACGTGCAGGTGGTCAAGATCAACGCCCCCGGCCCGCTGGAAACCCACGCGCACCTGCTGCGCTACGACAGCGTGCATGGTCGTTTTCCCGGCGATGTGACGGTGAAGGACAAGGCCATCGACCTGGGACGCGGCCCGATCGACGTCATGTCGTCCTACGAGCTGAGCGCGTTGGACTGGGAGGGCTGCGACGTGGTCCTGGAGTGCACCGGCCAGTTCAACGACGGTGACAAGGCAAACGCTCATCTGGCGCGGGGGGCGAAGTCGGTGCTGATTTCCGCGCCCGCAAAAAATGTACAGCGCACCGTGGTCTACGGCGTGAACCACCGGGACCTTGTTCCCGGCGATGTGATGGTCTCCAACGGATCGTGCACCACGAACTGCCTTGCGCCGCTGGCGAAGGTGCTGGACGAGGCATTCGGCATCGAAAGTGGCATCATGACCACGATCCACAGCTACACCGGCGACCAGCCGACGCTGGATCGTCGTCACAAGGACCTGTATCGCGCGCGGGCTGCTGCCATGGCGATGATCCCCACATCCACCGGCGCCGCTGCGGCCCTTGGGGAAGTGTTGCCAAACATGAAAGGCAAGCTGGACGGGTCATCGGTGCGGGTGCCGACGCCCAATGTGTCCGCTGTGGACCTGACGTTCTACGCCTCCAAGGACGTGACGGTAGACGACGTGAACGAAGCGATGGAGGAGGCCGCCGCCGGTCGCATGGGCGCTGTGTTGTCGTATGATCCGGAGCCCAAGGTCTCTGTCGACTTCAACCACACCACGCATTCGTCGATCTTCGCACCGGACCAGACCAAGGTCGTGGGCAAGCGTATGGTGCGCGTGATGGCGTGGTACGACAACGAATGGGGGTTCTCGGCGCGTATGGCCGATGTGGCCGGTGCCATGGGCCGTTTGCTGCACTGACCACGGGTTTGGCGGGACATGAAAGGCGCGGCGCCGCAATGCCCCGCGCCTTTTTCGTCACAGGTCAGCAGCGACGGCTGCACAGGTTTTCGCAAGGAATACCGTCATGATCGCCATCCCGCACGCTTTGCCCGCATTGCAGCAACTTGAAACAAGCCTCTTCGCAGGAGCGCAGGCGTTTGCAGCTGACATTGCGACAGTCAAAGGCCTGCGCCGTGCGGTAGCTGTCCAGCGTGTCGCGCAAGGAGGGTGATGTTGGGTCCGCCGAGACAAAGCTCGCCTGAACAATCAGGGCACAAACCAGGAAAACACGCATAATCGAGTCCGTTCATAATTATGAACAAACTGTTAACGTTCCTGCGCGTCACGGCAAGCGCATACCTGCTCAGCGCTTTTTGCGCTTGGCCGTGAAGGTGCTTGTGGGCTTGGGCTTGACCGGGGCTTTGGCCGGAGCGTTGGTCGGCGCAGGCTTTTCAGGCTTCTTCTCCGGCGTCCGCTTCTTGATCGCGCCGGCCTGTTCCGCCAGATCGCGCGCAATGGCAAAGGCGCCCTGGATCTTGTCCTTGTCGCTTTTCCAGTCACGCAGCACGACGATCTTGTTGTCCTTGATCTTGGCCATGCCTTTCTGGTCGGCGATGAACTGCATCAGGCCCTCGGGCGAGGCGAATTTGTCGTTGTGGAACTGGATGGTGGCGCCTTTCGGCCCGCCATCGAGCTTGGAGATCCCGGCGCGTTTGCACATCGCCTTGATCCGCACCACCAACATCAGCGTGTTGACCTCGCGCGGCAGCTTGCCGAAGCGGTCGATCAGCTCGGCGGCAAAGCCTTCGAGCTCGACCTTGGTGGTCAGGCTGGACAGACGACGATAGAGGCCAAGGCGCACGTCGAGATCGGGCACGTAGTCCTCCGGGATCAGCACCGGCACGCCGAGGTTGATCTGCGGTGCCCATTGGCCATCGTCCTCGGTCAGACCTTCCATGTCGCCGGATCTGATCTTGGCGATCGCCTCTTCGAGCATGGATTGATACAACTCGTAGCCCACGTCCCGCATCTGGCCGGACTGTTCTTCGCCCAGCAGGTTGCCGGCGCCGCGAATGTCCAGGTCCTGGCTGGCCAGTGCAAAACCGGCGCCCAGCGTGTCGATGCTGCCCAAGACGCGCAGACGTTTTTCGGCGGTGGTGGTCAGCTTGGCACGTGGTTTGGTCGTCAGGTAGCAGTAGGCGCGGGTTTTGGACCGGCCCACCCTGCCCCGGATCTGGTAAAGCTGGCTCAGGCCGAACTGATCGGCGCGGTGCACGATCATGGTGTTGGCGGTGGGAATATCGAGACCGCTTTCCACGATGGTCGTCGCCAGAAGCACGTCGTATTTGCCGTCATAGAACGCGTTCATGCGCTCATCCAGCTCGCCCGCTGCCATCTGACCGTGGGCCACGACATAGGTGCACTCCGGCATCTGTTCCTTCATGAACTCCTCGATCTCCGGCAGGTCAGAGATCTTGGGCACCACGTAGAAGGATTGTCCGCCGCGATAGTGTTCGCGCAGCAGCGCCTCGCGGATGGTCACGGGATCGAATTCACTGACGTAGGTGCGGATCGACAGGCGGTCCACCGGCGGCGTGCCGATGATCGACAGGTCGCGCACCCCGGTGAGCGACAGTTGCAGCGTCCTCGGGATCGGCGTCGCCGTCAGGGTGAGCACGTGAATGTCGGAGCGCAGCTGTTTCAGCCGCTCCTTGTGCTGCACGCCAAAGCGCTGCTCCTCGTCGATGATGAGCAGGCCAAGGTTCTGGAAGCGGATGTTCTTGGCCAGCAGCGCGTGGGTGCCGACGGCAATGTCCACGGTGCCCTTGGTCAGCCCCTCGCGGGTGAGCGCGGCCTGTTTGGTGCCAACGAACCGAGACAACGGCGCGACGTTCAGCGGGAAGCCACGGAAGCGTTCGGCGAAACTGTTGTAGTGCTGGCGTGCGAGCAGCGTCGTCGGGGCGATCACCGCCACCTGCTGCCCCGACATGGCCGCCACAAAGGCCGCGCGCATGGCGACCTCGGTCTTGCCAAAGCCCACGTCGCCGCAGATCAGCCGGTCCATCGGCTGCCCGCTGTGCAGATCGTCCATCGTGTCATCGATGGCGCTGAGCTGGTCGTCGGTTTCTGTATAGGGGAAGCGCGCGGCGAAGCTGTCATAGGATCCGGGCGGCGGGTCCATGATGGGTGCCTTGCGCAGCGCCCGTTCCGCGGCAATACGGATGAGCCGGTCGGCCATCTCGCGGATGCGTTCCTTGAGCTTGGCCTTCTTGGCCTGCCATGCGCCGCCGCCCAGCTTGTCGAGCAAGCCTTCCTCGTGGCCGTATTTCGAGAGCAGTTCGATGTTCTCGACCGGCAGGTAGAGCTTTGCGTCCTCGGCATATTGCAGCGTCAGGCATTCGTGGGGCGAGCCTGCGGCGGTGATCACCTCCATCCCGAGGAAACGGCCGATGCCGAAGTCCACGTGGACGACCAGATCGCCGGGGCTCAGCGATTGGTGTTCGGTCAGGAAGTTCTCGGCCTTGCGGCGCTTGGCCGGCTTGCGGATCAGCCGGTCGCCCAGCACGTCCTGTTCGGATATGACGGTCAGTTTCTGGTCGTTCCACGGCGCTTCGAAGCCCGCCTCCAGCGACCAGACGGCCAGATGCAGCCCGGATTTGCCGACCCGCGTGCCGTTCTGGATCGGGATGGCCTCGGCGACGCCTTCGTCTTCGATCAGGCCGGTGAGGCGTTCGCGTGCACCTTCTGAGTAGGAGGCGATGACCACCGGACCTTCGGTCATGCGGGTCTTTATGTGGCTGGCGAGACTGCCAAAAAGGCTGATGCTTTCCTGCTGCCGTTCGGGGGCAAAGCTGCGCCCGATGCGCCCGCCCGCATCCACCACGCCCGGTCCGGGGGCCTGTGACAGCGGATGGAATTGTACGCGTCGACGTCCGCCGACGGCGGCTTCCCAATCGGTGTCGTCAAGGTACAGAAGTTTGGGCGGAATTGGCTTATAGACCGAGCTGCCCAAGGTTTGTTTCTGGCTCAGCGCGTGTTTGCGCGTGCCGTATTGGTCGTCGATCTGCTCCCACCGCGACAGGCGCGAGGGCGTCAGCTGATCGTCCATCAAAACCGGCGCATCCGGCAGATAATCGAACAGCGTTTCCAGAGTGTCATGAAAGAACGGCAGCCAATGTTCTATCCCGGCGTGTTTGCGGCCCGCGCTCACCGCCTCGTAGAGCGGGTCATCCGTCCCGGCCGCCCCGAATTCGATGCGGTAGTTCTGGCGGAACCGCAAAATGGCGGAGTCGTCCAGGATGACCTCGGACACAGGGGCCAGTTCGACAAGGTTGAGCTTTTCCGTGGTACGCTGAGTGGCCGCGTCAAAACGGCGCGCGCCGTCCAGCGTGTCGCCGAAGAAGTCGAGGCGCACCGGACCACCATCGCCGGGCGGGAAAATGTCGATGATGCCGCCGCGGATGGCGTAATCGCCGGGTTCCGTGACCGTGGGGGCCTGGCTGAAACCCATGCGCACAAGGAAATTGCGCAAGGCTTCCTCGTCGACGCGGTCGCCGACCTGGGCGCTGAAAGCCGCTTCGCGGAGCGTGCTGCGCGGCGGGATGCGCTGCATGGAGGCGCTGAGCGTGGTCAGCAGGACGTAGCGGTCCGGCATTCCATGGACGAGGCCGGCCAGCGTCGCCATGCGCGCCGCAGAGATATCCGCATTTGGTGACACGCGGTCATAGGGCACGCAGTCCCACGCCGGGAAAATGACGACCGGCATGTCCGGTGCAAAGAAGGCCAGCGCCTCGCGCATGGCCGCCAGCCGCTTGTCGTCGCGGGCGATGTGAACCACCGGCCCTTTTGCGCGCGCCACTTCCCGCAGCACGAGTTGCGCGTCATACCCCTCTGGGGCGCCACCGATCGTTACTTTGTCCGCCATGGCTGCTCACATGGCGCGCGACGCGTCCGGCGTCAAGCGCAGGAGACGTCCGTCTGCCAGATCACAGGATCCCGGTGGAGAGGTTGTAGAACATGCCCCACAGCGCAGTGACGAAGATCGAGATCATCCCGATGACCTGCGTGGCCAGGCGATGATTGCGCAAGCGGCGCCACAACGGCTCCCCCGCGTTTTCACCTGCTTGGACGCAGCGCGAGGTGTAGACCGTCAATAGCGCCACAAGCGTCATCGGAAACGTCAGCAAAAACAACGCCTGAGCGGTTTCCACGTTGTAGACGAACCCCAACAGGCAAACGCAGGTCAGAAAGGCCGCAACCAGCCCGGACAAAAACAGACCGGATTCGTCGACGATGAACAGCAAGCGGTTGGAGTTGATACGGACCAGATCCTCCAGGTCCTGCTCTGCCTGGCCTCCGTCGCGGCGGGCGCGGGCAACCATATCGAAGGGCACCCCCAGCACCCAGTGAGAGACCGAGGACCACAGGACCGCCAGCACGATCCAGAACCACAGGTTGGAGAAGGACCGCATGTCGATCACTTCGAAGACAGTTCCGTACCAGCCCAAATCAATGCTCTTTTCGATTGTTGCCTCTGCGCCTTATGACAAGGGCAAGCCGGGATGCGCAATGGGGGACTTGTGAAAGCGCTTCAATCCGTGCCACCCAAAGGTGAACGATTTTAGAGGCACGCCCATGCAACCGACCCTGGCACCCTACCCTTCGCTCCGCCTGCGCCGCCTGCGCCGCACCCCGGCCATCCGCGCGCTGGTGGCAGAAACCACCTTGTCGCCACAGGATTTCATCTGGCCCGTGTTCGTGCGTGACGGCGAAGGCGTGTCAGAGCCGATCGCCTCCATGCCCGGCGTCAACCGCCTGTCAGTGGACAAGGTGGTCGAGGCGGCCAAGGAAGCGCACGCGCTGGGGATCCCGTCGATCTGCCTGTTCCCCTACACGGATCCGTCGAAAAAGACCGAGGACTGCGCCGAGGCCTGGAACCCCGACAACCTGTCGAACCGCGCCACACGCGCCATCAAGGACGCGGTTCCCGATATGGCGGTGATGACGGATGTTGCGCTAGATCCCTACAATATCAACGGCCACGACGGCTTTGTCGAAAACGGCGTAATCGTGAACGACCGCACCGTCGAGGCGCTGGCCAAGCAGGCTTTGAGCCAGGCGCGCGCCGGGGCCGACATCATCGGCCCGTCGGACATGATGGACGGGCGCATCGGCGCGCTGCGTAACACATTGGAAAGCGAAGGTTTTCAGGACGTGCTGTTGCTGTCCTATGCGGCGAAATACGCCAGCGCCTTTTACGGGCCGTTCCGCGACGCGGTTGGCGCGTCGGGCGCTCTTCAGGGCGACAAGAAAACCTATCAGCAAGATCCCGGCAACTCTGACGAAGCGATGCGGCTGATCGCGCGCGACTTGTCCGAAGGCGCGGATATGGTGATGGTGAAACCGGGGATGCCTTATCTCGACATCTGTCACCGGGCCAAGGAGATGTTCGGCGCGCCGACCTTCGCCTACCAGGTGTCCGGCGAATACGCGATGCTCGCAGGCGCGGGAGAGCGCGGCTGGGTCGATGGCGAAAAGGTCATGCTGGAAAGCCTGATGAGCTTCAAGCGGGCGGGCTGTGATGGGATGCTGACCTATTTTGCGCCGGCAGCGGCCAAGATCCTAAACGGATGATTGCATTTCGGGAACGGCGGCGGGGTGCCTTGTGCGCCTATGCGATCGCCGCTTCCGCCGTCAGCCGCGCGCCGCATGCCTGAAAACATCGCTATCTGTCGCGATGACTTGCCTATTTGCCACAAGGGAAGGTGACAACTGTTTCTCTTGCGCGTATAAAAATGGCAACCGGCGGTACAGCCGGACGTACGAGGCAACCCCGATCACAAAAACCGATCGACAGAAAAGAGCAGTGATATGACATTTACCCGACGTGAGGCCCTGCTGGGCCTAGGCGCGACCTCCCTTACGGCCGCTTGCGCAAATGGTGTGGGTGGAGCCGGTCCGCAGACCATTGACGCCCGCGTGAACCAGACCTTGGCACGACTTTACGCGGATTATCCGGGCACTCAGACCCTGGCCGGAAAATCGGTGGGTATGCTGGTCATGCCGCTGGTCAGCGAAGTCGGTCTGGGTTTCGGCGGCGGCTACGGAAATGGCGCGCTGCGCATCGGCGGCGCGACCGTCGATTACTACTCGATGGTCAAGGCGTCCGGTGGTTTGCAAATCGGGGCGCAGCAATATAGCCACGTCCTGTTCTTCATGACAAACAACGCTTTGGAAACCTTCCGACGGTCCGGCGGCTATGCGGCGGGCGCAAACATCCTGTACGCCACACCGGGCAAGGGCGAGACATTGTCGGCAGAGACGACAACTTCGCTTGCCCCGATCATCGCTGTGGTCTTTGGCCAGTCCGGCCTGCGCGTCGGTGCGACCCTGGAAGGCGTGAAGTACACCCGCATCATTCCCTGACACCAGGGTGGTCTGCCGGGACCCGATTGCATCGCGCGGCCGGGGTGACCGAGGACTTTCGCTTGAAGGGCGAACCGCCGTTTACCACGGTGGCTCGCCCTTTTTTAGTATCGACGCCATTTTGGAGCGTCTTGGCATTCGGCGGGTTGGTGTCGGGTTAGCGCACCTTGTGTTGCATTAGGCCAAGCGACTAAAACGTTTTCATATGTGATTTAATTCAGTAACTTAAAGAGATAAGTTAACGCTTCACACGAACAGCGCCCTATTGAAAGACCGCAGCTGCTTAGAAGCTGAATCCTACCGGCAAGAATTTTCAAAAACGTATACCTAAACAACGTTACGTTTTTACGTTAGCGCCCCCCTTTCCACAAAGCGGTTAGTGCGCTATATGCCAATCATGTCCTCGCACAGGGGACCTTGCCCCAGCAATTGGAACGGCCACAGGCACGACCAATCGGCGCTGGGGAACACCACTACAGATTGGAGACCTACCGTGGCAGCTTTTGCAGGCGGCAATGCCGCACCGACAGTCGTCCCCAACAAACCGGCCAACACTGCTCTGAAGCCGAAAGACTCAGCGGCGTAACGCCACCCGTCGGAGCGCGCACCCAAGCAGGGTGGCGCGCTTCGTTGCGATATCCTCCCCCCACCAAGGTCGGATTTGCGCGTTTCAACTACGGTTCTAACGTCGCGACATGGGAGTGTTTTTCTTGCGCACCGCGTGGCTTTGTCTCACGCTCGCGCTCACCGCATCATTATCGTTGGCAAAGACCATTTCGGACGCCGAGATGGGAGAGCTCATCCGTGCGCCCATGTCGCTGGGCGCGCAGATTTCAAACGACGGCGTCTTTGAGCTGTTGAACTCTGGCGGCGCGCAGGCGGGCTACGTGTTTCAAACCGAACCGATGGCCGCCCTGCCCGGCTTTTCCGGCGCACCGATCAACATGCTGGTGGTGCTCGACCTCGACGGTCGCTTCATCGACGTGCAACTGCTCGATCACAACGAGCCGATCTTTGTTTCCGGTTTGGGGCAAGCGCCGTTCCACGCCTTCATGGAACAATATGGCGGCCTGAGCATTTCGGACAATATCGTCGTCGGCTCGCCTTACGGCGGGTCCTCTGACGGCACCGGGCTGGTCTACCTTGACGGTGTGACCAAAGCGACGGCCTCTGTCCGGATTGCGCATGAATCGATCCTTGCGGCGACACTTCAGGTCGCGCGCGAGAAGATGGGCGGGATCAGTGCCGGGCCACCGGCCGCCCCAAATCCAGAGATCGACGAAGATCTCAGTTGGCAGGATTTGCGCGATCAGGGGCTGGTGACGCGGCTGCGCGTCAGCAACGCCGAGGTCGATGCGATGTTTGCCGGAACACTCTGGGCCGATGACGATCCAGACGCCCAGGATGACCCGGAGGCGTCCTATCTGGATCTGTGGGTGGCGGACCTTGGTCCCGGCAGCATCGCAAAGACGTTGCTGTCCGCGGACACATTGGAGGAACTGGCGCGTTTCAAGGAGATCTCCACCTTCGACGAGCCTGTCTTGATGATCGAAACGGCACGGCACGGGCTGGTGTCGGCTGATTTTGTCCGCAACACCACGCCGGATTGGATCGGGGCGGAGCAGTCGGGGTTTCCAGTCGCCTTGCGCGACGCGGATTTGTTTGTCGAGCTGTCCGATCACGTTCCTGAGGCGCTTCACGATGGCACAGCCATGATCCTGCGCACGGATCGGCGCTTGGGCTTTGATCCGGCAAGCCCCTGGACGCTGAAAATAAAAGCTGTCCGCCAACATGGTATGTTCCAACCCGAAACTGGATCCGTCACCTTGAGCACGGAAATCCGCACGGACGACCGGTTCTTTACCCGGCCCAGTCAGGTCGCGCGGCTGTCGCCATTCGAGGAAGCCATCCGCAACCGTCTGCCTGACGTGATCTCGCTTGCGGCGTTTCTGGCGCTGCTGATCCCGGCGCTGCTGTTTGCCCAATCGAGGCTTGCAGGGCTGCGCGCCTATACGCCCGTCCGTCTGACGATCCTGGCCGTTGTCACGGGCTTCATCGGCTGGTGGGGTCAAGGGCAGCTGTCCATTGTTACGCCGCTGGCTACAATGCAGGCGGCATTGACCACACAGCATTTCGCTTTCCTGCTGTATGATCCGTTTTCACTGCTGATCTGGGCCGTGGTTCTTGTGGGGTTCGTGCTTTGGGGGCGCGGGCTGTTTTGCGGCTGGCTTTGCCCCTTTGGAGCGCTGCAAGAATTTGCGCACCATCTGGGTCGGCTGCTGCGCCTGCCGACGTGGGAGCCATCGCGCCCTTGGGATCAACGTCTGAAATGGGTGAAATACGTGGCTTTGGCCGGGCTGGTTCTGGTGACGCTCTTTGCGCCGTCCTACATGGACAGGGCCGCCGAAATCGAACCATTCAAAACCGCGATTACCACGTTTTTCGTGCGGGAATGGTATTACGTCGCCTACGCGTTGTTCTGGCTTGGCCTCGGACTGTTCACCTTCAAGGGATTCTGCCGTTACGCCTGCCCGCTTGGGGCGCTCATGGCGATTGGCGGGTTTCTTCGGCTGCGGCGCTGGATACCCCGGCGGGCAGAGTGCGGCACCCCTTGCCAGCTGTGTGCGGTCAAATGCAATTATGGCGCCATCCGAAAATCCGGAGAGATCCAATATGACGAGTGTTTCCAGTGCCTTGACTGCGTAACGATCCACGATGACGACGCGCAGTGCGTGCCATTGATCCTGAAGGCACGCGCTACGAAACGCGCGCCGCGTGCCACTGGGCACCCCAACATGACGGCCGCCGCAGAATGATGAAACGACGCCGCTTTTTGTGCCTCACCGCCGCTTTCGCAACGGCACCTGTCCGGGCATATGCGGGCACGTGGCGCGGGCGCGCTTTGGGGGCGGAGGCTTCCGTGACCCTGACCGGCCCGCGCAGCGCGGTCGACCGCGCTTTGACCGCCCTGCCAAAACGGCTGGAACAGATCGAGGCCACCTTCAGCCTGTATCGCGACGACAGCGCGCTGGTGCAGTTGAACACAAGAGGCAGGCTCCGCCCATCGTCGGACTTTCACGCCTTGATGACACTGGCCGCGCAGGCCCACGATCTGACGAATGGCCTGTTCGATCCGACGGTGCAGCCGCTCTGGCACGCACTGGCACGAGGCACCGACATCGAAGCGGCCCGGCGCCTGATTGGGTTTGACCGTGTCCGGATCGCGCCAGACGTCATCACGCTGGGCCGGGGTCAGGCGCTCACCTTGAACGGCATCGCCCAAGGCTACGCGACAGACCTGATCAAGGATGATCTGGCCCGGCACAGCTTCACCAAGGCACTGGTGGATATAGGCGAAGCAGCCGCCCTTGGGGGGCCGTTCCGCCTGACGTTGAACGATCCGCAGCACGGCGCGCTGGGGCATGTAACGCTGCAAAACGCTGCGCGCGCCACTTCCAGCCCCGGTGCGCTGCGACTTGGAGCAGAGGCGCATATCCTCGGGCCGCGCGGACAGGAACCGCTTTGGTCCACTGTCAGTCTCGAAGGGCCGTCCGCAACATTGGCCGATGCGCTCTCGACCGCGGCGGTGTTCATGGATCACCCCGCCTTGCGACAGCTCAAGATCCGCGCAGGTCTGTCCAGCATCACCACCATTGACGCGAACGGCGCTCTCAGAACGCTCTAGCGGCGCTCGAACGCAAAAACCCCCGACCCTGTGGATCGGGGGTTTCTTTCGTTGCTAACGACGCGCTCAGCCGTTGGCTTTGGCCACGGCGCGTTTGGTCATCACCTTCACCAGATGCGCGCGGTAGTCGCCCGAACCATGCAGATCAGAGATCATGTCAGCGCCCGACGGGGCCGAAAGTGCCTCAACCGCGTCAGCGGCGAAGTTGCCGTTCAGCGCCTCCTCGGCCTCGGACCAGCGGAACACGCCGTCGTTCGAGGCCCCGGTCACGGCCACACGCACGCCGTCGGCGCCCTTGGAGACGAACACACCGACAAGCGCAAACCGCGACGCGGGTTGCTGGAACTTGATGTAGGCGGCTTTCTCCGGGATGGGGAATTTCACCGCGGTGACAATCTCGTTCTCATCCAGAGCGGTGGCAAACATGCCTTGGAAATAGTCGTCAGCAGCGAATTCACGGGTGTTGGTCACGATGGTCGCACCAGACCCAAGAGCCGCCGCCGGATAACATGCCGACGGGTCGTTGTTGGCCAGCGAGCCGCCAATGGTGCCACGGTTGCGCACCGCCGGATCACCGATCTGACCGGCCAGCGCGGCCAGCCCCGGATAGGCGCCAGCTTCGGCCGCCACTTCGGCATGTGTTGTGCCGCCGCCGATGGTCAACGTGTTGCCGTCAACAGACACGCCCTTCAGCTCGGCGATGGCCGAGAGGCTCACAAGCGTTGACGGCATGGCAAGGCGCTGCTTCAGCGTCGGGATCAGCGTCTGGCCACCGGACAACGGCTGCGCATCCTCCTGCCCCAGCGCCGCGACCGCATCTTCCATGGATGTTGGACGCACTAGATCAAATGAATACATTCTCTTTCCTCCTCGAACAGGCGCAGACCTCTTGGTAACTCCGCTGTTCAAATACCCTTTGGGGTCCGGGGGGCGAGCCCCCCGGCGCACTCCACTTATGCCTGCATGGCAGCCCAGACACGCGACGGCGTCACGGGCATGTCGATGTGCTCCACCTTGTGTCCGCCCGAATGCAGCGCGTCGATCACGGCGTTCACCACCGTCGGCGGGGAGCCGATGGCACCGGCCTCGCCGCAGCCCTTCACACCCAGCGGGTTGTGCGTGCACGGTGTCTGGCAGGAGTGGTCCACCACGTAGTTCGCCATCATCGGCAGGTCATCGGCACGCGGCATTGCGTAATCCATGTAGGACGCGCTCAGCAGCTGGCCGTTCTCGTCGTAAGACGCGTTTTCCAGCAGCGCCTGACCGATGCCCTGAGCGATGCCGCCGTGGACCTGACCTTCGACGATCATCGGGTTGATGACATTGCCGAAGTCGTCGGATGACACGAACTTTTCGATCTTCACTTCGCCGGTTTCGGGGTCAAGCTCCACTTCGCAGGCGTAGGCCCCTGCCGGATAGGTGAAGTTGGCCGGATCGTAGAACGCCGTCTCCTCCAGGCCCGGCTCGATGTCCTCAAGGGGATAGTTGTGCGGCACGTAGGCGGCGAGCGTCACATCCCCCCAAGCCACGGACTTGTCCGTTCCTGCGACCGAGAACTGACCATCCTTCAGTTCGATGTCGGCCTCGGAGGCCTCGAGCAGGTGGGCGGCGATCTTCTTGGCCTTGTTGATGATCTTCTCGGTCGCGCGGACCATCGCGGAGCCACAGACCGCCAGAGAGCGCGAGCCATACGTGCCCATGCCGAACGGGATCTTCGAGGTGTCGCCGTGCACGATGTCGATCAGGCTGTCGTCAATGCCGAGCATCTCTGCGACGACCTGCGGGAACACGGTTTCGTGGCCCTGCCCGTGGGAGTGCGCGCCGACCATCACGGAGATGGAGCCAGTGGCGTTCACACGGACCGTGGCCGCGTCATACAGACCGGCGCGCGCGCCAAGCTGACCCACGAGGTTCGACGGCGCAATGCCGCAGGCCTCAATGAAGCAGTTGATGCCGAGGCCGCGCAGCTTGCCCTTCGCTTCGCTTTCCTTGCGGCGCGCGTCGAAGTTGCCGAGGTCCATCAGCTCTTCCATCTTGTCCATCGTGGCGACGTAATCGCCGGTGTCGTATTCGACAGCCACCGGGGTCGCGTAGGGGAACTGGGTGATGAAGTTCTGACGGCGCAGCTTGATCGGGTCGACGCCCAGCTCGCGGGCTGCCTTATCGATGACACGCTCCAGCGAATAGGTCGCCTCGGGGCGTCCTGCACCACGGTAGGCGTCCACCGGCACGGTGTTGGTGAAGACGGCCTTCACGTTCACCTGCACGGCGGGCGTGCGGTAGTTGCCGGCCATCAGCGTGCCATGCAGCCAGGTCGGCACCGAGGTCGAAAAGGTCGACAGATAGGCGCCCATGTTGGCGTAGGTATCGGTGCGCAACGCGGTGAAGTTGTTGTCCGCGTCGAGCGCCAGCTCGATCTTGGTCACGTGGTCACGGCCATGCGCATCGGACATGAAGGCCTCGGAGCGTGTCGAGGTCCATTTGACAGCGCGGTTGATCTGGCGTGCGGCGAAGGTGCAGAAGGCCTCTTCGGCGTAGTGGAAGATCTTCGTGCCGAAACCGCCACCCACATCGGGGGCCACAACGCGCAGCTTGTGCTCGGGAATGCCAAGGACAAAGGCCCCCATCAGCAGCCGGATCACGTGCGGGTTCTGCGAGGTGGTATAAAGCGTGCTTTCGTCATTGGCGCGGGCATAATCCCCCACTGCCACGCGAGGCTCCATCGGGTTGGCAATCAGACGGTTGTTCACCAGCTCCAGCGTGGTGACATGCGCGGCCTCGGAGAATGCCTTTTCGACAACCTCCGTGTCGGAGCCGAACTGCCAGTCATAGCAGAGGTTGTCGCTCAGGTCGTCATGCACAAGGGAGGAGTCGGATGTGAGCGCGGCCTTCATGTTGACCACGGCGGGCAGATCTTCGATGTCGACCACGATGGCTTCGGCAGCGTTGCGCGCCTCCTCCAGGCTGTCCGCGACAACGGCGGCGATCGGATCCCCCACGTGGCGGACCTTGCCCTGTGCCAGAACCGGGTGTGCCGGCTCCTTCATCGGGTCACCGTTCTTGTCGGTGATTTCCCAGCCGCACGGCAGACCGCCAATGCCTTCGAAGTCCGCGCCGGTGAAGATGCGGACCACGCCCGGCATCTCTGCCGCCTCGGTGGTGTCGATGTTGGTGATCTTGCCGTGCGCCACGTCCGAGCGCAGGAAGTGCACGTAAGCCTGGTTGTGAATGTTGATGTCGTCGGTGTACTGACCGGCCCCGGTCAGGAAGCGGGCGTCCTCACGCCGCTTCGGGCTTGCGCCAATGCCATGATCCTTCGGCATAGTATTCCTCCCTTGGATGGTGGGACAAACCCACCCTACGCAATGTTTTGGACGGGTCGCCCCGTCATGAAAGTCTTACTCGGCTGCGACTGCGGGCACGTCCTGACCGGAAGCCGCCAGAATGGCACGGACGATGTTGTGGTAGCCGGTGCAGCGACAAATGTTGCCTTCGAGGTGGTGGCGCACCTCGGCTTCGGTGGGCTTGGGGTTGTCCTTCAGCAGCGAAGAGGCCGCCATCACCATGCCGGGGGTGCAAAAGCCGCATTGCAGCCCGTGGTATTCCTTGAACGCAGCCTGGATCGCGTTGAGCGTGCCGTCAGGGGCCGCCTGCCCTTCGATGGTGCCGATCTCCGCGCCGTCACATTCACCCGCGAACATGGTGCACGCTTTGACCTGCTTGCCGTTCACATGAATGGTGCAGGCGCCGCATTGCGAGGTGTCACAGCCCACGTGGGTGCCGGTCAGCCGCAGCTCGTCGCGCAGGAACTCGGTCATCAGGGTGTTGCCCTTGACCGACTTGGTGACGGACTTGCCGTTCACCTTCATCGTTACTTCTGCCATCGTTTCCCTCCCTGGAAATCTCGTATCTGGGTAAAGGCGTCCCGCGACAGCGGCGTGACGCCCGGATCTGGGGTCAGCCGGTGATCTTTTTCAGCCAGCTTTTCTTTTCTTCGGGCTCGGCCTCGGTCACGTCGCCGGGGCCTTCGACCGCGTTCTGGAAGTTCTCAAAGAACTGATCGGCCATCTTCTTGGCAAAGCCGTCGATGATGCGGGAGCCAAGCTGCGCCAGCTTGCCGCCGACGTTGGCTTCGACATCGTAGTGCAGCTCTGTGCCGTCCTCGACCTCGGCCAGGGTCACGACCGCGCCGCCCTTGGCAAAGCCCGCCGCGCCGCCCTTGCCCTCACCGGACAGCTTCAGGGCTTCGGGGGCGGTCATGTCGGTCATTGCGACCTGGCCCTTGAAGGTGGCCTTCACCGGGCCGACCTTCTGGACGACGGTTGCCTCGTAGCCCTCCTCGGGGGAGCCGGACATCTCGGTGCAGCCGGGCACGCAGGCCTTGAGCACTTCGGGGTCCTGGATTGCCGCCCAGACCTGCTCGCGCGGGGCCTTGATGATACGGGAATCGCTCATTTTCATGGGTGTGTCCTCTCTCTTGTGCGTCAGCCTAGGCGTGTGGCCCGCGACGTCATATTAGACCAATGGATGATTTCACCATTCGGGCGGAATGTGTGTCAGCCCGTAGGTGTCAAAGATTTCTGCGATGCGCCCGTCGTCTAGTGCTTCTGTCACCGCGTCGCCCACGGTGTAGGACAGCCCGCGATAGGCAAAGTGTACGGCGGTCCCGATGGGCCATTTCGATTTGGCCAACCCAGCAAGCGGCGGCTGGTGGATCGCCACCCCCTCGCCCGCAAAGAACTCCAGTTGCGCCAGCGGACCCATCGCGGCCATCGTCTCCCCCGCGTTCAGCGCCTCCATCGCCAGTTGCATGGATGGATAGCGTCGCACGCCTTGGGCAGTCTGACCACCGGCAAAGCTGGTCAGGTAGAAATCCGCGATGGAGTCGTTTTCCACGGCGACGGTGTCAAAGCGGAAATAGGCGGGCACCGGACCGCCGTCAGGATAGTCCGCCTCGCGGTAGGCGATGGCCACCTGTTCCTCGTGGTACTGCCCGGGAAAGACGACCTGCTCCACCCGGCACTTGAAGGCAGAGTCGTAAGGCACGCGCATCATGACGTTGGAGACGGCCCCACCGACGATGCCACCCTGCCAGATGTTGAAGCGCAAATCGGCGTCCAGGTTTTCCCCAGCCGCAACGAATTTGAAACTGGGTTTTACACCGATGTAGCCGGCGATCAGCCGGGCGATGTCCACGTCAATGCCGCGGGGTGTGCCGCCCTCCTGAAAGGAATAGGGCGGATAGTCGTCATAGAGCGCGAAGGTCATGCTGCCACGCTCCATGATGGTGTCGAGGTCCTGGCCGACGATATCGCGGCCGGCGTTCTGGGGTTTCGGCTGTGGCACATAATCGGCGCACGGATCTGCGGCACGGGCTGTGCCCGCAGGCAGGGAGGCGGCCAGAGCGGCCAGCAAACACGCGCTTGCCACCCGGCCCAGCCAAGTCACGAAACCTGTCGAGATCATCCGCAGCTCTCCTCCCCCGAAACCTGTCAGATCAATCAGTGCGCTGCGGACAGGCCGATGGTCAAGGCTTCGGCCGCCTTCTGTGCGCCGTGTTCCGTGCCGTCGAGCAAGGCCGCCGCGCGCGAGGCCGCGCTGTCGGCCACCGGGGCACCTGACATGGTCTCGATGTTCTCGGCGATCTCGGTGAGGCGCTCCTTGGTCGCGTCATCTGCGGTGCCGTCTTCCACGATCTGGTCGCGGATGGCCTTCAGCTCGTCGGCATATTCAGCAGCGCTGTCGTCGTCGGGACGCGTCTCGATGTAGGTGCGGATCGCCCAAGCCGCCTCCTGGCCAAGCAGCTCCCCGAAGGCGGGCATCTTGGTCGTGCCGTTCTGCGTGTAGCCGGTGCGGAACCGTTCGATGAACCACTCGTCGCCGTATTCTTCGGCCTCCAGAAAGCGCAGGTCGGGGGCGAGGCCGCCAGAGATCACTTCGAGCCCGTGGCACCGCGCGCAGTTCTGGTTGTAGCCAGAGGAGCCGATCTCAACCGCTTTGGACCAGACCTCCTCACCCGCTTCCTCGACACGATAGGGGTTTTCGGTCAACCACTCTTCGCCCACGGCGGGCAGGCCTGCGGTGTCCACCGCCTGCGGGGCCACGTTACCATGCGCCAAGGCAACAACCGGCAGCGCCAAAACAAGGGCACCAAGGGTAAACGTCTTCATATTGTCCTCCTCCCATTCAGGATGTTCGCGTTGCCGAGACCCTAAGCGGAGAGCGTCAGACGCCACCATTGGACTTTCGTGGCGCGCAGCCCCCCGTCCCGCGCGACGAAGGTCGTATTGAGGCCTAACGGCGCATGGTTAGCCTGCCACCGAGGGAGGATTATTCATGCGTTCCATCGCCAAAACGTTGGCCTGCGCCGTGCTGTGCGTGGGAGGCATGTCCGCGCCTTCCGAGGCCGCAGACATTCGTTTGCATTACCTGCGACAGGAGGTTGAGCAGCCTCCCACCCTGTCGAACCTGGAGCCTGTTCCCACGGATGAAGGTCGCGCCGGTGCCGAGCTTGCCCTTGCAGACAATGCCACCACCGGCTCCTTCATGGGACAGACATGGACGCTCCAAAGCACGCACGTTGCCGTGGGCGGAGATTTCACCGCCGCCGTACAGGAGGCCCTGAAAACCACGGACCTTTTGGTGCTGGATGCGCCTGCTGATGACGTGCTTGCCGCCGCGGACCTGCCAGAGGCGCAAGACGCACTGCTGTTCAACACGGCTGCGCCGAAACGCGCGTTGCGAGACGATGCCTGTCGCGCCAACGTGCTGCATACGTTGCCCTCCCGCGCGATGCTGACAGACGCGCTGATGCAGTTCTTTGTTGCGCGCCGCTGGACGGCCATCGTGATGATTGAAGGCACCAAGCCCGGTGATCTTGAGCTTGGGCAAAGCTATCGGGACTCTGCCGCGAAATTTGGACAAAGCGTCCGGCGCACGCAAAGCTGGGAGGACTCAGGCGATTTGCGCCGCAATGCGTCCCAGGAGGTGCCGATTTTCACCCAGGGGTTGGGCAAATACGATGTGCTGGTGGTGGCCGACGAACTGAACGACTTTGCCCGGTACATTCCCTACAACACATGGATGCCCCGCCCGGTCGCGGGCAGCGAAGGCCTGCGTCCCTCGGCGTGGTCCCCCGTGGTGGAACAATGGGGCGCGGCCCAGCTGCAAAGCCGGTTCGAGGACGCGGCCGGGCGCCAGATGCGCGACCGCGACTATGCCGCCTGGGCCGCAGTGCGCGCCGTGGGCGAGGCCGTCACGCGGACCGGCGCGTCCTCCGCCCCGGAGCTGCGCGCCTACATGCTTGGTGACAGCTTTGAATTAGCAGGCTTCAAGGGGCGGCCCCTGACCTTTCGCCCCTGGAACGGCCAATTGCGGCAGACAATTCCGCTGACCCACCGTGGCGCGGTGGTGGCCAATGCACCGATTGAAGGCTTTCTGCATCCCAAGACGGAGTTGGACACCCTTGGCCTCGACGCGCCCGAAAGCCGCTGCATCGCCTTCGGCACATAACCGAAGACCCCATTTTATCGCCCCACATCGTTTGGGGACCGTGGCCGCGCCCGGATCCCGTCGTTTTATGCATAGGACACACCATGAAATATACGCCGCTTCTCGCCGCCCTTTTGCTGGCCCAGCCTGTGCAGGCCGATGAAATCTGGGTCACCAACGAAAAGGACAACACCGTCAGCGTGATAGATGTCGACACGCAGGAGGTTACGCACACCTACGAGACCGGCGAACGCCCCCGTGGCATCATATTCAGCCATGACTATTCGGTGGTCTATATCTGCGCCTCTGACAGTGACTCCGTTCAGGTGATGGACCCAGACACCGGTGAGATCCTGCACGATCTGCCGTCTGGTGAAGATCCGGAGCAATTCGCCCTGCACCCGGACGACCGTCACCTTTACATTGCAAACGAGGACGACGCGATTACGACCGTTGTGGACACGCAAACACGCACCGTGGTCGCGCAAATCAATGTGGGGATCGAGCCGGAGGGGATGGCCGTGTCGCCCGACGGCGCCATCGCGATCACCACGTCGGAAACGACCAACATGGCGCATTGGATCGACACCGTAACGCAAGAGTTGTTTGCCAACACTCTGGTGGATTCGCGCCCACGTCATGCGGAGTTCGTAAAGGACGGCAGCGAGCTTTGGGTGAGCTCTGAAATCGGCGGTACGATTTCGGTGTTTGATGTGGCGACGCAGGCCGAAAAGGCAAAGCTGGAGTTCAAGATCAAGGGCGTGCACCCCGACAAAGTGCAGCCCGTGGGGTTTGAACTGACCGCGGATGACACTCATGCCTTTGTTGCGCTTGGGCCGGCGAACCACCTGGCCGTGGTCAATGCCGAGACTTACGAGGTTGAGGATTACATCCTGGTGGGACGACGCGTCTGGCATATGGCCTTCAACGCGGACAAATCGTTGCTGTTCACCACCAATGGCGTGTCCGGCGATGTGACAGTGGTGGATGTCGCCGGTCGCAAAGCCGTGAAAACCATCAAGGTGGGGCGATTTCCCTGGGGTGCAGCCTTCAGACCGACCGAATGAGGGCGGGCACCCGGCATTGGTCGATCGACCGGCGATGCCTGTGGGATTGGCGACAACAGGAGTTCGGTGGGTCAGGCTGTGCGTTGCTTGCCCGGCGGCCCACGCTGGGACGTGTCGACACGTCAGAAAATTGCCATGTCAGGAATTGAGACTTGGGTCGCGCTTGCGCACAAAGCGGTTTCGGATGCAGGGTCTCAGATATGCTAAGTGTATCTGACCTTTCGTTTTCCTATGACACCAAGCAGGCGTTGAAAGATGTGTCCTTTCGCGCCGAGCCGGGACGCTTTACCGCGTTGCTTGGCCCCAATGGCGCTGGCAAATCGACGCTTTTTGCTCTGCTGACCCGGTTGTTTACGACCCGCGATGGACAGATAGAGATCGCGGGACATGATCTGGCGAAAGCCCCGCGGGAGGCCTTGGCGGTGATGGGGGTGGTGTTCCAGCAGCCTACTCTGGATCTGGAGCTGACCATTCGCCAGAACCTGTCCTACTTTGCCGCGCTGCACGGATTGTCTAGCAAAGACGCCGCGATGCGCATCGACGCGGCGCTCGACCGGCTGGATATCCGCGCCCGTGCCGGTGAAAAAGCACGGTCCTTGAATGGCGGGCACCGACGCCGCACCGAGTTGGCACGTGCGCTGATCCATCAGCCGAAGGTTTTACTGTGTGATGAACCGACCGTGGGACTGGATGCGCAGGCGCGTGCGGCCATCACGGCGCATGTTCATGATCTGGCAGAGGACGGCTTGACCGTGCTTTGGGCGACCCATTTGACCGATGAGGTGCGCGAAAGCGATGATGTGCTGCTCTTGCACCAAGGCGTGTTGCGGGCGTCTGGGACGGCCCGTGATCTGACCGGTGCGCAAGCATTGAACGACTGGTTTCTGGAACAGACAGGCACATCCGTATGACCCGCCGGTTTCCCGCCTTCAAAGCCATAGTACTGCGCGAAGTGCTGCGTTTCATCCATCAACGCGAGCGGTTCCTGGCGGCGTTGGTGCGGCCCCTGATCTGGCTTTTGGTCTTTGCTGCGGGGTTTCGCGCGGCGCTGGGCCTGTCGATCATCCCGCCATACCAGACCTACATCACCTACGAGACCTACATCGTGCCCGGCCTGTGCGGCATGATCCTGCTGTTCAACGGGATGCAGACGTCGCTGAGCCTTGTCTACGACCGGGAGATGGGGTCCATGCGACTGCTCCTGACCGCGCCACAGCCTCGATGGTTTCTTTTGTTTTCAAAGCTTTGCGGGGCGACCTTCATCGGAATCCTTCAGTGTTACGCGTTCCTGATCATCGCCCGTCTGTTCGGTGTGGAACATCCACTGCTTGGGCATCTCACGGTTTTGCCGGCTTTGATCCTGGCCGGGCTCATGCTGGGGGCGCTGGGACTGGCGATTTCGAGCTTCATCAAGCAGTTGGAGAATTTCGCCGGGGTCATGAACTTCGTCATCTTCCCAATGTTCTTCCTGAGCTCCGCGCTCTATCCCCTTTGGAAGATGCAAGAATCTTCAGAATCCCTGTATTGGATCTGTCGTCTGAACCCCTTCACCCATGCGGTTGAACTGATCCGGTTCGCGCTGCATGTCAGCCTGTCGCCCTGGGCTCTTCTCTGGACGGTACTGGCGGGCGCGGCATTCACCGTACTGGCGCTTTGGGGCTATGACCCGGCCCGTGGTATGATCCGCAAGCGTCGTTAAAAGGAGAACCGCCATGTATCGCATCATCGCCGCATTGCTGATCCCAACCGCCGTGATGGCCGAGGAGGACGCGCTTGGCACGCTCAACCCCGAAGAGCTGACCTGGGGCAGCATGCTGGACCGCGCCGAAGAGGGTGAGACCTCCATGACGCTCTGCGCCTCTGGCTACATGCTGACGAAATCCGGCCGCCACGCGGCGGCGCGCACCCTGTTCGAGAATTGCGCCGAGGCCGGGTACACCGGCGCGATGACCTGGATGAGCCAAATGGACAACAACGGTCTGGGTGGCGACTACAACCCCGATGCCGCAGCCGAGTGGGACCGGCGGGCAGCGGATCTGGGCGACCCGGTGGGCAAGTTCAACCACGGTTTGAACCTGATGCGCGGCCATGGCGTCGCACAGGACGAGGTGCAGGGGCGCGCGTTCGTCGATGCGGCAGCAGCGGAGGGTCTGGAAGTGGCGCGTCGTTTGCAAGGTGCAGGATACGATCTGGATGAGGTCACACCAGACGCGGACAACTGGAAATACGCACCGGCGTTCTGAGCAAAATACGGCGCGACCTTCCCGGATCTGTTGGTCCATGGCTGTAAGCCCGCAGGGTCGTACGACCAAAGCACAAGAGACCCTGTTGACGTGAATCAAGTCCCTGCCGTTCCGCCCCTCCTAGGCTGATGCGAGACATCACACAGGAGACCCGAAATGTCCCGCTTCCCTCTTGCCGCCGTCGCGCTTGTCCTTGCTGGACCTGCCCTTTCCGATACCTTTGAAGAGGTGAAAGTGTCCGCCGGGCAGACGTTATTCGAAGGTGAATGCAAACGCTGTCACGCCGTGAACAGCGACGATCCCTCTTACGGACCGCCGTTGGAAAACGTGTTGAACCGCGCGGCCGGGGCCTATCCAGACTATGACTATTCCATCGCACTGGAGGCCTCTGGCATCGTGTGGACGCCCGCGGCTTTGCGCGCGTGGATGGAGGATAATGACGGCTTCATGCCCGGCACTAAGATGCGCCATGTGGGGATTGAGGACCGGACAGTGCAGGATTTCATCCTTGCCTATCTGACCTCGATCAGCCCACAGGACAACACCGCCATTGATGGAGAGTAGATCTCTGGGAGGGGCGCTTCGGTGTCCCTCCGCGTTAGGGGTGCGCGTCTCTTGATTTATGTGTCGGAAGTGCCGTTGTTTCACTGAAGACCAGAGCACTTCGACATTTTCGTTTCTCGGCCAACGCAAGACTTTTCTTCAGGCGTGCAAAGCAGCTTTCGGGGTTAAGCCTTTGATCCAGTGCCGGATCATGATGTCGGATGTCTTCTTGGCGTAAGGCGCTGTCGCGTGCTGCGACGCGCCTGCGCCCATGTAAGCGGGCGCTATGAAGCACGACAAGAGAACGCCCATCCCTCCCGCATACCCTTGGCGCAGACTGAATGGCTCGAATCGCGGCCAAACCCCCGCGGGCATTCGGTCAAGTGCCAAAGGGTCGTACGACTTTGGCCGTCTATGACCCTGACGCGCGTCTCTTATAGTTCTCTTAGAAATGCCGTGAAGCCGCTGGAGGAGCCGACCTGTGCCAAGGTCCGGTCAGCGCGCCCCACCCGCATCGACAGAACGACCAAACCTATGTTCATGGGAGGAACTGATGAACAAATTTGTTGCAGCCGTCACGCTCGCGCTGCTCGCCACCGGCGCGCAGGCAGAAGTGACCGAAGACATGCTGGCCAACGACGCCACGATGACCAATCAGGTTGTCACGAACGGCATGGGCCGCCACCTGCAGCGCTACACGCCGCTGGAGACGCTGAACAAGGACAACGTCAAGAACCTCGTTCCGGCCTGGGCGTTCTCGCTGGGCGGGGAAAAGCAACGTGGGCAGGAAACCCAGCCGATCATCTATGACGGCATTATGTATATCACCGGCTCCTACTCGCGCCTCTACGCTATCGACGTGACGACCGGCAAGGAGCTGTGGCAATACGATGCGCGTTTGCCCGAAGGCATTTTGCCCTGCTGTGACGTGATCAACCGTGGCGCGGCGATCCATGGAGACAAGGTGATCTTTGGCACGCTCGACGCGCGCCTCGTGGCACTGGACCGCAAGACCGGCGACGTGATCTGGCGCGACAAGATTGCCGATTACAAGGCGGGTTATTCCTACACCGCCGCCCCTCTGGTGGTGGGCGATCTGGTCGTGACCGGCAACTCCGGCGGTGAATTCGGCATCGTCGGCGAAGTACAGGCACGCAATGTCGAGAACGGCGATCTCGTCTGGACCCGCCCCGTCATCGAAGGCCACATGGGCACGCTGAACGGCGAAGAAAGCACCATGACCGGTGAACTGAACGCCACTTGGCCCGGCGACATGTGGAAGACCGGCGGCGGCGCGACGTGGCTTGGTGGCTCCTACGACGAACGCACCGACACGCTGATCTTTGGCGCGGGCAACCCGGCGCCGTGGAACTCCTGGCTGCGCAACGCAGGCGACAAGAACGATGGCTCCGGTGACAATCTGTACGCCGCCAGCCGCATCGGCATCGACCCGTCCAATGGCGAGATCAAGTGGCATTACCAGACCACGCCGCGCGAAGGCTGGGACTATGACGGCGTGAACGAAGTCGTCGCCTATGATGACCGTGAGGGCAACCAGCGCCTTGCGACCGCCGACCGGAATGGCTTCTTCTATGTTCTGGATGCGGCCGACGGAGGTTTCATTTCCGCTGACCCCTTCGTCAAGGACATCACCTGGGCTGAGGGCATCGACGACACCGGCCGCCCGATCTTCAACGAGGACGGTCGCCCCGGCAATCCTGCCGAAGCCGCGGACGGCAACAAGGGCGATGTGGTATTCGCCTCTCCGTCCTTCCTTGGCGGGAAAAACTGGATGCCGATGGCGTTCAGCCAGAAGACCGGGAACTTCTACGTGCCGTCCAACGAATGGGGCATGGACATCTGGAACGAACCGATCACCTACAAGAAGGGCGCGGCCTACCTCGGCTCCGGCTTCACCATCAAGCCGAACTACGAGGACCACATCGGCTCGCTGAAGGCGATCGACCCCGACACCGGCGAATGGGTCTGGGAATACAAGAACGATGCACCGCTTTGGGGGGGCGTCATGACCACCGCGGGCGGCCTGGTGTTCTTTGGCACACCCGAGGGTGAGTTCATCGCGCTCGACGACGAGACCGGCGAGAAGCTTTGGTCCTTCCAGACCGGCTCCGGCATCGTCGGCCAGCCCGTCACATGGGAACAGGATGGCGAGCAATATGTCTCCATCATCTCCGGCTGGGGCGGCGCGGTTCCGCTTTGGGGTGGTGAGGTTGCCAAGAAGGTGAACTACCTCAACCAGGGAGGTCTGCTCTGGACCTTCCGTCTGCCCAAAGAGATGGCTTCGGCCAACTGATCTGCCCTCCCGGATCAGGCGTGACGCCCGGTGCCATGTGCACCGGGCGTTTTGCGTGAGAGGGTCTTGTGCCTGTTAGCGATAAACTCCAGCGTCTGCGCCATGTGGAATCACTCCCCCCGTCTGGCTGTTTCGGCCGCCTTTGCCTTGAATGGAACGCTGTTTGGCACATGGGCCGCCCGCGTGCCTGCCGTCGTTGACCGCTTTGACCTAAGCGAGGGCGCTTTGGGTCTGCTGCTGTTGGCCATGGGGATCGGTGCACTGGTGTCCTTTCCGCTGGCCGGCGGTCTGGCCGACCGGCGTGGCGCCTATCAGATGAGCTGTGCGCTGGCGGTCATGTATCTGGCCAGCGTGGTTGCCATAGGTCTGGCACCTGGCGTCTATTGGTTGGCGGCGGCACTGTTTGTCTTTGGCGCGGGACACGGGGCCATGGACGTGACCATGAACAGCTGGGCGTCCGAGGTGGAACGCGCCTCCGGCAAATCCATCATGTCACGGTTTCATGCCATGTGGAGCCTTGGCGCAGGCATAGGGGCTGCGGGTGGGTGGCTGGCAACCGGCCTGTCGGTGTCGTTGGAGGCGCACTTCGTAATGTCTGCCCTGTTTTCCACGCTGGTCTACGGCCCGCTGATGCGGGTCACCTGGGCCTCGCGTCGCAGCACGCCGGGACAATCCACGCCCCTGTTCGCCCTGCCCCGCGGCGCACTTGTTCTGGTGGGGTTGGTGGCCATGTGCGCGGGCCTCGGCGAAGGCGCTGCCGCGGACTGGAGCGCGGTGTACCTGCGCGACGTGATAGGCACATCAGAAAGCCAGGCAGCCCTCGCCTACGCCACATTCTCTGTCACGATGGTGGCGATGCGGATCTGCGTTGATCCCTTGATCACCCGCTTTGGCGCTGGGCGCGTTGCCCGGATCAGTGGCTTGTTCGCGGCCACCGGCTATTTGATCGCACTTGGACTGCCCAGTCTCGGCTTCGCCCTCACGGGATATGTTCTGATGGGAATCGGCTACGCCGCCATCATTCCGCTGGCCTTCTCCCGCGCCGCTTCTGATCCGGACGTTTCGGCGGGCAAAGCCATCGCCTCTGTCGCGACGCTTGGGTATGGCGCGATGCTGCTGGGCCCCCCTGCCATCGGCTTTATCGCCGAGATTTCCAACCTGCGCGTTTCGCTTGCGATGATCGGCGTGATGGCGCTCCTGATCGCCGCCCTGTCCGGCCATCTGCGCCGGCCGTAAGCTTTGCTTCGGAGCCGTCCTTCGCCTGTCATCGCAGGGACGGGTCCTGTGCGCCGGGACAAGGAAAATCGCGGATGGTTCCCGCCTGCGGGATACCGCTATTTTGCTTGGCGCGGTGTGCGGGATCTGTCACCAGAAGATCAGTCGAAGGACGGCTCCGAAGCTTTTGCTTTGGTGGGTTCCCGAGCTGCTCCTGCACCGCTCTGGTCACCCCTGATTTCCCAATTTTTCAACGCGCCTTGAACAGCCCGCCAAGGATCCCGCGCACAATCCGTCGCCCTGTGGTGCCGGTGAGTTCCTTCATCACCATCTTGCCCATAGCCTCGCCAAAGCTGTCGCCTTTTCGATCCCGCCGGGTCGACGCCCCAGAGGTGGATCGGCTGACGCGCTTTCCAGTGTAGCGCCGTGCGGAGCGATATTCGCGCTCCTGCGCTGCCAGTTCCTCTTCCTCGCGCTCGGCCTCTGCGGCGTCCTCCGCCGCGCTCTTTGCGCGTTCTGCCAGAATCTCATGAGCGGAGCGCCGGTCCACCGCCGTTTCGTATTTGCCCTTCAGATCCGACGCGCTGATCACGCGGTCGCGTTCCTCTGGCGTGATTGGACCAAGTTGCGACGACGGCGGTCGGATCAGGGTCCGCTCTGCCATGCCGGGCACGCCCTTGCGTTGCAGAAACGACGTCACGGCCTCCCCGACGCCCACATCGCGGATGGCTTGCGCCACGTCGAAGGCGGGGTTTTCGCGATAGGTTTCGGCCGCCAGTTTGAGCGCCTTGCGGTCGCGCGCAGTGAAGGCGCGCAGCGCGTGTTGGACCCGATTGCCGAGCTGGCCGAGAATATCCTCGGGGATGTCATCCGGGGACTGCGTCACGAAATAGACACCAACACCTTTGGAACGGATGAGGCGGGCCACCTGTTCGACCTTCTCGACCAAGGCATCCGGCGCGCCGTCAAACAGCAAATGCGACTCGTCAAAGAAGAACACGAACTTGGGTTTTTCGGGGTCGCCGACTTCGGGCAATGTCTCGAACAGCTCGGACAGCAACCATAGAAGGAACGTCGCGTAAAGCCGCGGCGACGACATCAGCACGTCGGCGGCAAGAATATTGACCTGGCCACGCCCCTGTGTATCGACGCGCATCATGTCCGACAGGGCCAGCGCGGGTTCGCCAAAAAAGTTCGCGCCGCCCTGGTTTTCCAGGACAAGCAGCCGCCGTTGGATCGCACCTATGGAGGCGGTGGACACATTGCCGTAGCGCAGCGACAGATCTTTGCGGTTCTCGCCCATCCACACCAGCATGGAGCGCATATCGTCGAGATCGAGCAGCGCCATGCCCTCCTCGTCGGCAAGCCGGAACGCAATGTTCAGAATGCCTTCCTGTGCCTCTGACAGTTCCAACAAACGAGACAACAAGAGCGGCCCCATCTCGGCCATCGTGCTGCGCACCGGATGGCCCTGATCGCCGAACAAGTCCCAAAAGGTGACAGGAAAACCCTGATAGCCAAAGTCGTCAAACCCGATGGTCTGCGCCCTCTCGGTGAAGGACGCGTGCAGCTTGTGTTCGGGGGTGCCCGCCTTGGCCATTCCAGACAGGTCCCCCTTCACATCCGCCATGAAGACCGGGACGCCCGCGTTGGAAAACCCTTCCGCGAGGATTTGCAGCGTCACCGTCTTGCCCGTGCCGGTCGCCCCTGCGATCAGACCGTGCCGGTTGGCATAGCCCAGCGAGAGATGCTGTTTTTCGCCGTAGCCCGCGCCGCCGCCCCCGACAAAGAGATCTTTCGTCATGTGTCCGCCCTTTTTCTGCGCGGTGACCATACATCCTTAACCTATGGATGCCATAGTCACTCTCGGTCCGGGGCGTCATGTCCTCTCCTGCCCCGGCCAGACTTCCTCCCTGTCAGACTTGCCGCACCTTCGGGTGCGGCTTTTTTCCGGGGACACACCACACCGGAATCCATGCGTTTCACATCCATCTGCGCGCGCTGAAAACATGCGGTCAGCATGCGCTTTCGGGTGCGAAGGGGCGTTGGATCTGACCGCCAGTCTCAGTGCAGAATTTCCAGTCAAAAAGCCTGTTGACCAACGCATCGGCTTCTCGTAGCGTCCCACCCAATGACAAAGTCGGCCAGTCCGACAGGGAGCGAAATTGAAAGGGGCCGTGCGGCCCCTTTCGTCAATTTCAGGCCCCACCGTGGCTTTGCGGCAAACCGCTCATGCGAGGAACAGGGCAGGTATTTCCGTCCTGACACTTCGCGGCACGCGTGGTAACCAGCACCAACGCTACTGATTTCAGAGGATTTCCATGACACACCCCAGGCTTCTCCTGTCCCTGATCGCGGCTCTCGCGGCGACGCCCGTCTTTGCTCAAGACGCGGAAACGCCCGCCGCCGACGTTCCGGCCGCGGAAGCACCTGCCGAAGCACCTTCCGTCGGTGGCGATCTCGACCTCGGGCAATCCGACGCGCCGGCACAAGATCAGAGTCCCCAGCCCTATATCCGCGAGACTTTCGACGATTGGTCGCTGCAATGCGTCGCTGTGCCGAACAATGAAGAAGAAGTCTGCCAGATGTACCAGCTTCTGAAAGATTCCGAAGGCTCGCCAGTGGCTGAGACAAGTATCTTCAAGCTGCAGGACGGCGGTCGCGCCGTAGCAGGCGGCACCTTCATCGTACCGTTGGAGACGCTGCTGACGCAAAAGCTGACCGTGGCTGTGGATGGCAGTCAGGGCAAAAAATACGACTATTCCTTCTGCGCGCAGATCGGTTGCTATGCTCGTGTCGGTTTCACCGCCGAAGACATCGCGCAGTTCAAGGCTGGCAAGAAAGCTGACGTGACCATCGTCCCCGCCTTGGCCCCGGACCAAAAGGTCACCGTGTCCATGTCGCTGTCGGGTTTCACTGCCGCGTTCGATGCGGCTTCTGCCCTGCAGCCGTAAGAATTTTGAACGAGCATGGAAGGCGCGTCCGAGTGGCGCGCCTTTTCGCATCCCGACGAGACCGCCTGTCAAAAACCTCGGACTCCACGCGATAGATACGCGGACATATTGGATTGATCGCCAAGCCGAGTTCTGGCTGACCAAGATCAGCGCAGATTTTCGTCAATGGTAGGTGAATTCGCCAACGACGTTGCGCCACTCGCCGGGTGAGATCATCTTGCGGTGCGTAAAGCGGACCGAATGCAATGGCCCCTCGATTTTCTCCTGCCAGAATTCAATGAAGCCAAAGAGTTTCGGATGATCCGGCGCGAGGTCGTATTCCTGCCAGACAAAGGTGTTCAGGACATTCTTATAGTCCGGCATCCGGTAAAAGACTTCGGCTGTGGTCAGCCCGTAGCCCCGAAGCATCATTTCCGTTTCACTCATCTGCATCTTGAGACCTCGCATTTTCTTGTAGGATGAATGCTGCGCCCAGATTTCTTACTTTTCAATGAAAACAATGTGTTATCAGGCCATACAGGCGGCTGCCAAGTTAACCCTCCCCCCTGCCATTGCACCCCATATCCTGTCTCTGATATACCTGTCCGCAACTAGATATGGCACAATGACGGACAGGCACACAACGTGAGCGATACGCCGGAAACCCCTGAAAACGAAGAACAAAATCCGCCGACCTATGGTGGCCCTTCGATTTCCATCGAAAATGAGATGAAGGCGAGCTATCTCGATTACGCGATGAGCGTGATCGTCTCCCGTGCGATTCCCGATCTGCGAGATGGCCTCAAACCTGTGCATCGGCGTATTCTTTACGCAATGTACGAGGGCGGTTACACACCCGACAAGTCTTACCGCAAGTCGGCGAAGTCTGTTGGCGAGGTGATGGGCAACTACCACCCGCACGGCGACTCTGCGATTTACGACGCTCTTGTTCGGATGGCGCAGGACTTCTCCATGTCGCTGCCGCTGATCGACGGCCAGGGCAACTTTGGGTCCATGGACGGCGACAGTCCAGCGGCGATGCGCTACACCGAAAGCCGTCTGGCGAAAACCGCGCTGGCCCTGTTGGTGGACATCGACAAGGATACGGTGGATTTTCAGGATAACTATGACGGCAAGGAACGCGAACCCACGGTTCTTCCTGCGCGTTACCCGAACGTGCTGGTCAATGGTGCCGAAGGCATCGCGGTCGGCATGGCCACCCGCATTCCTCCGCATAACCTTGGCGAAGTCATCGATGCCACGCTGGCTTTGATTGAAAACCCCGATCTGTCCAGCGAGCAGCTGATTGAATACATTCCTGCGCCGGACTTTCCGACAGGTGGCGTGATCCTGGGCCGCTCAGGCGCGCGCAAGGCTTATCTCGAGGGGCGCGGCTCCGTCGTGATCCGGGCCAAGACCTTTGTCGAAGAGATCCGCAAGGACCGCTGGGCCATCGTCATCTCGGAGATCCCCTATCAGGTGAACAAGGCCACCATGATCGAGCGCATCGCCGAGGCGGCGCGGGACAAAAAGATCGAAGGCATTGCCCACGTTCAGGACGAATCTGACCGCGATGGTGTGCGCGTGGTGGTGGAGCTGAAGCGCGACGCCACCGCCGAGGTCGTGCTGAACCAACTGTACCGCTTCACCCCGATGCAGACGTCGTTTGGCTGCAACATGCTGGCGCTGAACGGCGGTCGGCCCGAGCAGTTGACGCTGCGCGCGTTCCTGACCGCCTTTGTCGATTTCCGCGAAGATGTGGTGGCGCGCCGGACGGCCTACCTGTTGCGCAAGGCGCGTGAACGGTCGCATGTGTTGTGCGGTCTTGCCGTTGCCGTCAGCAACGTGGACGAAGTGGTCGCCACAATCCGCTCCTCCGCCGATGCACAGGAGGCCCGCCGCCGCCTGATGGAGCGTCGCTGGCCGGCCGAAGAGATCCTGCCCTTTATCCGGCTGATCGACGATCCGACCCACACCGCGAATGAAGACGGCACCTATAACCTGTCTGAAACCCAGGCGCGTGCGATCCTTGACCTGCGGCTGCAGCGTCTGACGCAGCTTGGTGTGAAAGAGGTGACTGACGAGCTCGAAGACCTCGCAGCCAAGATCAAAGACTATCTCGAAATCCTGTCGTCGCGCGAACGCATCATGGCCATCATCACCGATGAGATGACCGCGATTCGCGATGAATTCGCCGTGCCTCGCCGGACTGAGATCGTCGATTGGGCCGGGGATATGGACGATGAAGACCTCATCGAACAAGAGGACATGGTCGTCACCGTCACGTCGGGTGGTTATATCAAGCGTACCGCCCTGGCCGACTTCAGAGCGCAAAAGCGCGGCGGCAAAGGTGTCTCTGGCGGTGGGTTGAAGGACGATGATGCGGTCACCACGCTGTTCGTCGCGAACACCCACACGCAGTTGCTGTTCTTCACCACCGATGGGATGGCCTACAAACTGAAGACGTGGCGCTTGCCCCTGGGCAGCCGTGCCTCGCGTGGGAAGGCCATCGTTAACATTCTGCCTATCCCTCAAGGCGTTTCGGTTGCCGCGATCATGCCGGTCGACCGCGACGAGGATGATTGGGACGACTTGCAGATCGTCTTTGCCACCAACACGGGTCGTGTGCGGCGAAACCGTCTGTCGGATTTCACCAGCGTTCGGTCCAACGGCAAGATCGCTATGAAGTTCGAAGGTGAGCCCGAGGGCACCCGGCTGATCAATGCGCGTATCTGTTCCGAGGATGACGACGTGATGTTGGTGACAAACTCTGGCCGGGCGATCCGCTTTCCAGTGCCGGATGTCCGCGTGTTCAACTCGCGCAACTCCACCGGCGTACGCGGCGTGAAACTGGCGGGCGACGACGAGGTCGTGTCCATGTCCATCATCCGCCACTTCGACGCGGAGTCCGACGAACGTGCCAGCTACCTCAAGATGCGTCGCCTGATGGCAGGCGTCACCGAGGACGAGACTGCCGACGAAGACGGCGATGCCGACACGCCCCTGCCGCAGGAGCGTTATGCGGAAATGTCCTCAGCAGAAAACCTGCTTTTGACCATTACGGCAAAGGGTTTGGGCAAGCTGTCCTCCTCGCACGATTACCCGGTGCGTGGACGCGGCGGTATGGGCGTGACTGCGTGGGAAAAATCCATGCGCGGTGGTGAGATCGTGGCCTCCTTCCCGGTGGAAGACGGTGATCAGATCATGCTGGCCACGTCGAAGGGGCAATCGATCCGTGTGCCGGTGAACGGGATTTCTTTCCGCTCGCGCAGCGCTGGAGGTGTTAAAGTTTTCAACACTGGTGCCGACGAAACCGTTGTCTCTGTGGCTTGGATTGCAGAATCCGAAGAGGACGAGTCAGACGCGCCGGACGAAAATATCGAGAACTGACACCGGCCAACAAGGTAACATTCGGCCCGGTGATCCCCGCCGGGCCGATTACGTTCAGCCTTTTGGCTGCTCCCTTACGCCACCTCAGGTAGCGTCAAGTGAGCGAAACTAGATCCACAGCTTAATCCTATACTTCCGTATAGGTTAAACTATGTAAATACGACTTTATGTGGACTTAACCTCCCGTTTAATTGACTAATGTAACGTACTTGTGCGGCTCGCGCGTCTCGCGGCCTTTTTTTGTTTCCACCCAGTTTCAGAGCGTCACGACCAGATCAGAGGACCTGGCATAATGGATAATTGGGATGATCTGCGTTTCCTCGCGGCTTTGGCCCGAACAGGAACGATGAAGCTCGCGGCCCAAAAACTTGGTACCAATACAGCGACTGTGTCACGTCGCATTGATCGCCTGTCAGAGCGTCTGGGGGAACCTGCCTTCATCAAAACGCCAGATGGCTGGAAGCCGTCTAAAGCAGTCGAAGCGTTGATCCAGGTTGCACAGAGCTTTGACGGACAAATCCAATCTGCCCTGCACTCTAGAGCAGCGCCGCCGGACGCGCCCGTGCAAGTAAAACTGGGCTGTACCCCCTTCGTCTTGCGCAACATTTTGATCCCCGGCATGGAACGCCATGCCGGTTTGTTGGACGGAATTGGCCTGCTTTTTGCGGACCGCCTTATGAAGGACGGGCTGGGCGACAATGATATCGTCGTGCAGGCAGAGCGTCCCGAACAAGGCCGCGTCATCACCCGCAAAGTTGGCTCTTTGGGATTTCGGTATTACCGCCCACGCGAGGTCAAATGCGATAAAAATTGGGTCGGCTTCAGCGATGCGCTGGACGACAATCCTTTGCAACGCATCGGGTTTGACCATTTTGGGCGCCCGCCGAGGATGCGTGTCGACAGCATGGATGCTTTGAAATCCGTGATCAAGTCAATGGGGATGGCAGGGCCGTTGCCCGATATCATAGCTGCTGGCGACCCCGATCTTGAGTTGCTTGACAGAAATGTCGAGCCAATCGTTTCGGAATTCTGGCTGCTTTATCACGAATCCCGTCGCAGCGATCCAGTGATCCGGGCCACGGCAAATTTCGTTCTGCGTTGTTTCGAGGATGAGGCGTTGGCCGGTCGCCGTTTGGCAGCTGAATAAGCGCAATAATGCAACCCTCGTGTTGTGCTCATCGCCGTTGCAAACACTCTTAACGTGCATCAGCATAGCGTTGATAGAAAACGATAATGCCCGAGCAGGTTACTTACATGATACTGTCCTTTGATGGGCTTCACTATGACCGCCTGATGCTGGCCTGGCCTCTTTCGCCACGGCGCACATTTAGATGACCGCTGACATCGGTCGTGCGCTTTTGTTTGTCCATCCGGTTCGATCGACCGGTAGCTGCATCTTGGCGTCCCTGCCTAGGGTCAACGCAGTTTCGCTGGCATTCGGGTCTCGCACCCGTGTCATCGCCGCGCTGGCTTTCTCTTTGTTTTCTGGATTTCTTCCACTGCTTCCACTGCTTGGACTGCACCAAATGTCCATGCGGTCCCTGATTGCCATTGCGCTTGTTGGCGTGCTGGCGGCTACCCTGATAGACGCGCACGGTGCGCGGCTCAGACTCTGGCGATGACGCCTTCGCATCTCGCATCAGGCGTTTGTGATGTAACGATTACTTTAAGCTCTAACCTGACTGGCGGCCCCTCGTGGGCCGCCCTTTTTCATTTCAGCCGGGTTTTACAGGCTGTACAGCGCAGAGAATTTCTCTTCGAGATAGGCAAGCAACGGCTCTTCTGTCGGCGCCTCGCCAGCCGCTTGCGTGATCAACTCGCGTGGGGCGCGGAGGGAGCCATGCTGCTGTAAGCTTTCGCGCAGCCATTCCACGGCCTGCGTCGCATCCCCTTTGGCAAGTTGGTCATCCAATTGCGGCACGGCACTGCGCAGCGCCTTGTACAGACAGCCGGCGTACACGTTGCCCAGAGAATAGGTCGGGAAGTAGCCAAAGAGCCCTGCCGACCAATGCACATCCTGCAAGACGCCGTTCGACGCTTTATCCACGCCAAAGCCAAAGTCAGCCTTGAACCGGTCATTCCAAGCGCTTTCCAGATCTGCCACGGGCAGATCGCCAGAGACCAGCGCGCGCTCCAGATCAAAGCGCAAAAGCACGTGCAGGTTATACTGCAATTCGTCGGCCTCGGTCCGGATATAGCCGTTCTTCACCCGGTTCACTGCGCCGTAGAAGGTATCCTCGTCCGCAATGCCAAAATCCCCGAAAGTGTCGCGCATCTGACCATAGAGCCAGCCTGTGAATGCACGCGAACGTCCAAGCTGATTTTCATAAATCCGGCTTTGGGATTCGTGCACGCCCATGGACGCGCCCTGCCCGATCGGTGTCAGACGGTACACAGGGTCGACATTCTGCTCGTAGGTTGCGTGACCGACTTCGTGGACCGTTGAATACAGGCAGTTGAATGGATCAAGCGGCACAGTGCGCGTGGTGATGCGCACATCGTCCCCCGAGCCAGAGCTGAAGGGATGCACAGCCTTGTCGACCCGGCCGCGTTTGAAATCGTAACCGAAGGTCTCGGCGAGCAGCCGCGCCAGCTTCATCTGCCCTTGTTCATCGAAGGACTGGGTCAGGCCGGGCAGTTCCGGCTGCTCCAGAACGGCTTCGCGCAGCGTCACCAGGCGGGGCCGCAATGCGCCGAACATCTCGTCCAGCCTGGCGGCCTTTGCCCCCGGTTCGTATTTGTCGAGAAGCGCGTCATAGGGATCACCGCCAGCGGCCAAAGCCGCAGCCTCCTGCTGGCGCAGGTCGAGGATCTCGCGCAGGATTGGCGCAAAGGATGCGAAATCATCATCTGCGCGCGCTTCGGCCCAGATCACATGCCCACGCGAAACCGTGCGTGCAATCGCCGTTGCGAGGTCTGCCGGGATCTTGGCTGCGCGGTCGAAATCACGCCGTATCAAACGCACCTGAGCTTGGGAAACCTCGTCGAGCGCGCCCATGTCCAAGGCTGACAACCACTCTGCAATGCGTGGATCCGTCCGGCGCTGGTGCAACGTGCTTTCCATTGCGGCGCTTTCGTCACTGCGCTGGTCGGCAGCCCCACGCGGCATCATGGTTTCCTGATCCCAGCCCAATCGACCTGCCACCTGGGCCAATGCCTCTGTGTCGCGCTGAAAGCGCATCAGGTCATCGAAAGCCTGTACCATTCGTATTATCCTCTCACCGATTGCGGTGCCGGATACCGTGCGGCAAATCGCGCCCGCAGGATCAGCGCCCACAACAGAACGGCGCCCAGCTGGTGCACAATCGCGATGTGTACCGCAGCAGACGACACAACCGTAACGATACCCAACACCATCTGGAGGAACAACACAGCAAAGACAGCATTGAACCGAAAAGCCGTATCTCGGTTGGCGGATCGTCGCCCACGAAGCCAGACCACCACGCCAAACGCGAACAGAATGTAGCCCATCATGCGATGCATGAATTGTACAAGCCCCGGATTCTCAAAGAAGTTTCTCCAAAGGGGTTCCAGCGCAAACATGTCGGAGGGCCACAGACCGCCTTCCATCAGCGGCCAGCTGGGATAATTGCGACCGGCATCGATCCCCGCCACCAGTGCGCCAAGCAATATCTGCAGGAACGACGCGTGCAACAACCCTGTGGAGAGCGAGAAGAGCTTTGGCTCGGCGCTGCGGCGGGCCTGCATAAGCTCGCGTTCCGGTCGTTTCAGCGCATAGGTGTACCATGCGATGAAGCCCAGAATGATGAAGGCCAGCCCGAGGTGCGTTGCCAGACGATAGGAGGCGACGGACACCATTTCACCGCCCAGACCAGAGGACACCATCCACCATCCGATTGCACCTTGAACGCCACCAAGGGCGCCGATGAGCATCAATCGGCCCGTCCAACCGGTCGGGATTTTGCGTGTTACAAGGAAGCCAAGGAAACCAAGAGCCCAGATCAGTCCGATCACGCGACCAAGCTGCCGATGCCCCCATTCCCACCAGTAGATTGCCTTGAACTCTGACAGGGTCATCCCCTTGTTCAGCAATTCATACTGAGGAATTTGTTGATATTTCTCGAATTCGGAGTTCCAGGTCGCGGCATCCATCGGAGGAAAAGCGCCCGTGATCGGCTTCCATTCCGTGATCGACAAACCGCTTTCCGTCAAACGGGTCAGCCCGCCCACGACGATCATCGCCATCACCAGAGCGAACAGCACCATAAGCCAGATCCGGATCGCGCCCCGCGCACCGCGGCTGGCGGAATCTATCATTCCGCCGGTGGGCACCTGTCGCGGCGTTTCACTGCCAACCTCTTCGAACAGCTTACGTTTCTGGGCCATCTCGCTCTCCTCTGGTCTCGCGCCAACATAGACGGCTGGCGGGTGGCTTCAAGGCTCAGCCGCCGGCTCTCTCTGGGCAGGTCGGCCGTTGCGTGGGATCGGCCAAAGCGCTTGGTCCCGCTGGGGCCTTCTGACCAATGTTTCGAGGCAACGGTTGTTGTGCATACGGCTGAGAAGCGGGATCAAAAACACCCAGTAGGCATTTGAAATTAAACGGATAAAAAATGCCTAACGTCAGACGTGGCAGGCAGGTCGGATACCAACGGGCAGCCACCCCGGCGGGCCCCGCCGTGCAGCACTAGCCGATCTGGGACCGAGTGCCGCAGCACGCAATCATCGCAACGGATATCAAGGCCGCGGCCAAGAACCACATTCGGTTTCCCGCTCCCTCGCCCTTGGGTGACCAAGCAACGACACGACAGGTCCTTGGTCGAGGCTTCACTTGTCTGACGGGGTGCGTGCCCAGCGGGCCATCTGGCGCATCATGCCATGCATCATCTGAACGTCAGCACGGGTGAGCGGCATCCGCGACCACATGTTGCGCAAATTCGTCTTCATGCCTTGGGCCTTGGTTTCCGGAAAGAAAAAGCCTGCTTCGTCGAGGCGGTCCTCGTAATGGCGCGCAAGATGCTCGACCTCGTGCCCCTCGGCCCAGTCGGTTCCGGCGAGCGTCTCCACCTTGCCCGCGACCTCGCCCTGCGCGCGTTGCCATTCGTACGACATCAGCAGCACACATTGTGCGAGGTTCAGCGAGTAGAACTCCGGGTTCACGGGAACCGTGACAATGGCGTTGGCATGGGCCACGTCCTCGTTCTCCAACCCCGCACGCTCCGGTCCGAACATCACAGCGACCTTCTGGCCTTCGGCGATGCGGCGCGCGGCCTCGTTCATGGCTTCGCGTGGCTCATACACGGTTTTGGTCAAGTCGCGGGAACGCGCAGTCGTCGCCAAGACAAAGTGACAGTCGGACAGGGCTTCGGGCAGCGTGTCCACATGCTGCGCCTCATCGAGCAAGCGCCCCGCGCCAGACGCCATGGCCACCGCCTTGGGGTTTGGCCAGCCGTCGCGCGGCCCCACGACACGCATCCGGTCGAGGCCAAAGTTCCACATCGCCCGCGCCGCCGCGCCGATGTTTTCGCCCATCTGCGGGCGCACCAGCACGATGGCCGGTTGCGGTGTCCCTGTCGGCATCACGCTCTCCTGTTCAATTTGGCTTCCGCCTAATCTGCAAGGCGTCCGGCCTCAAGCCCTTGTGCCCCGACGCGCCACATTCTTATCGACATGCATACCGCTGACGGACCACGTCACATGCGCTTACAGCCGTTGACCCCATGGTCAAACCAAATTGCCTGAGCTATGAGACCTTCCGTCAGGAGGACCAACATGACCGACCAGATTGAGACCCCTCAGATTTACCTTGTGACCCCGCCAGAGTTCGAATTGTCGAGCTTTCCCAATACCCTGAAGCGCGTACTCGACGGTGTCGAGACCGCTTGCCTGCGTCTCAGCCTCGCCACCCATGACGAGGACCGCCTGATGCGTGCGACCGACGTGATCCGCGAGGTGGCCAATTCGGTGGATGTTGCGATGGTGATCGACACCCATGTGCTGTTGGCAGAGCGCCTTGGTCTGGATGGCGTGCACCTGCCGGATGGTGCCCGCACTGTACGCTTTGCCCGCAAGACGCTCGGCCCTGACGCCATCGTCGGGACCGGAAACGGCACATCGCGGCACGATGGCATGAACGCTGGCGAGGCTGGGGCGGATTACGTCAGCTTTGGTCCGATCGGCGGCGCATTGGGTGACGGCGAGCTGGCGGAGTTGGACCTGTTTCGCTGGTGGTCTGAGGTCATCGAGGTGCCCGTTGTGGCCGAAGGCGGCCTGACCGAGGACAACGTGCGCTCGTTGGCGCCTTTCACCGATTTTTTTGCCATCGGAGAGGAAATCTGGCGCGAGGAAGATCCGTTGGCAGCCTTGAAACGCCTGACAGCGGCGATGTCGTAATTCACGCCTTGGACAAAGCCCGTGCGTGCCCTTCGCGCACTTGCTGTTCAAGATGACGCGCAAGGCTCTTGCGGTTGGCGAAATCGTCGACCGCAACAGCCGGGTGATATATCAGATCAACAAAGCCTTGCCGACGTTGCGCCAGTAGACGCAACATCGACGGAGCAAAGTCCATGTCGCCCCACCACCCATAGAACCTGCGGTCCCGCCCTTCCGGCGCATGATAGACGACACTAAGCGCCTGAAGGCTCACTTCATGCAGGAGTTTCGCGTCAAAAAATGCTTCGAACAGTGTTGTTTTGAACGGCAGGACCCGCAGCCCGTCGGTTGACGTGCCTTCGGGGAAGAACATCAATCGATGTCCTTGCATGAGGCGATTCTGGAACACTTTTGTCTGCTGCGCGGCCTCACGGCGGTTGCGGTTGATAAACACGGTTCCTGTGGCCCGTGCCAACAGGCCAATGCCCGGCCAGCCCGCGACCTCTGATTTCGAGACGAAATACACCGTTTTGCGGCTGTTCAGGACAAAAATATCGAGCCACGAGCTGTGATTGGCCACCACGGCGCCGCGCCGTTCGGACGGCCTGCCCTCGACGCGGACACGCAGCCCCATGATCCGCAGAACCGTGCGGCAAACGGCTTTGGTGATCTCAGGCGTCCATGGGCGGGCAATCCCGAACAGTGGCCGCTCGATCAGACGCAGCAGCAGCGACAGCGTAAGCCCGCACAGCAGAACAAGCACAATAGGAAGACTTCGGAACACGATACGAAGCCAGTCCAAGGCTGCGAATTTCCGATGCTGCGGCGGTGGGTCGCCTTGCCAGGTCGGGCTCACGCGCCGCGCCCACGGGTATACAGGCTGCGCTGCCGGTCGGTCATACGCGCCGTGTCCATCACGAGGCAAACATCGGTTGTATTAAAGGCATGGTCGACATAGGCGCCCTCGCCCACACAACCGCCAAGCCGCAGGTAAGCCTTGATCAAGGCAGGCACCTCCAGCATGGCTTTGCGACGATCGATCTCGGCTTCTGGAACGAGGTTCATATCCTGAAACTGTCGGGCCCGGACGCGCAGCGGCGCCGGCGCGAGGTGCCGATGATGCAAAAGGGCCAAAGGTTGCGCCAGCCGGTCGACGTCGGTGCCATGAAAGCTCGCCGTGCCAAAGAGCACTTCGATCTGATGCCGCAGCACGTAGTCCGCAAGTCCTTGCCACAACAGGAACATGGCAGCCCCGCCGCGATAGTCTGGATGCAAGCAGGACCGCCCGAGTTCCAGCAGTCGTCGACCGGAGGCGCGCAAAGGCGCAAGATCGTATTCATCCTCGGAGTAGAACTGCCCTGCATCCCGGGCGCGGCTGTCGCGCAGCAGACGGTAGACGCCCACAACCATGTCACTGCGCGCAGGGTCGCGCACCAAAAGGTGATCATAGAAGGGGTCAAACGAATCTTTTTCCAGCCGGTTGACGTGATCCACCAAGGGTCCATCGCCCCCCAGCTCGGCCACAAAGACGTCGTAGCGCAAGCGCTGCGCTGCCACTACGTCGGCCTCATCCTCCGCAAGGTGAACGCGCAGCCCGGTGTCCGTCGGCTGCGCCCGGTCCAATGTCGTGGTGTCGATCATGACGTTTGCCCGCGCGTCTGTTCCGTCCTGTCGCGCTCCTTTTATCTGCCGACCGCGCCCCACGCAACGTCAGCGTTATTGAAAAAACTGCAACCATAACGAGAGCTTGACATAAAGCACGCACACAGGCCTACTGCCGTGGTTAACGATTTCTCAACTGTCGGCCAACTAGGTTAGTTTTCGAAAACAGGGATCAAGGCGACCACGCGACCGTCAAGGACGACTTTTCCCTCTTCACGAAAATTGACGGTGACGCGACCGTCTATGTTGGACTGCACCTGGCCCAAACCCCAATCGGGTTGGTCCGGATGCTTTACCAGCATACCAGGTTCGAGAAAGGCATTGAGATGATCCATGTGACGGGTCCCGAGTTGGAGAACGTGATGCAGAAGGCCAGCGTAGATCTGGCGGCATTGGTCGGCTCACGCCTGTGCCATGACCTGATAAGCCCGATAGGCGCCATTCAGAACGGTTTGGAGCTGATGGCCCTGACCGGTGGTGGAAAGGATAGTCCGGAACTTACCCTGATCCAGGACAGTTGTGAAAGCGCCGCGGCGCGCATTCGGTTCTTTCGCGTGGCCTTCGGTCATGCTTCAGGAACACAATCCATGTCGCGGCGCGAGATCGCCGGCACATTGGCTGCCGTGACACACGACGGACGCCTGAAAGCGCATTGGAGCGAGGAAAGCGATCATCTGCGCGAAGAGGTTCAGATGTGCTTTCTGGCCTTTCTGTGCTGTGAAAGCGCGCTGCCCATGGGCGGCACTGTGCAATTCGATCATGATGCGGCGGGTTGGACTGTGCGCGCAAAGGGCCCGCGCCTGAATGTGCAACAGCCGCTCTGGGATCATCTGAACGGCGTGGGTGAGATGGATTTACCCGGCGCAGACAAGGTACAATTTGCCCTATTGCCTATGATCTCGGAGACGCTTGGCAAACAGCTTTTGGCCACTACGGATGCGGATTCGCTGACCATAAAGATCGCCGCCTGATGCGGGCGGGCAGAGGCGCATGTCCCCTGCCCGTTTGATACTCAGTTCCGGATCGTTCCGTCGCCGTCTACCAGATATTTAAAGCTCGTCAGCTGTTCAACGCCCACCGGGCCGCGTGCGTGCATCTTGCCCGTGGCGATGCCAATCTCCGCCCCCATGCCGAACTCACCGCCATCCGCAAATTGCGTCGAGGCATTGCGCATCAAAATCGCGGAATCAAGACGCTGGAAGAAGCGCGCGGCTGCTTCGTCGTCCTCTGTGATGATGCAATCGGTGTGTTGCGAGCCGTACCGGCGAATGTGCGCGATGGCACCGTCTATGTCGTCGACCACCTTTGCCGCGATCATCATGTCGAGGTATTCTTTCCCCCAATCGTCCTGCGTCGCCGGCGTGGTGCCTTCGATGCTTTGCAGCGTCTCGTCGGCATTTACGGCCACGCCTGCATCCAGCAGTGCCTTCACCAGTCCCTGGCCGATCGTGTCCACCACGTCTCGATGGATCAGCAGGCACTCAGCCGCGCCGCAAATCCCCGTGCGACGTGTCTTGGCGTTCATGACGATGGCGAGCGCCTTTACCGGATCGGCGTCTACGTCGACGTAGATGTGCACGATGCCTTCGAGGTGAGCAAACACGGGCACGCGGGCTTCGCGCTGAACGAGGCCAACCAGCCCTTTGCCCCCACGCGGCACGATCACGTCGATGTAGTCGACCATGCTCAGCATCTCGGACACGGCGGCGCGGTCGCGCGTCGGCACCATCTGAATGGCGTCCTCAGGCAAACCTGCGATGGACAGACCATGCACAAGGCTGGAGTGGATCGCCTGCGAGCTGTGCAGCGACTCGGAGCCGCCGCGCAGGATCACCGCATTCCCGGCCTTCAGGCACAGCGCCCCCGCATCGGCGGTCACATTGGGACGCGACTCGTAGATCACGCCGATCACGCCAAGCGGTGTGCGCACGCGTTTGATGTGCAGACCGGAGGGGCGGTCCCATTCCGTGATGATTTCGCCCACCGGATCAGTCTGCGCAGCCACAGCCGTCAAGCTGTCCCGCATGCCGGCGATGCGGTCTTCGGTCAGTTTCAACCGATCCATCATTGCCGGGCTCAGACCCTTTTCCTCACCAAAGGCAAGGTCCTTGGCGTTTGCCTCGATGACAGCATTGCGATTGTCCCAAAGGTGCTTTGCGGCCGCTTCGAGCGCTTGCCGTTTTGCATCCGCTGGAGCGTAGGCCAGCTCCGCTGAGGCCGCGCGTGCGCGGCGACCGATGTCTTGCATCAAGGCGGGGATGTCGGAGTGATCCAGCATGGGTCTGGCCTTCGTTTGAATTGGATTGTGTATTTTAACAATAAAGAGCCGGGGCGCAAAGATGCGTCACAGCGCCATGTCGTCGCGATGAATCAAGACGGCGCGGCCGGGGTAGCCCAGCAGAGCCTCGATTTCATGACTGCGATGCCCGGCGATCTGGCGCGCTTCGTCGGAGGTATACCGCGCAAGGCCCTGCCCCAAGGTGCTGCCGTCATGCGCCCGCAGCGTCACCGGGTCACCCCGACCAAAGTCGCCTTCAATCAGCGCCAAACCCGCGGGCAACAGGCTTTTGCCGTTCTTCAGCGCCACCGTGGCACCGGCATCGACGTGGAGAACGCCCTGTGGTTTCATTGCTGCGATCCAGCGCTTGCGCGCGGTGTGGGGATCAAGCTTGGCGATGAAGGTCGTGTGCCGCGCACCGGCGATCAGACGCGCCAGCGGATGGTTCTCAGCCCCGTGCATGATGATCATGGCACAGCCGGAAGCGGTGGCCGTCTGGGCCGCCATCACCTTTGTCTTCATGCCCCCTTTGGACAGGCCTGACCCTGCATCCCCGGCCATGGCTTCGATCTGGGGTGTAACCTCGTCGATCTGCGGCAAATGTAACGCATCGGGATCGCTGTTAGGATTGCCCGTATAAAGACCGTCCACATCAGAAAGCAAGATCAGCAGATCAGCGCCCGTGGTCACCGCGATCTGCGCGGCCAGGCGATCGTTGTCACCGTAGCGGATTTCGTCCGTGGCGACCGTATCGTTTTCATTCACGATGGGCACCGCGCCGTGGGACAACAGCGTCGCCATGGTGGCACGAGTGTTCAGGTAACGACGGCGGTCGGCACTGTCTTCGAGCGTCACCAAAACCTGCGCGGTGGTCAGCCCGTGCTGCGCGAGCGCCTCTGACCACGCTTGCGCAAGGCGAATCTGGCCCACCGCGGCTGCGGCCTGCGACTGTTCGAGTGGAAGGGTGGTTGCCGGAAGCCCAAGCAGTCCGCGGCCCAACGCGATGGAGCCGGAGGAGACAAGAATGACATCCTTGCCCGCCTGCTTTTGCACGAAAATGTCTTGGGCTATGGCGGCAAGCCAATCCGCTCTGAGATCACCGGTGGTGCGATCTACCAGCAGCGCGGAGCCAATCTTGATGACAACGCGCTGCGCCCCGGTTAGGGCGTCCAAGGCGCGTCTCCCTCCGCCTCGGCCTCCGTATCGACTGGCTTGTCAGCCTCGCGGCGCGCTTCGACATGCGGTCGCAAGGCACGGAGCACCTCGGTTACGCCGTCTTTGGTGACGCCAGACATAAGCATGACGTTCTCCGCACCGGCGTCCTCAAGTTCGTCTTTCAGGAAAGCGCGTTCTTCTTCGTCCAGCGCGTCGATCTTGTTCAGGACTGTCACACGTGGCTTGTCTGCCAGACCTTCGCCATAGGCGTCGAGTTCGTCGCATATCGTCTGCCAGTCCTCGATCAACGTGCCAGATGTGCCGTCGATCAGATGCAGCAGAACGGCGCTGCGTTCCACATGCCCCAGGAAGATATCACCCAAGCCGCGCCCTTCGTGGGCACCTTCGATCAGGCCGGGAATGTCGGCCACGACAAATTCAGTGTTGTCCACCTTCACCACGCCCAAGTTGGGGTGGAGCGTCGTAAACGGATAATCAGCGATCTTGGGCCGCGCGTTCGACGTCGCCGCGAGGAAGGTCGACTTGCCCGCGTTCGGCAGCCCCACAAGACCCACGTCGGCGATCAGTTTCAGCCGCAGCCAAAGCGTGCGTTCAATCCCCTCCTGACCGGGATTGGCACGACGCGGTGCCTGGTTCGTCGAGGTTTTGAAGTGCAGGTTGCCCCAGCCACCGTTGCCGCCCTTGGCCAGCAAAACCCGGTCGCCCAGCTTCGACAGATCCGCGACGACGGTTTCTTCGTCCTCTTCGAGGATCTCCGTGCCGACCGGCACTTTCAGAACGATATCTTCGCCGGTTTTGCCGGTGCGGACTTGGCCCATGCCACCCTGCCCGTTTTGTGCAAACCAGTGCTGTTGATAGCGGAAGTCGATCAGCGTGTTCAGCCCGTCAACAGCCTCCGCCCAGACAGAGCCACCTTTACCGCCATCGCCACCGTCCGGGCCACCATATTCAATGAACTTCTCGCGGCGGAATGAAATGGACCCATTTCCGCCAGAGCCGGAGCGAATGTGAACCTTGGAGAGATCGAGGAATTTCATGGCATCAGGGCTTTCGGACAGGTTTGAGCGGGGTTTAGACCGGTTTGAGCGGCGTCACAAGCGGCCCGCTGCGTTGGTCGGGGACACTATCCCCGCCTACGTCAGCAGACCGCTATCACAAAGGACACCGCGCTGTGCCTGCCGGTCGAAGTCCGCGAATGATTGGTGCCCGAACCGAAGCGCGGATCAGGTCAGCTTGTTGAGATAGGTCCAGGTGGGGACCGTGGCATTGCGCGCGATCGAGAAGCTCTCTGCATCGCCTATGTATTCGAAGCCGCAGTTCACAAGAACCTTGGCGGAAGCCGGGTTGTCCTGAAACACCGATGCGAACATGGTTTCGTTGGACATCGGATTCGCGTCTACCAAGGCACGCACCGCCTCCGACGCCAAACCGGTGTTCCAGAACGGCGGAGCCACCCAATAGCGCACTTCGGACTGGTTCCGGTCCATCCGGAGCAGCTTGATCACACCCATGAACTCTGAATTGCCGGACTTCGTGCCGTCCATGGTCCAGAAATCTATTTCGCGGTCTGTAGACATCGCCAGTGTGACAAAGTTTTCTGCCGTGCCGGGTGGCAGCGGGTGCGGTATCGTCGGCGTCATGGTCGCAACGCGAGCATCGGACGCGTACATTTCCCACAACCCCATATCGGCGCGGCGTACAGGGCGCAGGTCAAACCGTTCGGTTTCCACCGTTGGCTGCGTCATTGTTGTATCAAGGCCCATCTGCACTCTCCTCCGTGCGCCCCTCGCATCGAAGGGATTGGGTGACGAACGTTTCCGTCCGATCTGTGGCCGCACTCCCCATCGGCCAACAACGGCAAAGGGGACCGGCCGGCTGGCCGATCCCCTGTCTGTATGTCTTCAGACGTGAAGAACGGCTTACTCCGCAGCCTCGGCCTTTGGCATCACCGAAATAAACGTGCGACCCTTCAAACCTTTGTTGAAGGTCACCGCGCCCTGAACAGTGGCGAAGATCGTGTGATCCTTGCCCATGCCAACGCCCTCACCCGGCCAAAACTTCGTGCCGCGCTGGCGGACGATGATGTTGCCAGGAATGGCTGCCTGACCGCCGTACAGCTTGACGCCAAGACGGCGTCCAGCGGAGTCGCGACCGTTGCGGGAGGAACCGCCTGCCTTTTTATGTGCCATGTGTCTCTCTCCTTATAACAGCGGCTTACGCCAGCTCTTTTGCCTGCTCGACCCACTCCGCCTTCACCTTTGTGGCCTCGAACGTGTCGGGGTTCACAGCAGCGAGGTCGGCGTAGGTGTTGATGCCGGCTTCGTTCAGTTTCTTGGCAGCGGCAGGGCCGACACCGGTGATCTTCGTCAGATCGTCGCCTGCGGCGGCAGGCGCTGCGGAACGCGAAGACGCTTTCGGGACAGAACCTGCGCCAGCAGCGGCCTTTACGCCGGATTTGTCAGCGCCTTCGGCCAGGATCTCTGTGATCTTGACGAGGGTCAGCTTTTGACGGTGACCTTTGGTACGCTGCGAGCTGTGCTTACGGCGACGCTTGACGAAGTGAATGACTTTTTCGCCTTTGATCTGGTCAACGACTTCTGCCTGAACACCGGCGCCAGCCACGAGGGGCGCACCAACGGTCACAGAATCGCCACCGATCATGAGGATTTCGTTGAACTGGACGGTTTCGCCCGCATCAGCCGCAAGCTTCTCCACGCGGAGGATATCCCCTGCCTGAACTTTGTACTGCTTGCCGCCGGTTTTCATCACCGCGAACATACGCGTATCCTTTTCTTTGCCGCGTTCTGTGGCCCCTGAATACCCCGGTTGATCCGGATGTGTCAGGTGTTGAGCGGGACGGATATCCCTGCCTCGAACGGCGCGTCTCTTCTCAAGACGTGATGTGAGTTGCCCACTTGGGGCGGGTGTAAAAAACAAAAGGCGGGGCCTGAGCCCCGTCCAATGGTAGGCTGCTGTTACGCCAGCCTCCCTGCCCTGTCAAGCCTGCACACGCAGCATGCAGGCTGGGTTTTATAGCTCCTGCGACTGCATCTGACGCGCCGCTGCCAACCCCAGGGCATAGCTGATCTCATCGTACATCGCGTTGAACCCGGCAAAGAGCGCGCGGTTCAAAACTCGACCTTCCGGCGTGCCGGAGATCTCGATGTACTCGTCGAGCGTATCGTCGGACAGCGGTTCATACGCCAGCATCAGGAAGCCATACAACCATTCGCGCGTGTCAGCGCGGGTCTCCGCCTCTTGCGCCCAAACATCCGAGAGAATTTCGCCTTCACTCATCTCCAGGCCGCCACCGTCCACGAGACCACTGTAAAACTTGAAGGAGGCATTGAGCGCGCCTGCCACATTCGCCTCCAGAAGGTCATTGGTTTCGATGAACTGCGTGATCTGCTGCAGTCGAGCGCTTTCAGTATCCGCGGACTGGTAGGCACTCCGCGCCGCCTCTTCGACCCCATCATCGATCATGGCGCGCCGTGCGCTCAGCTCGAGCTCTACGATCTCCGCCCCGGTTTCCGAGTCGAAGAAGGCAACGAGAGGCTTCATGTCCGCCTGATCGAGCATGTCATCGAAATAGCGGCGCATGATGATCTGCATCTTTTCGGGATCATAGATCTCGGCCAGAAGCTCTTGCCAGCGTGGGTTCGAACCATCCATGAACATGTCATTTCCGAGGTCGCGACCGTAAGCTATCCCCTCTTCCCGCATGATACCAAGCATCGCGTCGATCTGCAGCGCGTCCAAAAGATCATCTACCGGCTCAGCCCGCGCAGGTCCGAGGCAGGTCATAAAAAGCAGGCCTATCACCACGAGGCGGCGCAGCACGCAGGCGATGGGGGTCAATGATGCCATGGGATCCTCTGTCGGTTTGCTTCGCACCAGAGGTAGCTTGCTGCGGAGGCGGCAACAAGTTCACAGCGGTGCCTGTCGTGAACATTGGCGAAAAACTGTCAAAATCACGGTTGCGCCCGCGAACCGTATTGTCTAAACGCCCCCTACCCAGACCGCGGAGAGGTGCCGGAGTGGTCGAACGGGGCGGTCTCGAAAACCGTTGACCCTTCACGGGGTCCCAGGGTTCGAATCCCTGTCTCTCCGCCAAACAAACACTTAAGGGTTTGTTTTCGTTGAGCAATAGAGGTAAGCGATAAGCTGGCCCCACATCCAGCCCCACATTTGATTTTCTCAGAATTATCGCTTGCATGCGGCTGCAATCAGACCCATGCTTACTCACAGGTGCTCACCTGATGTCAGGTGGGTCCATTCCATAACAGCGCATGATGTGCTGCACCTTCAATCCCAAAACGTGGGAGGGCTGGCGCATGTCGTGCGATCATCCAAATCAAAAAGACCTGTTTTCTGACACTCCGGTGGTGGCCTCGGGCAAAGTCCCCGAGCAAAATACACCCAAGCGGTCAAACAACGCCGCGCCTGTTTCCCATTCAACCAAAGTGCCACTGCACCCGGCACGGGCCGACGCGCCTCAGTATCTGACTGACCGCGATGTCGGAAAACGCTTTTCTATCTCCCGACCAACGGTTTGGCGCTGGTCGAACGATCCCAACAACGGGTTTCCTGCGCCGATCAAGCTGTCTCAGGGCGTCACACGCTGGCGCCTTCAGGATCTTCTTGCCTTCGAAGCAGGCTTGCGTGCGGAAGGGGGCCGCAAATGAGCCGCCGGTACAAGCCGAATGCAGCAAGCGCCTGTTTCGTGTATTCGGTCGAAGAGGTAATGAAGCTTTACAACGTCTCCCAAAATACCGTCAGCAACTGGCTCAAGCACGGCCTGATTGCCGGCGACGCAAAGACCCCTCTGCTTTTTCGCGGTGCGGAACTGAACAGGTTTCAGCGCGAACGTCGAATGCGCAACCGAACCCACCTTAGGCCCTGCGAATTCAAATGCTTCGCGTGCAAGGCCGCAAGCTTTCCGGACCCGGAATTAATGTCGTTCGCGTCCACGCCTAAGGGGGCCATCTTGGCCAATGCGGCTTGTCCCGATTGCGCCGCTACCGTGCAAAAAATCCTGTCTGAGACGGAGTGCGACATGCTCCGGAATCGGGCGGTTCCCAACACGACCGAGGACACTCGAGACGAAATATATGGGCCTGTTTACGGTGATATTGGGAACGCAGCGCCTAACGTCTTGGAAAATCACAGCCAGAATGACCGGGTCCTGCATCAATGGCAGGGCTGGGCAGGTCGCTTCGCCAAACAGACCCAGGCCGCGCATTTGGCTGCGATCCGCGACTTTGAGAACCACCTTAACGGTAAGGTTTTTGCACAAATCACCACTGATGACGCTGCTTCCTACCGAGATGCGCTTATGGAGCGGAGCCGTATGTCCAAAGAGGAAGGAGGGCTAAGCCGCAGCACACTGGCCCATCGCGCCTCGCATGTGGCCTCCTTTTTCCAGTGGCTTGCAAAGCAGCCCGGCCACCGCCATCTGGCCAAGCTGGACGGCTGGCTCGATTTGCCTAAGGGTTTCCGCGCCAAAGCCGACGAGAAACCTGCAAAACCTTACCCGACGCTTGAACAAGCCGAGCGCGCGCTTGCGGCAATGCGGTCCTCTACTCTTAAGGGCCGGCGAGATCGCGCGATTTTCGCCGCGACTTTTGTCACAGGGCTGCGCGAGGATGCGCTGATCACGTTGCGGCGCAAACACATCGATCCGCTGGCCAGGACAGCCCGGCAAGACGGCACCGTCATGCGGGCAAAAAACGGGAAGAGTTACGTGGCGCGTTGGTTTCCACGCACCGAGGCCTTTCAAGAGGAGTTCTGCGAATGGATACATGAGGTGGATGCGCTGGGCCTTCGCGGGCTTTGTTGCACAAATGGCCTGAGGGGCGGACATCCCCTTTCCCCGAACGGATTTATCCTACGGCCCCTGTGACGGGTATGCCAAGAGCGGTGTAGCGGTTAAGGACGGCGATGCGGACTTGGATTTCTGCGACCTGCCTGTCGAAGTCCCTCGCCATGAGGCTCTGCCCCAACAGCTTCACACAATGCATCTTCGTTTCGACGCGGCTTCGGCGGTGGTATCCGCTCCATCGTCGCCATAGGGCGCGCCCCAAGTATCTTGATGCGTTCACGGCTTCGTTTCTGGCAATGGCCCCGGGGCTTGTCGGTTTCCACGGCTTGGCGTTCTTGCGCGGCGGAATGACTGCGTGAGCGCCTCGGGCGGCAATCGCGTCGTGGCACTTGCGCGTATCGTAGGCCCCGTCTCCGGTCACCGATCCAATCTCCTGATCCAACGGGATTTGGCCCAGCAGTTCCGGCAGCATGGGCGCGTCTCCGACATTGCTGGTCGTGACCTCGACAGCCCGAACCTCCAGGGTTTCCTCGTCGATCCCGATATGTATCTTGCGCCAAATCCGGCGTTTGGGGCCGCCATGCTTGCGCGCGTTCCACTCGCCTTCACCCTCGGCCTTGATGCCGGTGCTATCCACCGCCCGGCAGGGCATCACGCGGTGATGTCCCGGGAGGGGGTCAAAAGGTTCAGCGGGCCGTTTCCCCTACGATAGGGCAAACTCACGTTCAATGCCTTTTGAAGACGGCACACGGTGCTGAAATCAGGCGCCGCCCAATCTAAACCGACCGACTTCAACAAGCTCTCAACAAAGCCTGTCGTCTGCCGAAGCTGCAGGCCAAACAACACCTTTATCGTCAAGAAAGTCTGGATGGCAGCGTCGCTGAACTGGCACCGTCGCCCGCGCTTGCCGCTTGCCGCGGGGTCCACGTCATCTCAGGATCAAACCAGATTGAAGGCAATCCGCGACGCTTCAACGCTTCATTGTAAGTAGACCAGTTCTTGGTTTTATACTTCGTAGGGGCCCAACTGCTCATGGCCTCCAGCTATCTTGCTGGATTCACGAGATGAATCCACTCAAGGCGTTTTGTGCAACAAAGCCCACAAAATTGCCAACTTCGTGCTTCACCAAGAACTCGATCATCGGCTCGGCCAAGATCTCTTGAAGCGGAATAAGCTCAATGGGGCGGGTTCTATTCCGAGTATCGGGCTGGGCGCGCGACAACATGCGTTTCGGATGTTGAGTTTTTCAGCAGCCTGTTAGGGCTTCACTACTCTTGAAATTCCCATGTAACTTCGACGCCTTCAAAATCATGGGCTGCCAAAGCTAACTCAGTTTCGATCTCGGTAATAATCTCAGCCTGCGGCAGCATTTTAATAGAGAAGGAGAGCTGCATTCCGTCTGGTTCCTTAATGTAAACGAACATCGCTCCTTTGTTCAATGTCGCGAAATTTGCTTGGAACTTCTCCCGGACCCGGACACAGTCTTCTCTAGAGGGCAAAGCTACTCGAAAATCGAAATCCTTCTTGTTTGACATTTCTACGCCATCCAAGGTGAGTCGCTTTAGAATAGCTTCGTTTTCGGCAAAAACTTCATTTTTTGTCCGCAACTTAGTCTTCCTTGTTGTATTTGCGTACGGGTGAGGTGCGCTGGTTGTGGTTATTTTCATTTTCCACTCCACCGTCAGCTTGGATCCTATCATCCTCGTCCTTGAAAGCTTCCCGGCCGTTTTCAGCTGACGACCAGTCTATGTCATTTTTGTCCGTGTCATTCCCATGTTTTATCTGATATTTGTTAAGTAGCTTGGCGATAGAGGGAGCTTGCCCGTTTTGGTGGGTGTTTTCAAGTCTGACGGGCTTTGTTGGGCTTTGTTGCACAAATCGAAGTCTGGCCGAACTTCCCCCTTCCCCGGACGGAGTTACCCCACGGGCTCTGTGACAGGCATGCCAAGAGCGGTGTAGCGGTTAAGCACAGCGACACGCACCTGGA